>DATHCO010000115.1:0-4412 GCA_035319505.1 Steroidobacteraceae bacterium | reverse complement strand
CCTGCACCCAGAGCGTTCGCTCGTTCCGCGCCCACCAGCACCAGCCGAAGTCGGCCGCCTCGATGCGCGTCTCGGGACGGTGCGGGCCGAGCGGCCGATACCGCTGGCCGTAGGCGAGAAGGAGCGGACCGCGCTCCGCCGGCGCGGCTCCCGTGCGAAGCCTGCCCCCAGCGTGCGCCCCCCGCCCGCGCGCATCGACGAGATGGGGGGCCGCCAGCATTTCGCCCGAGCGCAGGTGGATGTGCCACGCGCCCGGCCCCCTCGACATTGCGAGCGCGAGCCCTTCGCGCACGTGGACCCCCGACGCGCGGGCTCGGGCGCGAAGAGCCGCCGCGAGTTGCGCGCGATCCACCAGCCACTCTCGCCCTTCGACCCGCCGTCCTGACCAGAGGCCCTCCCGAGGGAGCGGTCCCTCGATGAGCGCACCCTCGGTCTCGATTCCCTCCTCCGCGAGGAGTGCACGCGCCTTCTCGGACACCCCCTCGAAAGCAGAGCGCGAGGCCGATCCGACCAGCGCGACGTCGAGACCCCAACTGCGCAAGCGCCGTGCCACAACACTTCCCGCGGGCCCCGCGCCTACCACGACGACTTCATGGGTCAGGTGTTCGGCTCCTGGGGTCACGCGTGAGGCTCCTCGGAGAGATGGAGCTCGGCGCTCAGGCTCTCGCGAATGAGGAATTTCTGGACCTTGCCGCTCACCGTGAGCGGAAAGCTCTCGGCGAAGCGCACGTAGCGCGGCACCTTGTAGTGGGCGATCTGGCCGCGGCAATACTCCCGGATGTCTTCCTCGGTCACGGCATGCCCCGGCCGCAAGCGGATGCAAGCCGCCACGGCCTCGCCGAATTTGTGATCGGGAACACCGACCACCGCGACATCCAGCACCGCGGGATGGCGGTACAGGAACTCCTCGATCTCGCGCGGCGAGATGTTTTCTCCGCCGCGGATGATCATGTCCTTCACCCGCCCCACGATGTTGCAATAGCCCTGATCGTCGATCACTCCGAGATCCCCGGTGTGCATCCAGCCGCCCGCATCGATGACCTCGCGCGTGCGTGCCTCATCGTTCCAGTAGCAGCGCATGACGCTGTAGCCACGGGTGAAGATCTCTCCGGGAACGCCCCGCGGCGTGATGTGCCCCGCGCTGTCCACGATCTTCACCTGGACGTGCGGGTGGATGCGTCCGACGGTGCTTACCCGCCGATCGAGCGGATCGTCCGGATGAGTCTGAAAGCTCACCGGGCTCGTCTCCGTCATGCCATAGCAAATGGTCACCTCCGGCATGTGCATCTCCTCGACCACGCGGCGCATGACGGCGGTCGGACAGGGCGAGCCCGCCATGATCCCGGTGCGCAGCGACGACAGGTCGAACTCCTTGAAGAGCGGATGCTCGAGCTCGGCGATGAACATGGTCGGCACCCCGTGAAGGGCTGTGCAGCGCTCGCGCGCCACGGTGTCGAGCACGGTGAGCGGATCGAAGGCATCCGAGGGCAGCACGCTTGCGGCCCGGTGAGTCATGGCCGCGAGCACGCCGAGCACCATGCCGAAGCAATGATAGAGCGGCACGGGGATGCAGAGCTTGTCCTCGGCCTGAAGGCGCATGCCCTCGCCTACGAAAAAGCCGTTGTTCACGATGTTGAAATGCGTGAGCGCCGCACCCTTGGGCGTCCCGGTAGTGCCACTCGTGAACTGAATATTGAAGATCTCGTCGGCATCGGGTGTTCGCTTCTCGAGCGCTTCGCCCGCCGTCTTCAACTGCGCGAACGAGAGCGTCCCCTCCATGGGGTGGCTTCCCAGCAGGATGAGCCAGCGCAGCGCCGGGAAGGCCGCCGTCGCCAGACGGCACGGATCGGCCGCGGCCAACTCGGGAATCAGGGTGCGCAGCATCCCCGCGTAGTCGCTCGTCTTGAAGCGCGCGGGAAAGACGAGCGCTCGGCATGCGGTCAAGCGCAGCGCGAATTCGAGCTCACTCGTGCGGTAGGCGGGATTGATGTTGACGAGCACCAGCCCCGCCCGCGCGGCGGCGAACATGGTCAAGATCCATTCCGCGCAATTGGGTGACCAAATGCCGATGCGATCGCCCCGCTCGAGACCGAGCGCAACGAGGCCGCGCGCCACCCGCTCGACCTCGGCGTCGAGCTCAGCGAAGCTGAACGAGAGCGACTGGAAGGGAGCCGCGAGGCCGAGCCGCTGAGGCGATTGCGCGGCGGCCGCCTTCAGCACCTCATCGACGCACCAGTAGACGAGCGGCTGTGCGCTCGCGCCCGAGACGTAGCTTCGCTCCTCGCTCGCGGTCATCGAGCTCCCTCCCGTCGTCGAGCTTCCTCGAGCTCACGCCGGTCCAGTCCGCGCCGGAATTCTAAAAATGGCAGGACGCATCGGCGCCGAATTCGCGCGGCAAGCCCCGGTGCAGGTAGTCGAATCCGAGCGCTTGCAGGTCGTAGGCGTTCGTGATGCAGAAGCGGTTCGTGATGTTCTTGTCTCATACCCCCAGCTGCCACTTGTCGTCCGCGCTGTGCCAGGCGACTCTCGCGTTGAGGAGCTCATACGCATCCTGCGCGATTCTGTCCTCGTTGACCAGCTCGAAGTACTGTTTCGAGGCGAAGCTCCCGTCGAATTGCACATCGAGATGGGCGCTGATGACACATCCGCATCGCGTATATGCCAAATTAGAGTGCTCATCAATCGAAGCGGTATCGGATATCGACGCCGGCCGTCAGCGGGCGGAGCATCACGAGCCGCTCGAACGCCGATGTCTGCAGGCCGCCATTGGGCTGCGGGTCCACCAGCGTATGATTGTTCGTGAAGTTGTCGACGAACAGCGTCGCTGTCCACTGACGGTCCTTGACCCCGAAGCGCAGATTGCCCACGGCGTAGGCCGGCATATGGAGCAATACCTGCTGGATATTGTCGAGCGTCGCGGTCACGCCGAAGGGCAAATCGGTCCTCGTACCCGTGTAGTTCGCTTCGATCGAGCTGAACAGCGACAGGCCATCCGCCAAATCGTGATCCCAGTGCAGGATTGCGGACCCCGACCCCTGCGGCGTATCGGGAATCGCCATGCCCTTCAGGAACCCGGTGATGGCGCTGTTTTGCAAGTACTCGCTGTGGGTGTAACTGCCATTCAGCGTGAACCTGAAGCCCCGCGGGAGCAGCGTGTCGAGCTCCACCTCGAGGCCCCAGACGCGAGCGTCGGCTCCGTTGACCGACAAGCCGAATCCCGCAAGCTCGGTGGGCGTCTGCGGGTCATTCCACCGCTCCAGGTATCCGTCGATGTTGAGAATCATGTGATGGTCGAGGAAAGAGGACTTTTCCCCGAGCTCGTAACTCCACACCGAGTCGGAGTTGAAAGTGACCGGTGCGGGAAGAAATATGGTCTTACTGCAGCTCGAAACAGGGATGAGGAGTATCTTGGCCTGCACTGCGCACTCGTTGGCGACACTGGAGGCGAACAGGGGGTTGGTGTTGCTGGCGGGAGCCACGGGGATCGGCCCGGCGTCTCCGCTGACCCCGCCGAGGCGAAATCCCTTGGCCACCGTCGCGTACACCATGTGGTTCGGATCGATGTGGAAGGTGAAAGTGGTGCTTGGAATGGTGCCGGTGGCCGCGATCGATGCCGTGGAATAGTATGGACAGCTATCGCCGCGGGGTACCCCTGCGGCGATAGCTGTCCATACTATTCCACGGAGTGAGCGCCCAGGACGTAGTGGTAGTGGCGAAATCCAGCCTGCCATTCGAACTCCGGAGAAATCCGCCAGTTCAAATTCCCGTAGACCGCGTTCTGGATGATGGTCTCGGGCTGGCTTTCGACGTAAAGATAGGGACCACCCAGAACCTTCACGCCTTGCTGAGCAAAAGTGTCGAGAGCATCGTTGGAATGAAGATCCTGGTAGAAATAGCCAAAGACATAGTCAAGACCCCCAAGGTTACCGGGCAGGGACAGCGGGGTGGTGGAGTTGATGCGAAGCTCCTGTGAAAGCTGTCGTGTGGTGTCCTCCTCGAGTAGCCCGGGGCCGCGGTCACTCACCGAATTGCCGATTCCACCCGCGCTGGCGTCGTACGCTGGAAGCACCAACGCGGCATCGAACCCCTCGGCGGTATCTTCCAAGCTGACGAAGTTGCGGTTGAAATACCCGGTCGCGGAGGTGATAGCGGCTTCGGGTAGGCGATAGACCGCCTTGAGACTGCCGAAACTCAGACTGTTCGTCTGCGGCTCCGGCGAGTCGAATGGCTCTTAGTGGGCCCAGACCGACGGCGTCGTGGGGTGGGTCGGATAGCCATTCACATCGACCGAGGGAGGAGCGGCGAGATCATCGTACTCGTACAGAGCGGTTGGTTGGATCGTGAGATTGTCCGTCGGCTGCCAGAGGAGCGACGCGCGAATCGAGTGGCTATTGTCCGTGTTGGCTCCGTTT
>DATHCO010000114.1:0-8206 GCA_035319505.1 Steroidobacteraceae bacterium | reverse complement strand
GAAGAGCCCGTGCCGCCCGAGATGCCGGAACAGATGGCGCTCGTCGCCCGCAACACCCGCATTCCGATTGCCACCGGCGAGCGGCTCACGACGAAGTACGAGTTTGCGCGCGTGCTCGCCACCGGCGCAGCCAATATCCTGCAGATGGACCTGGGCCGATCGGGCGGCCTGCTCGAGTCGAAAAAGATCGCCGCGATCGCCGAGGTCTACTACGCACAGATCGCCCCGCACCTGTACTGCGGGCCCATCGCCGGTGCCGCCAATATTCAGCTCGCGACCTGTAGCCCCAACTTTCTGATCCTGGAGAGCATTCAGCGCTGGGGCGGCTTTCACGCCGAGCTGTTGAAGACACCGATTCGCTGGGAGGACGGGTACGTGATCCCTCCGACGGCTCCGGGGCTTGGCGTGGAGCTCAACGAGGCGGTCGCGCTTGCGCACCCGTATGCCGCGGAGGGCGCGCTGCATCTCGAGATGGCGAACCGGCCGCTCGGATGAGTACCGCCAGAGGCTCGGAAGAGTACTGCGGACACTGAATGAGCGTGATCGTGAGGGGCTCTTGATGCGCTACGGTTTCGTCGGACTCGGCCACTTAGGGCGGCACCTCGCCGCCAATCTTGCGCGCGGCGGATTCGACCTCGCGGTGTATGACTTGGAGCGGCGCTCAGCCGATGCGGTGCTCGCAGCAGGAGCTCGCTGGGTCGGGTCGGTGGCAGAGCTTGCGCGCATGAGCGACTGCCTCATCACCTGTCTGCCCTCGCCCGCCGCGACTTCGGCGGTATTGAGCGAGGCCCTGCCGCTGCTCGCCTCCGGCGGCACCTGGATCGAGATGAGCACCAACGACTATGCCGAGATCGGAGCGCTTGCCGAGCGGGCCAAACGGCAGGGTATCGCCACGCTCGCCTGTCCGGTGACCGGCGGGGTGCATCGCGCTGCGGCGGGCGATATCACGATACTTGTTGGCGGCGCGCAACACACGTTCGCGGCGCACGAGAGCGCCCTTCAGGCAATGGGCGGACGAGTCATTCACCTCGGTGGCATCGAGCAGGCGGCGGTCACCAAAGTGGTCACCAACATGTTGGCCTTCATTCACCTGATCGCGGCCGGCGAGGCATTGATGCTGTGCGCGAAGGCGGGCGTGGATCTCGCGAGGGCCTACGATGCGATCGCCGCGAGCTCGGGCACGAGCTTCGTCCACGAGACCGAGAGCCAGCTCATCCTGAACGGTAGCTATGACATTGGTTTTACCATGGATTTAGCGTGCAAAGATGCGGGCTTTGCCGTCGCGTTCGGGCGCCGTTTCGGTGTTCCGCTGCCGCTCGCTGCGCTGATGGAGCAGATCTTCATCGAGGGCCGTGCCCGGTATGGGGGAAGCGCTTGGTCCACGATGATCGTCAAGCTCCTCGAGGATGCCACGGGCACAGCGCTCCGGGCTCCGGGCTTTCCCGCCCGGCTGGGGTCGTCGGCACCGTCCTGAGCGCGAGATCGCGCTCCGATCACATCGAATTTTCGCATAGTTGAATCGAAATTCAGCATGTGGTTGATGCCTGCCAGCAACAAAAAAGACTTCCGTTCGGCGGCCGCAATGCTATTCTTCCGCAACAAACGCGCACGGCGCGTCCATGCGACGAGCATTAGAGAGCCACGCCAAGGGGATGCCATGAATTCACAGCAGAAGCTATCTTGCGCGATCGCGGCCATTTTGAGCGGATCGACCGCAGGCGTCGCGCACGCGGCCACGGCGACGGAGACGGCCACCGCCGAAGAGCCGACCGAGACGATTGCCGAGATCACCGTCACGGCACAGCGACGCACGGAAAGTCTGCAGGATGTGCCGATCACTATCCAGGCGTTGACCGGCGACACCTTGAAGCAGCTCAACGTCACCACCTTCGATGACTTCATCAAGTACCTGCCGAACGTCACCCAGGCATCGGCGGGGCCGGGGCAGAGCACGGTCTTCATGCGCGGCGTGAGCGCCGGCATCACCGGCCAGCAAGGCACCGGCACCACGGGCCCCATCCCCAACGTCTCTGTGTACCTGGATGATCAGTCGGCGGCGATCCCGGGGCGCAACCTCGATGTCTACGCCGTCGATCTGGAGCGCATCGAGGTGCTCGAGGGGCCGCAGGGCACGCTGTTCGGTTCGGGTGCCGAAGCAGGCGTGCTGCGCTACATCACGAACAAGCCCAAACTCGATGTGACCGAGGGCAACGTCGATGCATCCTACAGCTACACCGCGCACGGAGATCCGAACGCGAGCGCAGACGGGGTGATCAACGTGCCCCTGATTCCCGACACCTTGGCGGTACGCGCGGTGATCTACACTGACAGCCGCGGCGGCTACATCAATAACGTTCCCGCCACCTTCCAGCGCTACGGGACCGATGAAGGCCTTGCGAGCGGCAACGGCGGAGTGGTGCCGACCAACAGCCTGGTCATCAACAACAACAACTTACTCCAGAATGCGTTCAATCCCGTCACCTACACGGGCATTCGCGCATCGGTGCTGTACAAGATCAATGACGACTGGGATGCGCTGCTCACCCAGAGCTACCAGAACATGTACTCGCAGGGCGTGTTCTACGAAATGCCGAACGGCCCCGAGGGCATCACCTATGACGCCAAGGGCGAGCCGGTGGGCGGCGAGCCTCTGCCGCCGCTCTCGGTTGCGCTGTTCGAGCCCTCGTACAACAAGGACCGCTACGAGGACACCGCCTTCACGCTCGATGGAAAGGTCGGCGACCTCAAGCTCGTTTACAGCGGCGCCTACCTCGTGCGCAACATCGAGCAGCAACAGGATTACACGAATTACGCTCGCGGCGTGTACGGCTACTACTATCAGTGCGCGGGATACTCCTCGAATCCCGCCATGGGCTTCTGCAACACGCCGGCATCGACCTGGCAGGAAAGCGAGCAGAACACGCACCAGAGCCACGAGCTACGCCTGAGCACGCCGGATGACTGGCGCGGGCGCGGGATCATCGGCCTTTACTGGGAACAGTTCACCATCACGGACCTGACCCAATGGCTCTACAAGTCCGTTCCGAACTGCTCACCGACTGACAATGTGAACTGCTTCAACCCCGTGCAACCGTGGCCGGGCGATTTTACGAACCTCCCGGGCGTGCGCAACGAGAACGTCGGCTTCTTCGACGACGCCAAGCGCAATATTTTCCAGAGAGCCATCTTCGGCTCGACCGACTTCGACATCATCCCGAAGACCTTGACCCTCACTGCGGGCACGCGCTATTACCGCTTCAATGAGGACGTCACGGGCGGCGATGTCGGGAGCTTCTACTGCAAGGCCTTCGCGCCCACGACCTATTACGGTCCCTGCACCTCAGCGACCAACGGAAACGGCAAGCCCGGGGGCATCGGCATCCTGGGGAGCGCTCCCTACGGGACCGATCTCGCGCTGCAGGATCCGAATAGCTCCGAGTACCACGGATTCCGTAGTCGCGCGAACTTGACCTGGCACGTCGACTCTGATGTCCTGGTCTACTACACGTGGTCTCAGGGATTTCGTCCCGGTGGTTTCAATCGCGGCTCCTCGCAGCAGCAAAAAATCGCTGGGGTTCCGCAGTGGTTCTCGCCCAAGACCTACTCCCCCGACAGCCTGATCAACAACGAGCTCGGCTTCAAGACCGAGTGGCTGGGTCGTCGCCTGGAAGTGAACGGCGCCGTGTATCAGGAGGATTGGAAGAATGCGATCGTCGAGTTCTTCGATCCGCAAGGCGGATTCGGCAATCTCACCTTCGTCACCAACGGCCCGAACTACCGCGTGCGCGGCGTGGAGCTGCAGCTCACCGCACGCGTCACGGAAGGGCTGACGGTGATCGGCGCTGTGTCGAATAATGACGGCGTGCAAACCAATTCGCCCGTCATCATCGACAACAACCCGGCGAGCCCATACTACGGCGGGCCGATCCTGAACCCCAAGACGCTGCAGCCGATCCCGAATGTGTTCAGCAACGTGGGCGCGCATCTCGCGAATGCGCCCGAGGTGCAAGCAAACCTGCGCGTGCGCTACGACTTCAATCTAGGCGATACCAAGTCGTTCGCGCAGATCGGGGCGCAGCATGTCGGAAGCTCCAATTCCGGCGTGGGCACGGTGGATAACTATTTCCAGCCCGGCTTTACGACCTATGATGCCTCCTTCGGCTTCGCGAAGGAGGCGTGGAATCTGCAGTTTTTCGCCGAGAACTTGACCAACGTCAATGCCAGCGTCTTCACCAACTCCTTCCAGTTCATCAAGGCGGAGACGGTGATCCGGCCCCGAGTCGCCGGTGTCAAGATCGGTTACAAGTTCTGAGGGCGAGGCCGGGCCCCCGCGGGCCTGTTCTCGGCAGCCCCGCGGGTGCGATAGGATGTAGGAGCCTGTCTGGGCAATCCACGTGGCCGCGACCGCGACAGATTTCGCTTCAGCCGAGGCGGAGCCGACGAAGTTGGGTCGGCACCCAATGAGGAGGCGACAACGACGGATGAAGCGAAATCTGTCCGGTCCCGCCGGGTTGGCCGGTGAGGCGCGTCTGCGGCGTTGCGCGTCTTGGCCGTGGTGCCCGCCACGGCCTGCGCCGCGCGCCTTGCATCCGCATCCTCACCCGGCCAACGCGGCTCACGCGGATTGCCCAGACAGGCTCCTAGGCGGGCAGCAATGCCCGCCTTGGCGTTAAAAATGGCGGCCGTCATTCACAGCTCGAATCCCTCGCCCGTGGAGGCAGAGGTGCTGCGCATTCGCTCGCTCCTCGAGCGAAACGAGCCTGCCGCGGCGCTCGCGGCGGCTCAAGCGTTGCGTACCCAAGTTCCGCAGAATCGAGACGTGCTCTACATGATCGCGGTGGCGCTGCGGCTGCTCGGGCGCATCCCCGAGGCGCTGCGAGCGCTCGAGGAGCTCGAGCGGCATCACCCGAAATTCGCGCGGCTTTTTCAGGAACGGGGCCATTGCTATGTCGCCTTGCGCGCCGCTCAGCCCGCGATCGACTCCTTCATGCGCGCGGTCAAGTTGAACCCCTCGCTCCCCGCGAGCTGGCGCGTTCTAGCCGGCCTCTTCCGGATGACCGGCCGAGAGGAGGAAGCGAAGCGCGCCGCCGCCGAGGTCGAGAAACTCGGCTCACTCCCCGCGGAGATCCTCTCCGCGTTCGGCATGTACGCCGACGGCGACATCTATCTCGCCGAGCACGTCGTGCGCCAGTACTTGCTCACGCACGGCGATCACGTCGAAGGGATGCGCCTCCTCGCCCAGATCGGCATCGATCTCGACGTGGCCGACGATGCGGAGTTCCTGCTCGAGAACGTCCTCAAGCTCGCGCCCGATCACCACGTCGCGCGCTACGAGTACGCGCTCGTGCTCTTGAAGCGCCACAAGCACGTGCGCGCGCGGGAAGAACTGGAGAGGCTGCTCGAGATCGATCCGAACAACCGCGCCTATCGCACCACGCTCGCGACCGTGCTCACCGGCTTCGGCGACTATTCGCAGGCGCTGCCCGCGTATCGCGAGATCCTGGCCGAGACCCCGCCCAATCAATCCGCCGAGCTCCATCTCTCTCTCGCGCACGGGCTGAAGACCCTCGGGCAGACGAGCGAGGCGGTGGAATCGTATCGCGCGGCCGCGGCGGCTCGGCCGCGCTACGGCGAGGCCTATTGGAGCCTCGCGAACTTGAAGACCTATCGCTTCACGGACGAGGAGATCGCGCGCATGCGCGCCGACGAACGCGCGCCTGAGGTTCAGCTCGAGGACCGCTATCACCTCTGTTTCGCGCTCGGCAAGGCGCTCGAGGACCGCGGCGAGTACGCGGAGTCCTTCTCCTACTACGAGCGCGGCAACGCCCTCAAGAAAACCGAGTGCCGCTATCGGCCCGAGCCGCTCGAGCGCAATGCCCGGCTGCAGGCGTCCGTCTGCACCCGGGAGTTCTTCGAGGCCCGCCGCGGATACGGCTCGCCCGATCGCTCGCCGATCTTCATCGTCGGCCTGCCGCGCTCCGGATCCACGCTCATCGAGCAGATCCTCGCCTCCCATTCGCAGGTGGAAGGCACGATGGAGCTCGCCGACATTCCGCGCCTCGTGCAGGAGCTGCAGGGACGAGAGCAATCGACCGACTCGACGCCGCGATATCCTGCCGTGCTGGCCGGGCTATCCCAGGCGGACTTCGAGCGCATGGGCCGCAAATACCTCGAGGACACGCGGGTGTATCGCCAGGGCAAGCCTTGCTTCATCGATAAGATGCCGAACAATTTCCGCCACCTCGGGCTGATTCATCTCATCCTGCCGAATGCCAAGATCATCGATGCGCGCCGCGAGCCGATGGCTTGCTGTTTCAGCAACTACAAGCAGCTCTTCGCCTCGGGGCAGCAATTCACCTACAGCATCGAGGACATCGCGCGCTATTATCGGATGTACGTCGAGCTGATGGCGCACTGGGACGCCGCGCTTCCCGGCAGGATCTTGCGAGTTCAGCACGAAGAGCTGGTGGACGATCTCGAGGCGAGCGTGCGCCGCATACTCGAGCACTGCGAGCTCGCGTTCGAGCCGATTTGCATCGAGTTCCACAAGACCGAGCGTACCGTGCACAGCGCAAGCTCCGAACAGGTACGCCGCCCGATCTATCGCGAGGGCCTAGAACAATGGCGCCACTACGAGCCCTGGCTAGGCAAGTTGAGGGAGGCACTGGGGACATCGTGACGGCCGCGGTCATCGACCATCCGCCTGCCTCGAGCGTCGAGGGCACGCCCGTCTCGAGCCTCGAGAGCGAGGTGCTGCGCATCCAGCGACTGATCGGCGCCAAGGATTTCGCGGCGGCTCTGGAGGCGAGCGCTCGATTGGCGGCGACCGCGCCCGACAATCGCGACGTGCTCTACTTCATGGCGGTCGCGCAGCGCTATCTCGGGCACATCCCCGATTCGCTCGACACGCTCGCACGCCTGGAGAAGCGTCACCCGGGCTTCAGTCGCGCCTACCAGGAGCGCGGTCACTGCTGTCTGGCAGCGGGCAATCCCGGCGCCGCCATCGAGGCCTACCTCGCGGCCGTGAACATCAACGTCGCGCTGCCGGCGAGCTGGAAGGCGCTCGAGCTCCTGTTCGGATCCGCCGGGCGAGCCGAGGAAGCCAAGATGGCGGCCGATCATGTGGCGAAGCTCGCGAGCCTCCCGCAGGTCGTCGTGACCGCCAGGAGCCTGTTCGCGGACGGCGATATCGGCATGGCCGAACGGATCATCCGCGAGTACCTGATCGCGCATCCGAACGACATCGAGGCGATGCGCCTCCTCGCGCAGATCGGCATGAGGCTCGATGTCTACGACGATGCAGAGTTCCTGCTCGAGAGCGTGCTGGTATTCGCGCCAGATTACCATCTGGCACGCCACGACTATATTGAGGTTCTCCTAAAACGGCACAAGAGCCTGAAGGCGCTCGAGGAAGCGCAGAAGCTCCTCAAGGTCGATCCCGACAATCGAAGCTACCGCACGATCTACGCCGGCGCTTGCGTCTCTCTCGGTGCCTACGACCGGGCGCTCGCCGCGTATCAGGATCTTCTCGCCGCGACGCCGCGGGCGCCCGGCATTCACCTCTCGATCGCCCACGTCTTGAAAACGCTCGGCCGACAACAGGACGCCATCGATTCCTACCGGGCCGCAACGAAGGCCGCGCCGGGCTACGGCGATGCGTACTGGAGCCTCGCGAATCTCAAGACCTATCGCTTCACGGATGAGGAGATCGCCTGTATGCGGCGCGAGGAGGCGCGCGACGGCGCGACGCTCGTCAACCGCTATCACTTGAGCTTTGCGCTCGGCAAGGCGTACGAGGACCGCGCCGATTACGCGCAGTCGTTTCGCTACTACGAGCTCGGCAACGCGCTCAAGAAGAGCGAGCTGCGCTTCCGGCTGGAGCCGATCGAGCGCAATGCGCGCGTGCAGAAGGCGATCTGCACGCCGGAATTCCTCGCCGCGCGCCGCGGCTACGGTTGTGCGCGAGCGGACCCGATCTTCATCGTCGGACTGCCGCGCTCGGGATCGACCCTCCTCGAGCAGATCCTCGCCTCTCACTCCCAGGTGGAAGGTACGATGGAGCTCGCCGATATCCCTCGCCTCGTGCATGGGCTCCAGGGCCGTCACTATGAGGAGTCGAGGCCGCGCTATCCGGCGCTCCTCGCCGGCTTGAGCGCGGAGCAATGCGCGCGGCTCGGCGAGAAGTACCTCGCCGATACCCGCATCT
>DATHCO010000113.1:0-4276 GCA_035319505.1 Steroidobacteraceae bacterium | reverse complement strand
CGATCGCGCTGCCGCCGGAGGAGGCCGTCACCGGCACTCGAGGGAGCTTGCCGGGTTTCACCTTGAGACCCCGCTCCTCGAGGCGCGGTAGGATCGCCTGATAGAGGGCGGTGAGGCCGTCGTCATTGAAGTGCGAGGCCGTCGTGCCGTAGACCGGCATCGTCTCCGGCAGCTGCTGGAAGCTCGCGCGGTTGCGCTGATACTGCTTGCGCACGTCGCGCAGCGCGTCCTGCGCGCCTTTGCGGTCGAATTTGTTGATGGCGACGAAGTCGGCGAAGTCGAGCATGTCGATCTTCTCGAGCTGCGAGGCCGCGCCGAACTCCGGAGTCATGACGTAAAGCGACAGGTCGACGAGCGGCACGATTGCCGATTCTCCCTGGCCGATGCCCGAGGTCTCCACCACCACGAGGTCGAATCCCGAGAGCTTGCAGCAGGCGATGACCTCGGGAAGCGCCGCCGAGAGCTCCGTCCCGGTATCGCGCGTCGCGAGCGAGCGCATGAAAATCCGGTCGGACTCGATCGCGTTCATGCGGATACGGTCCCCTAGAAGTGCGCCCCCGGTGCGCTTGCGCGAGGGATCGATCGATATGACGGCCACGCGCAGGCGGTCATCCTGATCGAGGCGCAGGCGCAAAATCAATTCATCGGTGAGCGAGGACTTGCCGGCGCCACCCGTGCCGGTGATGCCGAGCACCGGTATCTTGATCCCCGACGCCGCCTGTGACAGCGCCTGCCGCGTACGCATGGCGTAGGCACGATTTTCCACCGCAGTGATCACCCGGGCGAGCGCGCGGCGATTGCCGGAGCGCAGTGCATCGAGCGCCTCACTCTCGAGCGGGGCGAGCGCCGCCAGATCGTAGTCGCTCGAGCGGATCACATCGTCGATCATCCCTTGAAGGCCCATCGTCGCGCCGTCTTCCGGGGAATACAGGCGCGTGACACCGTACGCCGCGAGCTCGCGAATCTCGGCGGGCACGATCACCCCACCCCCACCCCCGAACACCTTGATGTTCTCGCCGCCGCTCCTGCGCAAGAGATCGATCATGTACTTGAAGAACTCGACGTGCCCGCCCTGATAGGAGGTGACGGCGATTCCGTGCACGTCCTCCTGCAGGGCGGCATTGACGATCTCCTGCACCGAACGGTTGTGGCCGAGGTGGATGACTTCCGCACCTGAAGCCTGCAGGATGCGCCTCATGATGTTCACCGAGGCGTCGTGTCCGTCGAACAGCGAGGTGGCGGTGACGAATCGCACCTTGTGCTTCGGCGCGTAGGGAGCCGGCTTGGCAGCGATGGTAACGGCGTTCACGTCATCGGCTCCTGTCAGGGCTTTGAGGATTTTCGGAAGCGCGCGGCGCTGCGTCTCGTGCGGGGCGCGTCGGCTCGGGGCGCGAGCCCCTGATTGAAGAAGCGCACGAACGCCTCGGCGATCTCGGCGGGCGTCATCGATTGGTTCTCGCGGTACCAATGCGCGATCCAGTTGAGGGCGCCGGCGAGCGCGAATGCGGTCATCTTGGGGTCATTGGTCTCGATCGAGCCATCACGGATCCCCTCGTCCAGCAGACGCCGCATACCCTGATCGATCTCCGATTTCAGCGCCTTGATGGGCGCCAGCGATTCGGGCGACAGGCCCAAGTCCTCCGCGCGCACCATGCACCATCCGTACTCGGAAGCGATCGCCTGCGCGTAGTGGCGGATCGTGCGGTTGAGCTGCTCGCGCGCGCAGAGTTGCCGATCACGGGGCCGGCGAAAGGGCTCCACCACCCGCTCGAGGCCGGTCAGGATGCACTCGAGCAGCAATTGCTCCTTGTTGGCGACGTAGTAGTAGATCGTGGGCTTAGTGACGTTGAGCGCCGCGGCGATCTCATCGATCGAGGTGTTGTGATAGCCGCGCGCGTTGAACGCGCGCGCTGCGGTGCGCAGTACCGCTTCGCGCTTCAAGTCCCGGTTGCGCTGCGTGATCCGTCGTGCCGGCCACGGCGAGGCCGCCTGCGTCCCGCCCTCCTCCGGTCGGGTCGTTCGCCCTTCTACTGCGTTGAGCGGCCGGTCTGCCTGTTTCATGGGGTGTCTCGAGAAGCGGCGCTGGGGGCCCGCCGGGGGCCCTCTGCTCCGTTAATATTACTACTGAGTAGAAATTACCGTCAAGTAGGATCCTACGCAGCGGTAGTATGGCAGGTCTCAAGGCGCCGCCGCGTCGGCTATGCGGCGTTGCCCATCGAGATCTGCGAGAGACCGCTCAGCCGAAGCGCGGCGTGCGTTTCTCCAGAAATGCGCCGATGCCCTCGCGGCCATCGGCGCTCACCCCGCGCGCGGCGATCGCGCGGCTCTCGCGACCGAGCTGTCCTTCGAGTCCGGGCTCTGATTCGGCCATGAGCCGCTTGAGGGCGCCGAAGGCGCCCGACGGACCCGCTGCGAGGCGTTCGGCCAGTTGAGTGGCGGTGCCGGAGAGCGCCTCGTCCTCGACGACTTGATTGACGATCCCCCAATCGAGCGCCTCCTTCGCATCGAGAACACGGTTCGTGAGGAAGAGCTCCATGGCGCGCTTGTACCCCACGGCGCGCGGCAAGAGAAAGGTGCACGAGGCATCGGGTGTGAGACCCACCGCGGTGTACGCCGACACGAATCTCGCGCTGCGCGCCGCAATCGCAATATCCGCCGCGAGCACGAGGCCGAGGCCCGCGCCCGCCGCCGTTCCCTGGACCGCAGCAATGACTGGCGCATCGCTATGCGCGAGGTGCACGAGGCCGGCGTGCAGGTTCGTGGTGAGCTCGCTCAAGAACGCATGGATGTCGCCGCCCGATGCAACCATCCCCTTGAGATCTCCGCCGAAGCAGAAGTTTTTCCCCTCCCCGCGCAGCAGCACGGCGCGCACCGTCGGATTCGATGCGACCGCGAGCGCGGCCGCCAAAAACTCGCGTCCCAGCTGCAAGTTCATCGTGTTGGCCGCGTCCGATCGTGTGAGGGTCAAGTGCGCAACGTGCCCGCGAACCTCGAGGCGTACCGTCGGCGCAAACGAGGTGGTCGATTCAATGTCCTCCATGCTCTTCTCCGGCTTGCACAAACTGCCGCGATGTTACCTGACTTCTTCGGTCCCGTGATCGCTGCCAAAGGCGCCTGCGCCCGCGCCCGTGCTTCGGGCCACGCCCGCATCGCTTTCGCCGCGCTCCTCCTTCGGGCCGTAACCGCCCCCGCCCGGCGTCGATATCACAAACACATCGCCCGGTCCCATCTCGGTTTGGCCAATCGCTCCGAGCACCTCGATGGTCCCGTCCGCGCGCTCCACGCGATTCTCGCCCGGTGCGCCGGGATCGCCTCCCGCCATACCGAACGCGCCGCGCTTGCGGCCGTTGCTCAAGATCGATGCGGTCATCGGCTCGAGGAAGCACACGCGCCGCACGCCGCCGTCGCCGCCCCGCCAGCGCCCGGCACCCCCCGAACGGGCCCGAATCTCGTACGACTCGAGGCGCACGGGAAACCGGAACTCCAGCACTTCCGGATCGGTGAGGCGCGAGTTGGTCATGTGCGTCTGAACGACGCTCGTACCAGCAAAACCCGGACCCGCCCCGGATCCTCCGGCGATGGTCTCGTAGTATTGATAACGGGAATTGCCGAAAGTGAAGTTGTTCATCGTGCACTGGCTCGCCGCCATCACGCCGAGAGCGCCGAAGAGCGCATTCGTCACGCAGGTCGAGGTCTCGACGTTTCCGGCGACAACGGCTGCGGGGGATCGCGGATTCAACATGGAGCCTTCGGGCACGACGATTTCGAGCGGTTTCAGGCAGCCCGCATTCAGCGGAATCTCATCATCGACCAGGGTTCGAAATACGTATAGCACGGCGGCCACGGTGATCGAGCGCGGCGCGTTGAAATTGTCGGGGAGCTGCGCGCTCGTGCCCTTGAAATCGATGCGGGCGCAGCGCCGCAAGGAATCGACCGTCACCTTGACGCGAATGAGCGCTCCGTTATCGAGCGGCAAGCTGAATTCGCCGTCGTGCAAGGCCGTGATCACCCGCCGCACGCACTCCTCGGCATTGTCCTTGACGTGCTGCATGTATCGGGCCACGGTCGGCGCGCCGAATTGATCCACCATGAGGCGCAGCTCCTGCGCTCCCTTCTCGTTCGCCGCGACTTGAGCGCGCAGATCCGCGAGATTTTGCGCCGGATTGCGCGCCGGATGCGGCCCCGCGCGCAGCAGCTCCAGGAGCCCCGCGTCCCGCAGTGTCCCCGCGGCGAGCAGCTTGAAGTTGTCGATCAGCACGCCCTCCTCCTCGATCGA
>DATHCO010000112.1:0-13236 GCA_035319505.1 Steroidobacteraceae bacterium | reverse complement strand
ATCCGTTAGGCGTCGAACTCAGGAACGCACTAAATTTGATCTCCTCGTCGAACTTTTCGAGGGCGTCACTGAAATCCTCTCGTAGCCGCACGCGGTCGGTGGTGACGTTCTTCGGCTCGATCATCATGCACATACTCCTCTAGAAACGTTTGAGCAGGCCGGAATAATATCAGAACTTGCAAACAAAGCTATTGATAATCAACGATTTATTGTCCAGTAGCCCGCGCCGAAAGGAGCGGCGAGCACGGCATCATTGTCTCTTTGCTGCTCAAGGACTTAGGTGAATAGCTACACACCGCATCGCTTGATCGCGCCCGGATTCGGTGCATGCGGCATTTCAGAGGAAGCTCAGGTTCTTGCTGCGTGATGTGGCCGAGGCAGTTGACGTAAATACCACAGGCGAGCGGCAGGGCGGCGCGTGCGGGCGCGTCAATCGGACCGGCGGGATCTGCACAAGCGTGGTATGCGGCCCGAGCATCGAGGCGCTTCGCCGACGAACGCTGGCCGCGAGCGGCTAGCCGCACTTCGCGTCGACCGGCAAAATGCCGCTCGATGCAGCGTTCTGGGGGCATATGACGAATCGATTCGACGCCATCGTGATCGGCGCCGGGCACAACGGATTGACCTGCGCCGCCTACCTCGCACGAGCGGGACTCAAGGTGCTCGTTCTCGAGCGCCGTCACCTCATTGGCGGAGCGGCCGTGTCCGAGGAAGTCGTCCCGGGTTTCAAGTTCTCCGTGTTCAGCTATCTCATGAGCCTGTTGCATCCGAAGGTCATCGCGGAGCTCGAGCTCGCGCGCTTCGGCTACGAGGTGCTTCCTTGCGCGGACATGTTCGGACCGCTTCCCGGCAAGAACTACATCGTCTTCTCGGACGACGTCGCCAAGACGCAGCGCAGCTTTGCTCGCTTCTCGAAAAAAGATGCAGCCATCTACCCCGAGTTCGACCGGTACCTGCGCGAATCGGTCCAGATCATGCGCCGCCTCTTGCTCGAGACACCGCCCGACCCGTCCTGCCGCGACTGGCGCTCGTTCAAGGAAACGGCCAAGTTCCTGTGGCGCTATCGACGCGTCGGGAAGAGTCTATTTCGCCTGGTCGACCTCTTTGCCATGAGCGCCGACGACTACTTGTCGGAATGGTTCCAGAGCACTGAGGTCAAGGCGACGTTAGCCTACTATTCCTGCATCGGGACCTTTGGAGGCCCCAAGAGTCCCGGATCCGCCTACGTGGTCATGCATCATCTCATGGGTGAGCATGCCGGAGCTGGCGGATGGGGATTCATACGCGGCGGCATGGGAACCATCAGCTCGGCGATTGCGCGCTCGGGCGCAGAGAAAGGTGTAGCGATTCGCACGGACGCGGGCGTGGCGGCAATCGAGATTTCCAACGGCCGCGCGAACGGAGTGAGCTTGGCTGACGGAACCCGCTATTACGCGGATATCGTCGCGAGCAACGTTTCAGCGAAAGTCACGTTCACGCAGTTGGTCGATCGCAAGCAGCTGCCTGCCGATTTCCTCCGCGATATCGACACGTATCGCACCTTCTCCACTGCTTTCAAGATCAACATCGCCTGCGATCGTCTTCCGCAGTATGAGGCGTTCGATCCCGAGGCATGCGGCTTCGCGTATCCGACCTACGCGCATGTCGGCCCGACCATCGATTACTTGGAGCGCGCCTATGACGATGCGAAGTATGGTGACATGTCGAGGCAGCCATTCGTCACGCCTGTCACTCCGACCTTCGTCGACTCGAGTTTGGCGCCGCCCGGCAAACACGTGGTTCACCTCTTCGGCGGCCACGCGCCGCACACGCTGCGCGAAGGCGACTGGACGAGCCGCCGAGGCGAGCTGGTGCGCAACGTGCTCGGCGTCGTCGATGAATTCGCCCCGGGATTCTCCGAGGGGATCATCGATATGCAGGTGCTCACACCCCCCGACATCGAAGCGGCCATCGGCTCTCCGCACGGCCATATCTTTCATGGCGAGCTGCAGCTCGACCAGCTTTTCTGGGCGCGACCTGCGCCGCACTGGGCGGATTACCGCACGCCCATCCAGGGACTCTATCAGTGCGGCTCCTCGGCTCACCCCGGTGGCGGGGTGAGCGGCGTCGTCGGCCGAAATGCAGCCCGAGAAATACTGCGAGATCGGCGCCGTTGACGCCGGGCGCCGTTCACACCCGGCGGCGGCCGCGCTCGAGGCGGCCGCGCGGGCGCAGGGATTTCTTTAGTAATCAATAATTTGATATGGGAGCACGCCGCCCGCTCCTCCCGCTCGAACGCTGATCGCCTGCGCAGCACCCAGCGATTCACGCCAGTGTGACCGCCTGCGCCGCGGGCGATTGCTGGCAGCCTTGTACACCTTTCGCCTTCGCGCGCGTTGATCGTCACGGCAGCTGGTCGATTAAAGGAGTCGATATGCGAAGGGTGCGGACGCCGAGGTCAGAGGCGGCGATTGTCATGGATTACACTGCGGCGGTCACCAGGGCAGTCGCGTGGCTGGGGAATCGCTACTTGCTGGCCACACCGGCGCCGCGGCTGATCCGCGAGGAGCGCCAAACGTCTTCAAAAAGAGACGTTAATTTCACAAAGGAATCAGCGATGTTCCGAGCGCTTTTGCGCTCGAGCCGCACACCCGACACGGTGTTACTAGAGAAGTGAAGCAGCGTCGGCTCTGACGGAAACGAAGTGTCCCGAAGTCGCTTGCGTTTTGCAGATCGATGAATCATGGATGAATCATGCTTGTTTAGCTACGGAGTCTGACTGAAACTTCCGAGGGAAAACGGAGTCTCATTGAAACTTCCGAAGAAATAATCGGAACCAAACGCAGTGTGAGACCGCGCTCGACGCGCCAGGCTCGCTCGCAACAGGGGGTATCTATGTACACCCGTCATCGAAGTGCGACTATCACGCACGCCACAGCCTGCACCGTCCTGTGTTGCTTTTGCGCTCAGGCACAGGACGCCTCGCAGCCGCAAACCTTCACCGTTCACGGAACGCAGAGGAACTGCAGCGCCATCACGCAAATGGATAATGCCCTGCTCAGCGATTTCCAACCGTTCTTTGCGGGTTGGACGGAGCAGGACTATACCGACGCAAGCGCCTGGGCTCAGGCCTGTGCGCAGTACGGTTGGCACGTCCCCGGACGGCCGCGGATCCCGCTCTTGCAAGCACAGCACGATCGAGCTCTCGGATCGGCGCAAACGCAGAGCGGGTCGGGTGCGCTGGCTTCTGGAGTGGGCCCGGCCGCGGCGGCACCGAGCCCGGCCGCGGCGGCACCGAGCCCGGCTGCGGCGGCATTGAGCCCGGCCGCGGCACCGAGCGCGCCTGCTCAGGCGACCGATCAAAGCGCGCCGCTGGCTCAGGGGATGCCGGGCGTTCAGGCCGCAGCGCCTGTTCAGAGCTCAACGCCTGCGCAAGCCGCGGCGCCTGTCGAGCCCTCGACGTCCGTCCAAGCGCTGCCGGCGGTTCAATCGAATCCCGCGATGCAGGCACCGTCAGCACCTGCCGCTGCGGCGATCGGCGCGGGCACACCGGCCAACGGCACGCTCACACCGGCGATGCTTCCGGCACCGATTCCCGTGCAAGCCGCGGGCGCCACGGCGCTGCCGGCCGTTCAGGCGAACCTCGCAGCGCAAGCCTCGCCACCTCTCGCGAGCGGCGCGCCTGTCGCGCCGGCGCCGCCGGTTGCAGCAGAGATGAAGGCACAAGCTCAGCCCTTGCTGACTGCGGCGACCGGTGGCATGCCGCTCGCCACTCCCGCGGAGGTGACGACCCTAGCCCCGAGCGTGTCGAGCGCCGCGACGGGCAGCGCGATCCCCCAGGCACAAGCCGTCGCGGGTGCTGCAGCCGGCGGCTCCCTGATGAGCTCCCGCCCGCGTGAAAGCGCCGCCCCCGACGGTGAAGGATACAGCCTGGTGACCGACGATTACTTCAGGGAGCACTTTCATCAGGAGGCTTTGTGGGTGGCGGCCCGAGCCAATCTGGATATCGGTGAGGATCGCGGACCCTCGACCTGGCTGAGCAGCGGAACCTCCGCGCAGATGAAGAACCGGCTAACGGCGGACAAGATCGTGCTTTACTGCGCAAAGAAGACGAATGCGGGGAAAGCGGATGCGCGGCCGCTTCTCTGGGACTGGCGCTGGTGCGAAGCTGAAGAGGCGGCGGCCTACAACAGACTGGTGACCGGGAATGAGTTTCCGACGGCGGGACGCGGCATCGTGTTGGGCTGCACGGGGGTCGATAGCTACGTCCACTTGGAGCGCTGCATCCAGACTCTGACGGAGTCCGCGAAACCCACCCTCTCTCGCCCGTGAGAGCCCGGCCCGTGACAGGCCGTGAAACCGGCCTCCTCACGGGCGTCACGAATGGCACGGGCATTGCCTAGCCGGTAAAGCGCGAGGGCCGATAGGGCGCGAGTGAGTCTTGCTCCTCGGCGAAGATCTCTCGGCTCACATATTCACCGAGTATCGGCGCGAGCGTCACGCCGCTGTGGGTCACCGCGACGTAGACGTCGGGGCAGCCGGGAATTGCGCCCACCACAGGGAAACCATCGGTAGGCATCGGCCGAAAGCCGAGCGTGAGCCGATCGAACGTCGCGGCTCTCGCGGCGGGCAAATAGGCGGCAATATGCTCGAGCACGCGCGTGCCATGCATCGCACGAACGGCATCGTCCGCAAAATCCACGACGTGATCGCGGATCTCGCGATGCGCCGGAAGGTCCGGAGGCGCCGGCGCATCCGTGCCGACGATGCGGCCATTCGCCATCTGCTTGAACGAGACGCTGCGCGGGCCGTCGTATACCATCTTCGTGACTTCGGCGATCGGCAGAGTGTGCGCGAGAATGCCCGGCGCATGCGCGAGGCGAAGTGAAAAGCCGGCCATCGAGAGAAGATGCGGCGTGTTCGTGCCGGCCGCGACCACGACACGATCGGCAACCAAGCGACCTCGGGTCGTGCTCATGCCTGCGAGCCGGCCGCGACGAAAGTCAAGACCGGTCACTTCGCAGGGGAACACGACCTTTGCACCGAGGAGTTGCGCCCGATCGAGGAAGCGATACGTGACCCACACCGGGTCCGCGTGGCCGTCGATCGCGGAGAAGTAGGCGCTTGCGACCGGGCCCGGCGTGAGACAGGGGCTGATTCGAGCGAGCTCCGCAGCGCTCAACGTCCGCAGAGCATAAGGCGTCCCAGCGAGCGATGTCGCATACGAGCGAATGTCGTGAGCCTCCGCTTCGCTGTCGGTCCAGTTGAGATATCCGCCCCAGGTGATGCCGAGCTCGAGCGGAATGTCGAGCGCGCGGTAGGCGAGCAGGCTTTGCAGCCGCATCGCCCGGTAGTGAGGGTCCGACACATAGGTATTGATCCAGGCAAATGACTTCTCCGTCGCGCCCTTCGCCGGGCCGATCCTGTCGAGCACCGTGACTGCGGCACCCGCCTGGGCGAGATGCATCGCAATCGATGCACCGACGATGCCTCCACCGACGACGACGACCTTGAGCGGAGCGCGGGCGATCACGCGCCTCGACAGCGAATACACCGACGCGGCAGCAAAGCCGCGCAATAATTCTCGGCGTCGAATGCTTGAGCCCTCCCGATTCCCCGAACTCCCGAGCATACCTCATCGGCTCAACCTCACCGCGTTCCGCTACCATTGAGCACGGTCGGGGGACCGATTTCCGGCGGCCGCCCCCGCGAGGATGAGGAGCAAGGATCATGCGCAGCGCGACATATCTGGCCGCCATCTGGGCGATGGCAGTAGCACTCTTCGCGGCACTCGCCTCCGCGCAGCCGCTGACGCCGCGCGTCTCCTTCGAGGGACCGTCGCTCGAGTTCGACCTTGCCGGCGTCGAGATCGGTGTCGCCGACTACGAAGACGGTCCCACGGGCGCGACGGTCTTGTATTTCTCGAAACCCGTCAAGGCCGCGGTGGACGTGCGTGGCGGGGCACCCGGCACGGTCAACACCGATGTCCTGCGCCTTGCGTACGATGAGCCGATCGTCCATGCCATCGCCCTCTCGGGCGGCTCCGCCTACGGATTATCGGTCGCCACCGGGGTCGCCAACGCGATCAAAGAGCGCACAGCGGATGCGCGGAGCTGGCAGAACGTTGCGGTCGTTCCGGGCGCGATCATATTCGACCTCGGCGGACGGCGGTACAACACGATCACGCCGGATGATCGCCTCGGGAGAGCTGCGCTCGGCAGCGCACGCCCCGGCTGGTGTCCCCTGGGGGCGCGCGGTGCCGGGCGATTCGCCATGCAAGGCGGGTATTTCGGCCGGGCGCAACACTCGGGGCAGGGCGCGGCGTTTCGTCAAGCCGGTGACGCAAAGGTGCTCGTGGTCACCGTGGTCAACGCGGCGGGCACGATCGTCGATCGAAACGGCCACGTTCTACGCTGCGCGCATCCGGTCGACGGCGATTGCGGCGAGATCACCCGATGGCTGGATGAGCATCTCGCAAAGAGCCGACCCGAGAGCGGCAAGCCGGATCTAGAGCACAAGGCCGGACCGACCGCCAACACGACGATCACCGTCGTCGTCACCAACCAGGCCCTCCCCTTCTCGGCACTTCAGCGGCTCGCCGTGCAAGTTCACAACTCGATGGCGCGCGCGATTCAGCCCTTCGGTACGGAAGTCGACGGAGATACGCTGTTCGCCGTCACGACCGGGGAGATCAAGGGATCGCTCAATCACATCGAGCTCGGGGTGCTCGCATCGGAGACGGCATGGGATGCGATCATCGCGAGCGCCCCGGTGCTTCCCGAGACTCCGCCGCGCTCGACCGTCGAGCTCTCGCCGGCCGCGCTCGACGGTATCGCCGGACGCTACGAATTCGCGCCGGGTATCGTGGCGCAGCTTCGCCGAAACGGCGCTGGCCTCGAGATCGTGGTCACCGGGGGCGACAGCGAGTACCTCAAGGCGCAGCAGGCGGTCGCGTTGACCGCCGTTGCGACGGACGAATTCGAGCTCGCGGGAGCACGCGCAGATCGCTTGCACATCGACCGTGATGCGCGCGGTCGCATCAGCGGAATCATCCTCAACCCGGGGCCATGGCCGGTGAGCGCGCGGCGCATGCGCTAAGATAGAGAGCCCGGAGAGAGGGAGAAGGTATTCATGAAATCGCATGCACGCGTAGTCATCGTCGGCGGCGGCGTGATGGGCGTGGGACTTCTTTATCATCTCGCGCTCGAGGGCTGGCGAGACATCGTGCTCGTCGAGAAGGGTGAGCTCACCTCGGGCTCGACCTGGCACGCGGCGGGCCAGTGTCCGCTGTTCAACGGCTCGCTGAATGTGACCAAGGTGCATCGCTACGGCATCGAGCTGTACCCGAAACTAGCGCAGCTGACCGGGCACCAGGTGAGCTGGCACGGTTGCGGGGGGCTGCGCCTGGCAGTCACCGACGAGGAGGTACGTTGGCTCAAGCACGTCTACGGCATCTCGAAGCTAGCCGGCTACGAGGCCCACATCATCGGGCCCGCTGAGATCCCGACTCATCATCCCTACCTCGAAACCTTCGGCATCAAGGCCGCGTTCCTCACGGTCACCGACGGCCACGTCGCGCCGGCGGACATCACCAACGCGATGGCGGCAGCGGCGCGCCAGCTCGGGGCGGAGATCTGCCGACGCACCCGCGTGACGGACATCAAACATCGCAGCTCAGGCGAGTGGGAGGTCGTTACCGAGCAGGGAAGCATTCTCTGCGAGCACGTCGTCAATAGCGCGGGGAGCTACTGCGACGTCGTCGGGTCATGGACGGGACTCAACGTGCCCATCGCCAACATGCTGCATCATTACGTGATCACGGAGCCCCTTCAGGAGCTCATCGATTTGCCGAAAGAGCTCCCAGTCGTGCGCGACCCGTATGTCCATGCGTATCTGCGCGAGGAAACTCACGGAGTGCTGGTAGGCCCCTATGAGACGGCGACGGCACACGTGTGCTGGGGAGGCGCCCCGCCCGCCTGGGATTTCGAGAGCGAGCTCATCGCCCCGGAGCTCGAGCGGCTCATGCCGTGGCTCGAGAAGGCCACCGAGCGGTTGCCGTTGTTCGGCAAGGCGGGCATGAAGTCGGTGATCTCCGGCGCGATCACGCACACGCCGGATGGGGTGTATCTGTCGGGTCCTGCGCCGGGGACGCCGAACTACTGGATGCATTGCGGAGCATCGATCGGCGTGGCCCAGGGAGCGGGCGCGGGAAAATTCCTGGCCCAGTGGATGGTACATGGCCAGGCAGAGATCAACATGCGCGAGTTCGACCCGCGGCGATTCGGCAACTGGGCCACGAAGGAGTACGCGACGCAGACCGCGATCGAAGACTACCAACACATGTACTACTGCTACCCGCCGGGTGAGCAGCAGGAGGTCGGTCGAGGACTGCGCAAGTCGACGCTGTATTCGCGACTCGCGGCCCAGGGCGCTCAGTTCGCTCAGGTGTTCGGCTGGGAGCGGCCGCGCTGGTACAGCCCGACCGGTTCGGCTGAACGGTTCTCCTGGACCCGCTCGAATTGGTGGGAGCCGGTCAGGGAGGAAGCGCTCGCGGTTCGACAGCGGGTCGGACTCATGGATCTGTCGACGTTTGCGAAATTCGAGTTGACGGGTCCGGATGCGCTCGCGTTCCTGCAACGGATCTGCGCGAACAAGATACCCGATAGGGACGGCCGGATCGTGCTCACGCACCTGCTCACGCCGGCGGGCTTCGTCGAGAGCGAGATGACGATCACCCGGCTCGCGGCCGATCACTTCTACGTTCTCTGCGCCGCCGTCGCGCAGCTCCACGACAGGGATCAACTGGAGTGGCGCAAGCAACCCAGCGAGCGCGTGTCGATCGCCGATGTGACCGACGATTATGGAGTGCTCGTGCTCGCAGGTCCCAAGGCTCGCGAGGTGCTGTCCAAGGTCACGCCCCTCGATCTGTCGAACGCGACGTTCCGCTGGCTGACCGGGAAGGAAGAGAGCGCGGCCGGCGTGACCGGCGTGCGGCTCTTGAGGGTGAGCTACGTGGGCGAGCTCGGCTGGGAGCTGCACGTGCCGATGGCGCGGATGCCCACTGTTTACGACGGGCTGATGTCGGCCGGAAAATCCCACGGCATGCGGCTATTCGGGACCTATGCCATGAATTCGCTGCGCATGGAGAAAGCCTACCGCGCCTGGGGCAGCGAGCTCACGAACGAAGTGACCTTGATCGAGGCCGGTATGGAGCGCTTCGTGGACTTCACGAAGGAGTTCATCGGCAAATCGGGCTCGGCCAAATCACTGCGCGAGGGCCCGCGCGCGCTCCTCGCCTACCTCGAAGTCGACACCGGTCAAGAAGACTGTCTGGGTAACGAGCCCGTGTATCGCGCCGAGGCCCTTGTCGGCATCACCACGGGCGGCGCCTACGGCTTCGCGGTCGAGAGATCGCTCGCTTTCGCCTACCTCGAGCCGAAGCTCGCGCGCGTCGGGACCGAGCTCGAGATCATGGTGCGCGGCGAGATGCGCCGCGCGCGAGTGATTGCGCAGCCCATCTGGGATCCGGCGAACGAGCGCTTGCGCGCCTGAGGGGAGCTGTCAGGATCACGAGCCATGGCGGGGAGATTTACCAAAGTGGCCGTGCCCGAGCTTGCAACGCTGATGAGCCGCGCAGCGCTTTCGCCCGAGGCTCAGGAGGCGCTACGGGGCTGCGAGGAGCTGGAGAGCGCGATCGACCGCCTGGAAACCGCGGGTTTTCAGGCCGAGGCAATCAGAGTGTTGGCGCACGCTTTGCCCAAGCGCGAAAGCGTCTGGTGGGCCTGCATGTGTGCGGACAGCACGGCGCCTCCCGAGCTCGCCGAGGAGGACCGGCTGGCGCGCGAATCGGCGGAGCTCTGGGTCCGGCAGCAGACAGACGGCGTGCGGCGCGACGCGATGGCGCATGCGCAGGCGAGCGGGTTCATGACCGCCGAGTCGTGGACCGGTGTTGCGGCATTTTGGAGCGGCGATTCCCTGGCGCCGCTCGATGAGCCCGTGATTGCGCCGCTGCCCGAGCAGACCGGCAGCGCCGTCGCCGCGGCGGTCACGCTCGCCTCGGTGCGCGGGGAGGGCGAGCACTATGCCTCGCGGGTGAAGCGCTTCTTGGAGAGCGGTCGCGACATCGCCTCGGGGGGCTTCGGACGGATGGAGCGTCAGGCCTGAGGCGCGACAGGCGGCGACCGGCGCCACTCGTACCGCGCGCCGATGCGTCATCCGGTCGCAGCGCGCGCCCTGATTGCGGCGGCTACCACAGCGGGCTCCCTCGTCGGCACTCGGCGAAGCGATGACGCCACGCGAATCTCGGTCCACTCCTCGTACACCGCGGCGATGTCCGCCTGAGTCACGTTCGGCAAGCTCAGGATCGACTCGCGATGGTTGGCCGGTCGTGTGAGGTAGTCCTCCGGCAAATAGCCGTTCGCGCGGCAGAGATGAAACAATTCTGTGCCGGGGTAGGGATAGAAAACGAACACTCCGAAGTCGGCCGGCTCGAGCTCGTGATGAAGCGCGATGGTTTCCGCCATTTCGGCTCGGGTCTCGCCCGGCGTGCCGATGATGTAGTTCGCAGTCGCCATGATGCCCGCCTGCCGCGTCCAGCGGAACACGTCGCGGAAGCGCTGGTTCGAGGCGTTGCGCTTCATGATCTCGCGCCGCACTCGCTCGCTTCCGCTTTCCACCCCGTACACGATGTGCCTGCAGCCGGCTGCCGAGAGCGCCAGTAGCAAGGGCTCGTTCACCGTCTCTACCCGCGCGTTCAAGGAAAAGGGCACTGCGAATTCCGCCCCGTAGAGCTTGCAGAACTCAATGACCCAGCGGTGCTGAATGGTGAAGGTGTCGTCCAGAAAGATGACGTAGTTGAGCGGCCCCTCGGCGCGAAGTTGTGCGAGCTCGGCGAGTACGTTGGCGTGGCTGCGCCGGCGACCGTAGCGGGTCGTGTCGGACGATGCATAGAGCGCGTCGTACATACGCGCAGCGCAGAACGTGCAGGGAAACGGGCAGCCGCGTTGCGTCGTCACATGCCGTACGCCCCAGCGCTCATCGAGCAGATCGCGCGCGAGGAAGGGGAGCGCGTCGAGCCGCTCGATCGGATCGCGCAAGCGCGGCCGCGCGCCTGACTTCGCCCAGATGTTGGCGATGCTACCGTCATCCACCCGCCGCCCGGAGTCGAGCGCGACGATGAGTTCGTGCAGGGCAGTTTCTCCCTCGCCCAGACATAGATAGTCGATGCCGTCATGCCCGAGCACCTCATCGGGGGAGAACGTCGGGTGCAAACCGCCGACGATGACGGGAATATCGATGATTCGCCGCAATCCTCCCAGCACATCGCGCGCGCGCAGCCATTGGCGCGTGGTCATCGAGACGCCGATGAGGCCCGGCGCAGCGCGCAGGATGTCCTCGGCGATCGCCGCGATAGGCCGGTCCACCGGAACGCGCAGCAGCGCGGCCTCATGGCCATGCCGGCGCAAATACGCGGCGAGAAAGGCGGGCCCCAATGAGGCGACTGCCCACTCATTCTCGGTATCGATCTCCAGGAAAAGGACTCGCATATCAAGCCTACCGCTGCGCGCGCGTGCAACTCATGATTCAAGCTCTAGGACCCAAAGCGCCGCGCGATAGTGCATCGTCGCACGCGAGTGCACCCGCACATGCCAGCCATGGTCGCCGCCGCGCGCGACCACGCGTAAAGGCGAGGTTTTCTCGGCCCAGGCACCGACATCCGGAGCGGCCGAATCGGCCGCGCGCGCACCGATCCACCCTTCCACCGGCGTCGCCGCCGCGCTCCAGTCGAACGGAGCGCACAGCACAAGCCGGCCTCCCGGTCGCAACAGGTAGGCGGCCGAGCGCATCAGGGCCGCGGGATCGGACACGCAGTCGAGCAGATTCAGCGCGAGCACGAGACCCGCGCATCCCGGGCCGAGCGGGGGAGCGAGTGCATCGGCGATCCAGATTGCGCAGTTGCCTCGCGCAGACGGCACGTCGATCTCCCGTGCCTCATACGCAGTGCCGGCGAGGCGCAGCGGATAGCGAATTTTGCCGCCGCGTAAGGCGCGCGCGGCAAACCGCGCCAGCGGTGCCGAGAGATCGACCCCGAGAACCGGGGTATCGTAACGCTCCCCCAGAGCACGCGTGACACCGCCCGCGGCGGCGCCCAGCTCGACCACAGGCCCCGAGACGGATCCGGCCAATGCGAGACCGGCCTGCGCCAGCGCCCATGCCTGGCCGGGCGCCGGAGAGGCACGATCGTTCGGATCGAACGCACCCCAGTGGTCGCGCACGTAGCCCGATAGGTGCTGCCTCGCAGCGTCGAACCAGCTCCCGGGCGGTAGAGCGGAGCCCAAGAGGTCGGCGACCGGCGCCCACAGATCGTCTCGCGCGAGCAAATACACGCCGGCATCGCTCAAGAATCGAGGCAAGTCCGGCACCAGCACCGGCACGCCGTCGATCACCGGAAAACGCTTAGCGCACGACTCGGCGGAGCACGCGAGGATGCCCTGTCCTGCGTGCGAGTCCTGCCAGGCGGTCACTCGCAAAACCGCCTCGCCGGCGCGCGCGCGACAGGCAGGACAGTACGGTGAAAAGCCTCGAAACGGCTCCCGATCCACCCCTCAGCCGCCGATCATGACGGTGGGGCAACCGGGAGGCATGATCTGCCCCATCGGGCTCGGAATCGGTGCTACACAGGATGAGTGGAGCGTCTGATCGCCGACGCGCGCCGCCGGGAGCCCACCGATCATGACGGTCATCGAACCCATCATGATCATGCCGGGTCCCGCGGGTATGCAGCCCGGCAACAGACAGGGCATCGTCATCGAGGTCACGGTCGCCGCCGGCAAGCCGCCGATCATCACGGTAGGAACACCGGGAGGCATGATCTCGAGCGGCAATCCCGGGTGCGGTATTGGCGTCGGCGTCGGCGCGGGCGGATGAATCGGCGCATGGCAATGCGGAATGGTCTGGATCACCATGTCGCTCACTCGCGCCGCCGGAGGACACATGAAGTAATTATCAGCCCGGGTTCGCGGGCCTGTCCAGCGCCCGCCCCAGGGCACGGCTGCCTCGGGTTACATGCTCCCGCGCAGAGATGGGGATCCGGCTTGCGATTCGCCCGCGCGCTGGTCCGAAAGAGCCATGCCGACTGCCCGTCCGTTGACGATCAAGGCGCCAACCAGCGAGGCCGCGGCGGCGGCGAGGGCACCATAGGCCGCAACGCCGAGGGCGCAGATCAGCACGACCGCGACGGCGCCGGATCCGACCGCG
>DATHCO010000111.1:0-24915 GCA_035319505.1 Steroidobacteraceae bacterium | reverse complement strand
TGAAATGGATCTATCGGCGCGGGGTCGCGGAGTTTTCGCGCATGAGCGATCTCGCCCAGCATGTTCGCGCCCGGCTCGAGGAGATAGCGACGATCTCGGTGCCCGAGATCGTCACCGAACAGAGGTCGGCGGACGGCACGCGCAAATGGATGCTGCGCATGGACGAGGTGCAGGGCATCGAGACCGTGTACATCCCGGAGGCGGACCGCGGGACGCTCTGCATCTCCAGCCAGGTCGGCTGTGCCATGGATTGCTCCTTCTGCTCGACCGCGCAACAGGGATTCAATCGCAACTTGAGCGTCGCCGAGATCGTGGGTCAGGTGTGGTTGGCCCAGCGTGAGTTGCGCGCGGCGCACGCCGACGGCCGAGCGATCACCAACATCGTATTCATGGGCATGGGCGAGCCGCTCGCGAACTATCGCAACGTCGTGCCCGCCATGCGTATTTTTCTAGACGATCTGGGTTACGACCTGTCCCGGCGCCGCGTGACCTTGAGCACGTCGGGACTCGTTCCTCAGATCTACAAGCTCGCGGAGGAGTGCAACGTCGCGCTCGCCGTGTCGCTGCACGCGCCGAGCGATGAGCTGCGCGACCAACTCGTCCCCATCAATCGCAAGCACCCGATCGACGAGCTGCTCGCCGCCTGTTGGCACTATATCGACAAGCAGAACGGACGCAGCGTTACGTTCGAGTACGTCATGCTCGATGCCGTCAACGACCAGCCCGAGCATGCGAAAGCGCTCGCGCGGCTGTTGCGCGGCCGCCGAGCCAAGCTCAATCTGATTCCCTTCAACTCCTTTCCCGGCACGCGCTACCGATGCTCGCCCGCGGCGGTGATCGTGCGCTTTCGCGATATCCTGAACGAGCACGGGGTCATTGCGACGATGCGGCGCACGCGCGGCGACGACATCGATGCAGCATGCGGCCAGCTCGCGGGACGTGTCACCGACCGCACCCAGGTGCGTCTCGGCCTCAAGCTGACGGGGCAGCGCGTGAAGGGTGCGGGGGCGGCGTGCCTCGGCGCGCCGCGCGCACGCGGGCCGCGCAGCGCGGAGGCTCCATGAGGCCCGCGATGCGACTCGGATCATTGATGGGGGTGATGATGGCGGCGCTCGCCCTGGCGGGGTGCAAGCCCGCGCCGCCCGTCTATCAGCCGCCGGATCGCCACAAGAAGCCCGAGCCCGCCCAGGCCGCCGTCGCCAACATGCAGATGGCGATCGAATACATGCGACTCAATGACCTTGCTCGGGCGCGCGATCGAATCGAGCGCGCGCTCGGCGAAGCGCCCGACAACGCGAGCGTTCAGTCGACGGCGGGTTTGGTCTACGAGCGCACGAACGAAATACCGAAGGCGAAGCACGCGTTCTCCGCGGCGATGCGTCTCGGTAAGCAGGACCCGGTCATCGAGAACAGCTACGCAGGCTTTCTGTGCCGTACCGGAAAGGTCGCCGAAGGCGAGAAGCTGTTTCAGGAGGTCGCGCGCAACCCGATCTACCAAACCCCGGAGGTGGCACTGCTCAATGCCGGCGTCTGCGTGGGCGGCACGGGCGATGTGGTGGATGCCGAGCGCTACTTCAATCGCGCCCTGGCGATCAAGCCGAACATGCCCGAGGCGCTTCTCGAGCTCGGAAATCTCGCATTCGGGCGCGGCGATAACGTCCAGTCCCTGCAGTACGTCGAGCGCTATCTCGCCGTCAATCCCGCCTCCCCGGAGGTCTTGTGGCTGGGCTTTCGCGCCGAGCGCAAGCTCGGCGACAACACGTCAGCGGCGAGTTACGGGCGGCGCCTCCAGAGCGAATTTCCCGATTCTCAGCAGGCCCAGATGCTGCGCGCCGGCCTCGATCGATGAGTAACGATGCGCAAGCACTGGGGCTCAGGCTCAAGGCGGAGCGGGAGCGGCGCGGGATGAGCACGCAGAAGGTCGCCGACGAGATGCACCTCGATGCCTGGGTCATCGATGCGCTGGAGGCCGGCGATTACCGGCGCATCGGCGCACCGGTGTACGCCAAGGGCCACTTGAAGAAATACGCGAGCCTGCTGGGCTTGCCGGCGAGCGAGATTGCCGCCGGCTACGACGCAAAGGCCGCGGCCCTCGCGACGGCGCCGCCGTTGCCGACCACGGTGAGACATCCGACGCCTCCCGACGCAACTCTCCCTTGGCTGCAAGTGGCGGGGGTCGCAGCGATCGTCGTGGTCGTGGGTGGGGTCGCCTGGTGGCGGCCGTGGCACGTGCGCTCCGCCGTCGCGCCAGCCGCCACGCCCGCGGCCTCGCAGGCGCGCGTGCCGCCCGCTCGGCGGGGCAGCGAGCCCCGGGCCGAGGCGGAGTCTGCCCCCGCGGAGGAGGCCGCAGGGGCAGCCTCCGCGCCCCGCATCGCGCCGAGCGCACCGGCTCCCTCGCTCGCCCCTGCGCCTCCCGTGGCCGCGACCGCGGGCGACATCCCGAGCGCGCCGAGCGCTGCGGCGAGCGCAAAGGCCACGGGGGAGGGCGCTTCGCCCGCCGCCGCACCTTCCGCCGCCCCCGCGAAGACCCCGAGCGAGGCCGACTTGACGCCGGGCGTGGGTCGAGCACAGCTGCGCCTCAGTTTTTCGGCGGACTCCTGGGTGGACGTGCACGATTACACCGGACGGCGAGTGTTCAGCGGCAACGGCCGCGCCAACAGCGTCAAGACAATCGAGGGCATCGCACCGCTCCGTGTGTACTTGGGTTTCGCGAGCGGCGTTCAGCTCGAGGTCAATGATCGAGCGGTCGCGATCGGACGCGAGTTCGTGAGCGGTGACGTGGCTCGCTTCGAGGCCGGCGCGGACGGTGTCCTGCGGCGCGATTCGCACCTCCTATCGACGAGCGGCGTGCAGACGCGTGCCGCCCACCCGAACGACTGAACGGGAACGACGTTGGGAAAGATCATCGAGCCCCTGCGGGGCGTTCACGACGTGCTGCCCACGCAGGCGGGGGTCTGGCAGCACCTGGAGAGGGCGACGCGCGAGGTCTTTGCGGCCTACGGCTACGAGGAGTTCCGCGTTCCCATCATCGAGCAGACTCAATTGTTCAGGCGCTCGATCGGTGATTTCACCGATATCGTCGAGAAAGAAATGTTCAGTTTCGTCGACCAGAGCGGGGACCACATCACCTTGCGCCCCGAGGCGACCGCGGGGATCGCGCGTGCAATGATCTCGAACGGCCTGTTGCGGGAAGGCCGGCTGCGGGTCTGGTGCATGGGCCCGATGTTCCGGCGCGAGCGGCCACAGGCCGGCCGATTTCGTCAGTTCCATCAAATCGACGCCGAGGCCTTCGGATTCGAGGGGCCGGACATCGACGCGGAGATCATTCTGCTGTCCGCTCGATTGCTGCGGCGTCTTGGGCTCACCCGCATCAAGCTGCTCCTCAACTCGCTCGGCACCCCGGCGGTGCGCGCGGCGTATCGCGATCAGCTCAGCGCGTACTTCAGCGCGCACGAGGCGGCGCTGGACGAGGACAGCAAGCGGCGCCTGAAGGGCAATCCGCTGCGCATCCTCGACAGCAAGAATCCCGAGATGCAGCCCATCGTCGCGGGCGCTCCCCCGCTCCTCGAGGCGCTCGATGCAGAGTCCAAGGCGCATTTCGCGGGCCTCTGCCAGCACTTGGAGAGCGCGGGCATCGACTTCGAGGTCGAGCCCCGCTTGGTGCGCGGCTTGGACTATTACACGCGCACCGTGTTCGAATGGACCACCGATGCTCTCGGTGCACAGGGCGCGGTCTGCGCCGGCGGACGCTACGACGGCTTGATCGCCCAACTGGGCGGCGCCGCCACCCCCGGCATCGGCTGGGCGATGGGACAGGAGCGCATCGTCATGCTCCTCGAGAAACAGGGGCTCGCTCTCGCACCCGAGCGCCCGCAGGTCTATCTCGTGCTCGTCGGGGAACGAATCGAGGTTCAGGGCTTCAAACTGGCGGAGGAATTGCGCGACGCATGGCCGGGATTGAGGCTCGAGGTCAACCTGGGCGGGGGCAGCTTCAAGACGCAATTCAAGCGTGCCGACAAGAGCGGGGCCGAGTTCGCGCTCGTGGTGGGGGAGGACGAAGCGGCTCGCGGCGTGGTCGGGCTGAAGGCCCTGCGCCGGGATGTTGCACAGGAGGAGTGTCCTCGGGCGCAGATCGTTGAACGCCTGGGCGCGTTGCTGGGTCTACAGAGGGGATAGCGGAGCAGTCATGCCAGAGGAATATTTAACCGACGACGAGCAACTCGAGGAAGTCAAGCGGTTGGCAGGAGAATACGGGCCGTGGATCATCGGTGCCGTCGCGCTCGGATTGGCTTTCGTCGCCGGCTATCGCTATTACCACCATCACATCGACGAGCGCGCCATGAAGGCGGCGGCGCAGTTTCACGACTTGACGTCCGCGGTGTCGCAAAACGATCCCGCCAGGGCGCTTCTCATCGCCGACGCACTGATCAAGAACTACGCCGGCTCGCCCTATGCGGACCAGGCGCAATTGATGATCGCGCGGCTCTCCCTCGATCAGGGGCAGGACGAGAACGCGATCGCGCCGCTCACTGAAGTCATCGAGCACTCGAAGGACAGTGAGCTCAAGCACATCGCACGGCTGCGGCTCGCGCGCGTGCAGGTCGACCAGGGCAAACCCGACGAGGCGCTGAAGACGCTCTCCGACAGCCCGGGCGCCTTTGCGGCGCGCTATCACGAAGTCCGGGGCGATGCGCTGTTCGCAAAGAAGGATTTGCGCGGTGCCGCCGACGAATACAGGGCCGCGCTCGCCGAGGCGGCGGCCGGCAGCATGGATGGGGCGCTGGTTGCGCTGAAAATCGCGGACCTGGGCTTACCCGCTGCGACGGCACCACCCGCGCCCACGCAGGCGAAACCCTGATGCGCGCATGGCTCCCGTGGGCTTTCGCGGCGCTGCTCGTTGCCGCCTGCAGCAAGGACAAAGACGTCGAGCCGCCCGCTGTGCTGGTGAAATTCCCGCAGAAGCTCGCCGTGAAGGAGCTTTGGGGAGATAAGCTCGGCGGGGGCAAGAAGCAGGTGAAGCTGCGGCTCGGCTTGGGGCCGGCCATCGACGGCGACAACGTGTTCGCGGCGACCGACAAGGGCGTGATCGTGGCGCTGCACCTGGATACCGGGCGGCTCGTCTGGATCAAGAAACTCAAACGCATGCAGTTCTCGGCCGGTCCGGGTGCAGGGATCGGGATGGTGATCGTCGGCTCGACCAAGGGCTGGGTGATCGCACTCGACGGGGCGAGCGGGCGCGAATTGTGGCGCACGCGCGTGAACTCCGAATTGCTATCGGCGCCCGCCATCAGCGAAAAGGTCGTGGTCATGCGATCGGTCGACGGGCGGCTGCATGGCTTTGACGCTCACAGCGGCAAGGAGCTCTGGTCGGTCGAGCAGCAGGTGCCGCGCCTCTCCTTGCGCGGCACGGCCATCCCCGTGATCGCGAAGGAAGTCGCCGTGAGCGGCTTCGATAACGGCAAGGTCATGGCGGTGTCGCTCGCTACGGGCGATACAGTGTGGGACACCCCGCTCGCCTCGCCGCACGGTCGAACCGAGCTCGACCGATTGGTCGACATCGACTCGGCCGTGAGAGTCGTGGGAGACAATGTGTTTGCGACCGGATTTCAAGGGCGCACCGCCATGCTTGCGCTCGATTCGGGCCAGATTTGGTGGGCTCACGACATGTCGAGCTATCGCGGTCTTGCGACCGATGAGGAGAACCTGTTCGTCACGCAGTCCGACGGCATCGTCGTGGCGCTGCGTCAGCGGGACGGCTCGGAGATCTGGCGCAACGACAAGCTGAAGCGCCGAGGATTGAGCGCGCCCGTGGTGACGAGCACGGCGATCGCGCTCGCCGACTACCAGGGCTACCTCCATTGGCTCGATAAAGCGACCGGCGAGCTCGTGGCGCGCGAGCGAGTGGCGAAGTATCGCGTGAGCAATCCCCCGGTGGCATCTCGCGATACCGTGATCGTCCTCGCCGACAGCGGAACACTCGCCGCCTTTCGCGCTGGTTCGACGCTGAAGAGCAACTAGCGGCGGCGGCCCGCTACCCAGTGCTGCCCGTCATCGCACTGATCGGTCGGCCGAATGTCGGCAAATCGACCCTGTTCAACGCCATGACCGGCACTCGCGATGCCTTGGTTGCCGATTTTCCAGGGCTCACGCGCGATCGACAGTACGGCATCGCGCGCCGCGCCGATGCCGCGTGCATCGTCGTCGACACGGGCGGGCTCATCGAGCGCGCCGACGGTGTCGAGCGACTTGCGATCGCACAAACCGAGCACGCGATCGCAGAAGCCGACCGGTTGATCGTCGTGGTCGATGCCCGTGAGGGAGTGACCCCTCAGGATCAGTTCGTCGCCCAAATGGCACGCAAGAGCGGCAAACCCGTGTTGCTCGCCGTCAACAAGACCGAGGGCTTGGATCGCGACCTGGCTGCGGCGGAGTTTCATCAACTTGCGCTGGGCGACCCGCACCCCATTTCCGCCGCTCACGACCAGGGCGTGACGATGCTGCTCGAGGCAGCGCTCGAGGGTTGTGCCGCCCTGAGCGCCGACCGAGCGGCATCGAGCGGCATCAAGGTCGCGGTCATCGGTCGGCCGAATGTGGGCAAGAGCACTTTGATCAACCGCCTGCTCGGCGAGGATCGTATGGTCGCGTTCGACCAACCGGGCACCACGCGCGATGCGGTGATGGTGCCCTTCGAGCGTGACGGCGAGCGCTACACGCTCATCGATACGGCCGGCCTGCGCCGCCGCGCGCGCGTGGAGGAGGCAGTGGAAAAATTCAGCGTCATCAAGACGCTGCAGGCGATCGAAACCGCCCACGTGGTGGTTGCGGTCATGGATGCCCACGACTGCGTTGGGGAGCAGGACGCCACTCTCGTGAGCAGCGTGATCGAGCAGGGCCGCGCATTGGTGCTCGCGGTCAACAAATGGGACAACATAGTGCCCGAACAGCGCGACCTCATTCGGGGCCAAATCGCAGAGCGACTCGCCTTCGCCGACTTCGCGCCTCTTCATTTCATCTCCGCCCGCCACGGGAGCGGTGTCGGAGAGCTGTTCGCGGCCGTGCGCCGGGCCTATGAGGCGGCGATGCGTGAGATGAGCGCGCCGGAATTGACCCGCGTGCTCGAGGCGGCGATCGAGAGCCATCAGCCGCCGCTGGTCAACGGCCGACGCATCAAGCTGCGCTACGCACATCAGGGTGGGCGCAATCCGCCGGTGATCGTGATCCACGGCAACCAGACCGAGCGTGTCCCGGACGCCTACCGCCGCTACCTGATCAACGTCTATCGCCGCGCGTTCGACTTGACAGGAACTCCCGTGCGGGTGCTGTTTCGCGGCGATGAGAATCCCTACGCCGAGAAGCGCAACCCGCTGACTCCGCGGCAGCGTCGCAAGCGACAACGGCTCATCCGGCGTAACAAGCGCTGAGCCTTCTTTTGGTACACTGGGGGAGGTGGCAAGCCGGCCTCACGGCCTATAGGCGGAAAGACCTATGCTGCAAGTGCTCAGGTGGAGAAGCGTGCGCATCGCGATCGTGGTCGCGCTGCTCGTGGCGCTCTATGCGGTCGCCGGTTTCCTGATCGCCCCTCGCCTCGTGCGCCATGCGCTGCTCGAGGATATCCCCAAGACGCTCGGCGTCACGCCCACCGTGGGCGAGATCCACATCAATCCCTTTCTGTTTCATGTCCAGGTGAATGACTTCGCGCTCGCCGGCAAGGATGGCGCGAAGCTTTTGGGATTTCAGCGCCTGTTCGTCGATTTCGAGCTCTCCTCGTTATGGCACCGCGCCTATTCATTCGGTCAGATCGAGCTTGCCGCGCCGTTCGTGAATGCGACGGTGGCACGCGACGGCACGTTGAATCTTCTCGAGCTCAAGCCCAAGTCAGCGCCCGCCCCGCCGGCTTCCCAAGCGAGGAGCGAGCCGATTCCGGCGCTTCGCATCGGTTCTTTCAGGGTCACCCAGGCGTCGCTGAGTTATGCCGACTATAGCCGGGCGACCGAGTTCGCGACGATTCTCGCGCCGATCAATTTTGAGCTCAAGGAGTTCACCACCGGCGTCCAGGGGGGGCTTTTCACCTTCACGGGCTCCTCGAAGCTCGGCGAGCGAGTCGAGTGGCACGGGCATGTATCCGTTCAGCCCATCGAATCGGACGGCGAGCTGCATATCGAGAATTTGCAGGCGCACACGATCTGGGAATATGTCGAGGACCGGCTCAATTTTGCGATCAATTCCGGCCGCCTCGACGTCGAGGCGACGTACAAGGTGTCGCTGCAAAACGGCTTGGCGGCCCAGGGGAGCATTACACAGGCGAAGCTGAGCGATCTCGCCGTGAGACCGAAGGATTCAGATACCGATTGGATCCGCATTCCCGCCCTGACGCTGTCGCGCGCCACGGCTGACCTGAGCCAGCGTCTCGCGCAAGTCGATTCGCTGTCAGTGTCGGGCCTGACGGTGCTCGCGTGGCGCGAGCCGGACGGCAGCATCAACCTGCTCAAGCTCGCCGCGACGCCGCCGCCTGCGGCGCGGGAACTCGCGCCGCCTGCGAGCACGGCCGAGACACCGCCCGCTGGGGAGCCGGCCGCGGGGGGATCGGCCGCGGGGGTGGCGACCGTGCCGAGCGCGCAAGCAGCGGCTGCGCCGAGCGCGCCCTGGCAGCTCACGCTGCGCGAGTTCGATGTGCAAGACGCCAGTATCTCGGCCGAGGATCGCAGTACACGGCCGGCCGCCAAGCTGGTGCTCGCGCCACTCTCGCTCAAGGTGAGCGACGCGAGCCTCGACTTGAGCAAGCCGGTGAAGCTTGCGCTCGATACCCGCATCAACGAGACGGGCTCGCTCGCCGTGAGCGGCGAGGTGAGTGCGCAGCCGGCTGCCGCGTCGCTCACTCTCAAGGTGTCGGGCATCGACTTGACCGCCGCTCAGCCGTACATCGCGCAGTACACGGCCATGACTCTGCGCAGCGGGCGCCTCGGTGCCGACGGGCAGGTCCACTACGGCGGCACGCAGCAGGCCCCCTCACTGCAATTCGTCGGCAATCTCTCTGTCGAGAAGCTGCACACCGTCGACAACGCTCTGCAGGACGATTTCATCAACTGGGATCGCCTGGATATTCGCGGCCTCGACTACAGCCTGGCTCCCAGCCATCTCCAGATCGCCGAGGTCGTTGTGCGCAAGCCCTACGCTCGGGTCATCATCGAGTCCGATTCGAGCATAAACGTGAAGCGCGTGCTGACCGCTCCTGGAGCGGCATCCGCGGCACCGTCTCCCACCGCCGCTTCGCAGTCGCCCGCCCCGGCGAGGGCAGCGGCGCCGGCGACGGCCGCCGCCGCGGCGCCCTCCGCGCCCGCTCATTCGTCCGGGGCGCACGCCCCGGCGAAGCGTGGTGCGCAAGCGGCGCCCGTCCAATCCGCGCAAGCTCAGGCAACCATGCCGATGTCGATCAAGAAGATCATCGTGCAGGACGGGCGAGCGAATTTCACGGATCTGTCGGTCACACCGAATTTCTCCTCCGGCATCCAGAAGCTGGAGGGGAGCGTGCTGGGGCTCTCCTCGAAGAGCGGATCGCGCGCAACCGTGGATCTCAAAGGCGAGGTGGATGCCTATTCCCCGGTCACGGTGAAAGGCGACGTCAACCTGCTGAGCGCGGCGCTCTATACGGATCTTGCGATGGATTTTCGCAACATCGAGCTCAGCATCTTCAACCCGTATTCGGGCAAATTCGCGGGCTACAACATCGCCAAGGGAAAGCTCACCACCGAGCTCCACTACAGGGTCGAAGACCGCAAGCTCGATGCGCAGCATCACGTGCGAATCGAGCAGCTCGAGTTCGGCGACAAGACGACGAGCAAGGATGCCGTCTCGCTTCCCGTCAAGCTCGCGGTCGCCCTGCTCAAGGATCGCAACGGGGTGATCGATCTCGATCTGCCGGTGAACGGCTCACTCGACGATCCGCAGTTTCGATTGGCGCCCATCATCTGGAAGGTCTTCGTCAACATCCTGGAGAAGGCCGTCACCGCGCCCTTCGCCTTGCTCGGGCGGCTGTTCGGCAAAGGGCCGGATCTGCAATTCGTCGATTTCGAGCCCGGCGCAAGCACACTCGACGCGACCGCGACGGACAAGATCGAGACCATCGTCAAAGCCTTGACGGAGCGGCCTCAACTCAAGATCGAGGTACCCATCGCCGTCGTGCCCGACCTGGACCGCCCGGCGCTCGTGTCGACGGCGCTCGGCAAGGAGCTCACCGAGATTCAGGCGCAGAAGGCCCAGCACGGCGCCGTCCCGCCGAGCTTCGATGCACTCGATCCTGCAGCGAAGCTCGAGTTGCTGACTCGCCTCTATCAGCGCGATTTCGGCGCCGAGCCCAAGTATCCCGACGAGGTGACATCCATCAAGCAGAAGCCCGATCAGATTTCCGCCAAGATCGACTTCTTGACCCAGAGGATTCGAGAGCACTTGACGGTCGGCGACGAGCCACTGCGAGCACTCGGCCAGCAGCGCGCACAAGCTCTGCAGCAGGCGCTGCTCAGCGGGACCGAGATCGACCCCGAACGGGTGTTCCTGGTGGCGAACGACAAGGCGCAGGCGAAGGACGGTGCCGTGCGCTTGGAGCTTTCGCTGCGGTGAGGGGCGCTGGCTGTGGATCCGCGCGCGTGCATCAGAGGGGTGCGATGCCACGACGGGGTGTGCGCCATCACGGTGCACCGCGTGTCGCGTCTCGCGCTGGGTAAATGCGCTAACGTGTTGATTGAGTTCGGGTCCTCGCTTCTGGCACGAGCGTTGCTTTAAAACCCCAATTTCTCGCGTGACCATGAAGCTCGTTACGGCCATCATCAAACCCTTCAAGCTCGATGAGGTGCGCAAGGCGATCAGCGACCTCGGCGTGCAGGGCGTCACCGTCACCGAAGTGCGAGGCTTTGGCCGGCAGCGCGGTCACACCGAGATCTACCGCGGCGCCGAGTACAGCGTCGATTTCGTGCCGAAGACCAAAATAGAGATTGCAGTCGCCGATTCGCTGGTCGACCCGCTGATCGAGGCGATCTACAAGGCGGCGCGAACCGGCAAGGTAGGCGACGGAAAGATCTTTGTGTTTGAGCTTGCGCATGTCGTGCGCATACGCACGGGCGAGCGCGACGCCGGCGCGATTTAGGGAGTCGAAAACCGATGATCAAGCTGTATCACGCAGTACTTCTTTGCTCGCTGGCGCTGTCGGCGCCGATCGCAAGCGCCGATGAGGCGCCCGCGAGCGCCGTCAGCCCATCGGCCTCGGCGACGGCCGGCGCAGCCTCGGCGGGCGCGGCGACGGGTGCTTCGGAGGGCGCCGCTGCAGCCCCATCGGAGGGCGCCGCCGCATCGCCAGCGGCCCCTCCCCCCGGGGCAAGCGCCCCGACCGAGCCCGTGCTGATTCACGCCGATAAGTTGAATTCGGGTGACACGGCGTGGATGCTGGCATCGACGGCGCTCGTGCTCATGATGACCGTGCCGGGCCTCGCCCTGTTCTACGGCGGCATGGTGCGCAAGAAGAACGTGCTGTCGACGTTGATGCAGAGCTTTGCGTGCACCTGCGTGGTGTCGATTCTGTGGTGGGTGATCGGCTATTCCTGGGCGTTCACCCCCGGCAACGGCTTCATCGGCGGGTCCACTCGGGCGCTCCTCAACGGGGTGGCGTTCATGCACGATGAGGGCAAGGTGACCGTCTCGCATCTGGCGCCCACGATTCCGGAAACCGTGTATGTGTGCTTTCAGATGACATTCGCGATCATCACGCCCGCACTGATCGCGGGCGCTTTCGCCGACCGCATGAAGTTCTCGGCGCTGCTTCTGTTCCTGTCGGCGTGGTCGCTCGCGGTCTACGCGCCGATCGCACACATGGTGTGGGAACCGACCGGTTGGCTGAATGCAGCCGGTGTGCTCGACTATGCGGGCGGAACCGTCGTGCACATCAATGCGGGGATCGCCGGCCTCGCGAGCTGCCTGGTGCTCGGCAAACGTCTGGGGTACGGACGCGAGGCGATGGCGCCGCACAATCTGACCTTGACGGTGATCGGCGCCTCGCTCTTGTGGGTGGGATGGTTCGGCTTCAATGCCGGTTCTGCGACCGCCGCGGACGGGCGTGCGGGCATGGCCATGTTGGCCACCCAAATAGCCACCGCCGCGGCCGCGCTCGGATGGATGTTCGCCGAGTGGTTCAGCAAGGGGAAGCCGAGCGTGCTCGGCATCGCTTCCGGCGCGGTGGCGGGTCTCGTGGCCATCACTCCGGCGTCCGGATTCGTGGGCCCGAGCGCGGCGGTGCTCATCGGTATCGTGGCGGGCGTCGTGTGCTACCTCGCCGCCACGTCGTTGAAACGCGCGTTCGGATATGATGATTCGCTCGATGCCTTCGGCGTGCACGGCATCGGCGGCATCGCGGGGGCACTGCTCACGGGCCTTCTCGCCAGCAAGCAGATCAGCGGTGCCGACGGCTCGCTCCTCACGCAGCTGAAGGGCGTGGTCACCACCGTGCTCTACGGATTTTGCGTGAGCTTCGCGATTCTCAAAGTCATCGACTGGACGATCGGCCTGCGTGTCACGGAGGAGCAGGAGCGCGAGGGGCTCGATATCTCGCTGCACGGGGAAAGCCTCGAATAGCGTAAACTACCGCTCCTCGGTCGAGCGGAGTGAGGCATGTCGTGGTACGGGCTCGCGACTTTCTGCGTCGCGTATTTCCTCGCCGTGGTGACCCCGGGCCCCGGAGTCGCCGCGGTCATCGCCCAGGGACTGGCCCGCGGCTATTCGGGTGCGCCGGCATTCATCGCCGGGTTTCTCGCTGGAGACCTGATGTGGTTCCTGGCGGCGGTGCTGGGACTCTCCGCGCTCGCGCAAACGGCCCATACGGCCTTCGTGATCGTGAGATACGCGGGCGCGCTATACCTTCTGTATCTCGCCTACAGGCTCTGGTCGATGCCGGCGAGGGCTCTCGCGGAGACGGCGGATCAATCCCTCGATCGGCCGCCGCACGCGCTCTTTCTCGGGAGCTTGACTCTGACCCTGAGCAATCCCAAGCCGATGTTATTCTTTCTCGCGCTGCTGCCCACGGTCGTCCCGCTAGAGACGTTGAGCGCATTCGGCCATCTCGAGATCGCGGGCGCGATCGCGATCATCCTGCCCGTCACGCTCGGCGGCTACGTGCTCCTTGCCGCGCGCGCGCGTGCATGGCTCAAGGAGCCGCGCACGATCAAGATCGTCAACCGCGGCAGCGGCACGCTGATGGCGGCCGCGGCGGTCGCCGTCGCGACGAGGTAAGGCGTGCCTACTCGGGATGGCGAGGCTCTCCAGGGGATCACGCGACGCGACTTCCTCGGCGCTCTCGCAACGAGCGCGGCGCTCATCGGTGCACCCGATTCTCGCGCGGAGCCGCAGAGCGAGCCGCCGGCGCCGACGGGGCCGCCGCCGACTGAGCCCGCACGATCGAGTGAGCCGGTAGGGACGGCTGCGCCGGCCGCTGCGGCTGGCGAGCGCACTCCCTCCGCCGACACGTATCCGCCGCTGCGAACCGGGCTGCGCGGTCAGTACCCGGGGTCGTTCGAGATTGCGCACGCGGTGCGCGACGGGCAGTACGCCGCGGGCCTCGACGCGATCGATACCGCCGAGCACTACGATCTCGCGATCGTGGGCGCCGGTATCTCGGGTCTCTCTGCAGCCTATCTGTATCGCAAAGCGCTCGGACCCGAGGTGCGCGTGCTGATTCTCGACAACCACGATGACTTTGGCGGGCACGCCAAGCGCAACGAATTTCACTACGGCGGACGGACTTACCTCTCGTTTGGCGGAACGATGAGTGTCTTGACTCCCTTTCCTTACAGCCATGCCGCCAAGGCCTTGTCGGAGGAGCTCGGAATCGAGCTCGAGAGCTTCCCGCGCTATTACCGACCCGAGCGATTCAAGGGTTTGAGCACCGGGGTGTTTTTCGACCGCGAGCACTTTGCCGGGGAGCGCGTGGTGGCCGGATTCGGCGAGCGTCCCTGGCGCGAGTTCTTCGCAGCGGCGCCGCTCTCGGCCGCCGTGCGCGCCGATCTCATTCGTATCCACGAATCCACAATCGATTATCTGCCGCACCTCGATCCTGAACAAAAGGCGCAGGCTCTGAAGCGAATGAGCTACAGGAGCTTTCTCGCCGACGAGGCGCACCTCGCGGAGGCGAGCCTCGCCTTCTTCAATGGGATGGGCTGGAGCTTTCGCAACAACATGCAATCGGACACCTGTCCTGCCTTCAAGGCATGGCGCGGTGGTGCCGCCGGTTTCGCGGGCATGAAGATTCGCGCCGAGCCCGAATTCGAAACGCCGCTGTTCCACTTCCCGGACGGCAACGCGAGCTTCGCGCGCCTCCTGGTGAGTCGGCTCGTGCCGGCCGTCTTCTCCGGCCCACTGAATCAAGAGTCCGTCGTGCTCGCGCGCGCGGACTACTCGCGCCTCGACTCCGACGACAGCCGAACTCGAATTCGGCTGCAGAGCACCGCGGTGCGCGTGGAGCACCTGCGCGAGCCGGACCGCGCCACCGAGAGGGCAGTGCGGGTCGTGTACAGCCGCGGCGGCCGGCTCGAGCAGATGACGGCGGCAAACGTCATCTTGGCCTGCTTCAACAACATCATTCCCTACATCGTGCCGAGCCTGCCCGAATCGCAGAAGCAGGCGCTGCACTACGCCTCCAAGGTTCCCATGCAGATCACCAACGTCCTGCTGCGCACGTGGGAACCGTGGGAGAGACTGCGGGTGCATTCGATCCACGCGCCGAACGGCTACCACCAGGAGGCGATGCTCGACCTGCCGACCGTCATCGGCGGCTACGAGAGCGTGCATGAGCCGGACCAGCCGATCGTCGTTCAAATGGTGCGCAATCCGCATCGGCCGGGGGTAGCGCGACGCGAGCAGCACCGACTCGGGCGGGCCGACATGCTGGCGACACCCTTTGAAGCGACCGAGCGCGAGGTCCGGCAGCAACTGCAGCGTATGCTCGGTCCCGCCGGATTCGATGCGCAGCGCGATATCCTCGCCCTCACGGTGAATCGGTGGCCGCACGGATATGCCTACACCTATGACACGCTGGGCGATCCGGACATGCCCGACAGCGACCGTCCCCACGTGCTCGGGCGCAGGCCGTTCGGGCGCATCGCGATCGCCAATGCGGATTCAGGCGCCGCCGCCTTCACCAACGTAGCCATGGATCAGGCGGAGCGTGCAGTTTCCGAATGTCTCGCGAGCCGCGGCCTCATCTAGGCAAAGCGGCGCCGATCGCGTAACGCCGCTCGCATAGCGGTGGCACGCTTGCAATGGCGAAAAACGTGACCGTCGCATGACAAAGGCGAGAACAGCGTCCGCAAATGGCGACATCGCAGCGCGATGAGCGCCGCTATTCCCGCGGTTTCGTGACGGCCATCGCACTTCATGGCCGATTATGCCGGGTACTCTCACCGGCATTTAATCGCACATGGAGAACGTGTATGAGCAATCCCTACAACAGCGCGGCTGAGCGCGCATCGGTCCTTGGCCCAACGCTGTACTTCAAAGGGGACCTCAGTGCTGAAGAGGACTTGTTGATCCAAGGACGCGTCGAAGGATCGATCTCACATACCCAGCGCTTGACCGTCGGCGCCCAGGGCACGGTCAAGGCGAACATCCAGGCCCAACTCATCATCGTCGAGGGTACCGTCGACGGCGATCTGCAAGCGGATAAATCCGTGTTCGTGAAGGAGACCGCGAAGGTGCGGGGCAACATCTTCGCGCCGACGGTGAGCATCGTCGAGGGCGCCAATTTCACGGGCAGCATCGACATGAGCAGTAAGAACGGTCAAGCCCAGAGCAGCAAAAGCGAGAGCAGCAAGAGCGACAGCAGCAAAAACGACACCGTTCGCATTCCTAGACCTTCGATCAGCGCGGCGTAGCGATGGCGTGGTTTAAAAAATCCGACGATGGAGGCAATGATATGTTGAATCCTAATTCAAGCGGGCGGCCGCCCGCGGAGCCTGCGGCGGCCCGCCCTGAGCCGCGCGAGCCGCGCATGGAGCCGCGCATGGAGCCGCGCGTCGAGCCCCGGGCACCCCGTCCGTCGGAACCGCGCGCTCCGGAGCCCCGCCCGCAGGAGTCGCGTGCGCCCGAAGCACGTGCGCCGGAGCACCCGCGGGCATCGGTGCTCGGGCCAACCTTGCGCTTTCGTGGCGAGCTATCGGCGCAGGAGGATCTGATCATTCAGGGAAGCGTCGAAGGCTCGATCACTCACACGCAGAGCCTCACCATCGGCACCGATGGCACGATGAAGGGCGACATCCGCGCCCGCATCATCATCATCGACGGGAAGGTGGAAGGCGACCTGTACGCTACCGAATCAGTGAACATCCGTGCGACCGCGAAGGTACGAGGTAACGTGTTCGCACCGCGTGTCGGCATCACCGAGGGCGCCTTCTTTCAGGGCCAGGTCGAGATGCAACCCTCCGGCACCGCGGTACAGGAGCACAGCGCACGGATGCGTCAAGCCGCCGCCATGGCCTCGCCGGCTTCGAATCCCCTCGAGGGCGCATCGGTCGAGAAGATGTTGGGCGGGAGCTGAGCTTCGGGCGCCGGCTAGGAGCGCCCGCGCGCGAGCTTAAGAGCTCGGCAGGAACAATTCCGGATCGACCCACGCTCGATTCAGGCTGAGCGCCCAGTGCAAATGGGGACCGGTGGCCCGCCCGGTCATCCCGACGGCGCCGATCCGCGTGCCCGCGGCGATGCGCTCCCCAGGTTTGACGTCGATCGCGCTCAGATGGCAGTACATGCTGATCAGCCCCCGCCCGTGATCGATGAGGACAGTATTGCCGGTGAAGAAGAAATCGCCTGTCTCGAGCACCGTGCCCTCGAGAGGCAGGAGTACCGGGGTGCCGGCGGGCGCGGCAATGTCCATGCCGCTGTGGGGGCTGCGCGGCTCACCATTGAAGATTCGCCGCATTCCGAAGGAGCTCGAGCGTGTGCCCGGGACCGGCTGGGGCCAGCGCAGGGTCGAGGGTGGCGGCTCACTCCAATGATCGAGCGCCCGCTCGAGCGCGGATCGTTCCCGATCGACACGGGCGAGATCGGCCCGTGACAGGTTGACCTGACGGGGTGCGACGCTGAGCGATTGGCTCGCGTAGCGCTTCTCGCCGACGGTGAATGTGATCTCGCGCTCGCCGGTCGGCTCTCGCACCACCACTCGCCGCGTCCCAAGCGGCGCTGCGAGCGGAATGCCCACCACCGCGACCCACGTCTCGCCGTCTCGCACCACGAGCGCGCGGTGTCCCTCGGCCTCGACATCGGGAGGCGCATCATCGAGCGTGCCCAGGCGAAGGATCTTCACGCCTCCTGGAACCGCGCTCTCCTGCGGCAGCTCCATGGCCCCGAGCGCAGGCGATGAAGGAATGAGGGCTGCACACACGACGAGCGCTGTCAGCAGCCGTCCGATCCCCGTCACGAGCTTTCGACCTTGGCGCGAATGCGTCCTCTCGCGAGCCGGGCCTCGACGGTCGCGCCCACGGGTGCGTGTGCCGCGTCACGCAGGATCGCCCCGCGCTCGTCGGTGACGATGGCGTAGCCGCGCTCGAGCGTCGCGAGCGGACTCACCGCATGCAGGGTGCGCTCGAGCGGCAGTAACCGCTCGCGCGCTCGGCGAACGCACTCGACGCCCGTCGCCTCGAGTCGGATTCGGAGCGCATCATGACGCGCAGCAGCATCGCGCACCCGCGCCACGGGACTCGCCTGCCACAGACGGCTCTTGTGCTCGCGAAACAGCGCGATGCGCGCATGCTGCGCGTGACGCAGCGCGCGGATGAGGCGGTGCTCGAGCTCCTCGAGCCGCAGCAGGCGCTGGCGGATGCGCGCCACGGGATTCGCGAGGCCGGCCCTGCCTTGCAGCCAGCCGAGCCGCTCGCGATGTCCGTCGAGGAGTCTGCGCAGCGCGCGCACGAGGCGCTGTTCGAGCTCGTCCACATGCTGACCGTCGCGCTCAAGCCGCGCAAGCGGACTCAGCTGTGCCGCCCGGCGCTCGAGCCAGCGCAGCCGCTCGCCGTGGGCATCGAGCCGACGGCGCATGCAACGCTCGAGCCGCAAGCCCAAAGGCGCAAGACCTGCGAGCCATTCGCCCGCATCGGGGACGACGAGTTCGGCGGCCGCCGAGGGTGTCGGCGCGCGCACGTCGGCGGCAAAGTCGGCGATGGTGAAATCGATCTCATGCCCGATGCCGCTCACGACGGGGAGGGGAGAGGAGACGATGGCGCGCGCCAACCGCTCGTCGTTGAAAGCCCAAAGATCCTCGAGCGAGCCACCGCCGCGCGCGAGGATCAGCACGTCGCACTCGCGTCGCGTCGCTGCAAGTCTTAGCGCCGCGATCATCTCCCCGGCCGCCTGCGAGCCCTGCACCGACACCGGATAGATCAGCACCGGGATCGCCGGAAAACGCCGCTCCAGCACGTGCAGGATGTCGCGCACCGCGGCGCCGGTGGGCGAGGTGATGACGCCGATCCGCTTCGGAAGGGCGGGCAGGGCACGCTTTCGGTCCGGCGAAAACAGTCCTTCGGCGGCGAGCTTCCTCCTCAATTCCTCGAACCGCCGCTGCAGGGCGCCGAGTCCCGCATCCTCCATGTGCTCGATCACGAGCTGGTACTCGCCGCGCGGCTCGTAAAGCGAGATGCGCGCGCGGACCAGCACTTTTTGCCCATCGCGGGCCGTGAATGGACACAACATATTCCGCTGCCGGAACATCGCGCAACGCACCTGCGCGGTCGCATCCTTCAACGAGAAGTACCAGTGTCCCGAGCTCGGGCGCGAGAAATTGGAGATTTCCGCCTCGAGCCAAACGATTCCAAAGCCGCGCTCCAGGAGGATGCGCACCTCGCGATTGAGCCGCGAGACGCTGTAGACGTCGCGTTCGGGGCGGGCGCTCGAGCCGGACATGGCCTCCATAACGCAAATGATAGCGGTTTACCGCAGCGCACGCGCAAGGTAGAATGCCGCGCCTCTTAAGCGAAACTGAAGTGAACGCTCATGCGTATTCTGGAAGAGGCACTCACATTCGATGACGTCCTGCTCGTGCCGGCATACTCGGAGGTACTGCCCGGCCAAGTCTCCCTGTCGAGTCAACTGACCCGCGAAATTCGCGTCAATTTGCCCGTGGTCTCCGCCGCCATGGATACGGTGACCGAGGCGCGCCTGGCGATCACCATTGCGCAGGAGGGCGGCATCGGCATCATCCACAAGAACATGTCGATCGACAACCAGGCTCGTGAGGTCAGCCGGGTCAAGAAGTACGAAAGCGGTGTCATCACCGATCCGATCACCGTGAAACCCGACATGACCATTCGCCAGGTGATCGAGCTCACCCGCGCCAAGAACATCTCCGGGGTACCGGTGGTCATCGGCCCCAAGGTCGTCGGCATCGTGACGCACCGGGATCTGCGCTTCGAGACCAAGCTCGATGCACCGGTCTCCTCGGTGATGACGCCGAAGGAGCGCCTGGTCACCGTGCGCGAGAATGCACCCAAGGAGGAAGTGCTCGCGCTCCTGCACAAGTATCGCATCGAGAAAGTCCTGGTGGTCGCGGGCGACAATGAATTGAGGGGGATGATTACCGTCAAGGATTTCCAAAAGGCGACCGAGTTTCCCAATGCCTGTAAGGATTCGGTCGGGAGCCTGCGAGCCGGAGCCGCGGTGGGCACGACCCCGGATACCTTGGAGCGGGTCGCGGCTTTGCGCGAGGCGGGTGTCGATGTCGTGGTAGTCGACACCTCGCACGGCCACTCGCGCGGCGTGCTCGATACGGTGGCGCGTATCAAGAAAAAATATCCGGATTTGCAGGTGATCGGCGGCAACGTCGTCACGGCGGAAGCGGCGCGCGATCTGGTCAAGTATGGTGCGGATGCCGTCAAGGTCGGGATCGGGCCAGGATCGATCTGCACGACGCGAATCGTCGCGGGTGTCGGTGTGCCGCAGATCAGCGCGATCTCGCGTGTCGCCGCGGCGCTCGCGGGCACCGGGATTCCCTTGATCGGCGACGGTGGCATCCGCTACTCGGGGGACATTGCGAAGGCTCTAGCGGCGGGTGCGCACTGCGTAATGATCGGGGGCATGTTTGCGGGCACCGAGGAGTCTCCCGGCGAGGTGGAGCTCTATCAGGGCGCCTCGTACAAGGCGTACCGCGGCATGGGATCGCTCGGCGCCATGGCTCAGGCGCACGGGTCGAGCGACCGCTATTTCCAGGACACGACCACCGAGCTCGAAAAGCTCGTGCCCGAGGGCATCGAGGGGCGTGTGCCCTACAAGGGGAGCCTCGTCGCGATACTGCAGCAACTCGCCGGCGGGCTGCGTGCGGCGATGGGGTACACCGGGAGCAGCAACGTGGAGGAGATGCGCACACGGCCGCACTTCGTGCGGGTGACGAGCGCGGGAGTGCGCGAGAGTCACGTTCACGACGTGACGATCACCAAGGAAGCGCCTAACTATCGGATCGGTTGATGCCCGACATTCATGCCGAACGAATCCTGATTCTCGATTTCGGGGCGCAATACACCCAGTTGATCGCCCGCCGCGTGCGCGAGCTCGGCGTGTATTCGGAAATCATCGCGTGCGACGCCGATGCCGCCGAGATCGAGCGCTTCGCTCCCAAGGCCATCATCCTGTCGGGCGGCCCGGAGTCGGTCTACGAGGCGACGGGCCCGTCGGCACCCCCGGAAGTTTTCCGGATGGGCGTGCCGGTGCTCGGAATCTGCTACGGCATGCAAACCATGGCCGCCCAGCTCGGCGGCGAAGTCGAATCCGCGGCGCATCGCGAGTTCGGCGCGGCGCAAGTGCGCCCGGTCGGAGCCTCGAGCCTGTTCGACGGCCTCGAGGACAACCGCGATGCGGCGGGCCGGCGCGTGCTCGACGTGTGGATGAGCCACGGCGATCGCGTAACCAAGCTCCCGCCCGGATTTCACGCGATCGCGGCGAGCGACAACGCACCGCTCGCGGCGATGGCCGATGAATCGCGGCGCCTCTACGGACTGCAGTTTCATCCTGAAGTGACGCACACCCTGCAGGGGGGCGAGATCTTGCGGCGCTTCGTGCGCGAGATCGCGGGCTGCGCCGCGATCTGGGACACGGGCAACATCATCGAGGACAGCGTCGCGCGTATCCGCGCCCAGGTGGGGAGCGAGAGGGTCCTGCTCGCTCTCTCGGGCGGGGTCGATTCCTCGGTCCTCGCCGCACTCCTGCATCGGGCGATCGGGGCGCAGCTCACCTGCGTGCTCGTGGATCATGGCCTCTTGCGCCTCGGGGAAGGCGATCAAGTGATGACCACATTCGCCGAGCATATGGGTGTGTGCGTGATTCGGGTGAACGCCGAACAGCGCTTCCTGGAGGCGCTTCGAGGCGTCGTCGACCCTGAAACCAAACGCAAAATCATCGGCCGCGTATTCATCGAGGTCTTCGACGAGGAGGCGGAGAAAATCGAGGACGTGAAGTGGCTCGCGCAGGGAACCATCTATCCCGACGTGATCGAATCGGCGGGCGCCAAGACCGGCAAGGCCCACGTGATCAAATCTCACCACAACGTGGGCGGATTGCCGACCCACATGAGGCTGAAGCTCCTCGAGCCGCTGCGTGAGCTGTTCAAGGACGAGGTACGCAACCTCGGGCTCGCGCTCGGCTTGCCCGCGGAAATGGTTCGCCGCCATCCGTTTCCTGGACCGGGCCTGGGCGTGCGCATCCTCGGGGAGATCCACAAATCGCATGCGGTCCTGTTGCGCCGCGCGGACGCGATCTTCATCGAGGAGCTGCGCCGAGCCGAGCTCTATGACAAGGTGAGCCAGGCGTTCGCGGTGTTCCTTCCGGTGCGCTCCGTCGGAGTCATGGGCGATGGGCGCCGCTACGACTACGTGATCGCGCTGCGCGCCGTGGAAACGATCGACTTCATGACCGCGCGCTGGGCGCGCCTCCCGTACGAGTTTCTCGATCGCGTGACGCTTCGCATCGTCAACGAGGTGCCGGGAATCTCCCGTGTGGTTTACGACATCTCGGGGAAGCCCCCTGCGACGATCGAGTGGGAGTGACTCGCGTCCGTGGGCTAAGGGTCGGTCGTCAGTCGACTGCCGAATCTCCGGTCGGCCGTTGTTCGTCGCGGCCGATGCCGTAAAATCACGCCTTGAATATTGAGCGTATATCGCTCAATATTCAAGGTATGCTGCACCGATCAAAACTCCTGGCACGACTTCGCGCAGGCCTGAAGGCAGGGCCCGCGGTAGCATTATTAGGTCCCCGGCAATGCGGTAAGACCACACTTGCGCGGCAGCTGGCGGAGAGGTCCCAGAGCACCTACTTTGATCTGGAGAATCCCATCGATCTGGCGCGGCTGTCCGAACCCATGACGGCGCTCGAATCATTACGCGGACTGATCGTAATCGATGAGGTGCAGCGTCATCCCGATCTTTTCCCGATTCTTAGGGTGTTGCTGGATCGCAAACCGATCCGGGCGCGATTTCTCATCCTGGGGAGCGCCTCACCGGAGTTACTGCGGCAGAGCTCGGAGACGCTGGCGGGCCGGATTGCGATCGTCGAGATGGGGGGGTTCACGCTTGAGGAGCTTGGGAGCCGGGAAGTCAATCGACTATGGCTGCGCGGCGGTTTTCCGCGGTCGTTCCTGGCGCGCACGGAAGCTGCGAGCGCCGCCTGGCGCGAAGATTTTATTCGCACGTTCCTCGAACGCGATATGGCTCAACTGGGCGTGCGGGTACCTTCGGGAACGATGCGCAGATTCTGGACGATGACCGCGCACTACTCAGGCGGAATCTGGAACAGCTCCGAAATTGGGCGGTCTCTGGGCGAGGCTCATACCACTGTCAAGCGTCATCTTGAGGCGTTATCCGGTGCGTTGGTTGTGCGCGTACTTGAGCCTTGGTACGCGAATGTCGGCAAGCGCTTGGTCAAATCTCCCAAGGTTTACATCCGGGATTCGGGTCTGTTGCATTCATTGCTAGGGATCGGTGACCGCCCTCAGCTCGAAGGACATCCTATGCTCGGCGGATCATGGGAAGGGTTCGCCATCGAGCAATTACTTGCGGTATTGCCCAAAGTTAACGCCTATTACTGGCGAACGCAGGCCGGGGCCGAGCTGGACCTGCTGCTGCTTCATGGAGGGCGACGCATTGGAGTTGAGATCAAACGGGCAGATGCGCCGACGATGACTCCGTCGATGGTTTCGGCGCTCAAAGACTTGGATCTACACCGACTGTTGGTCGTTTATCCCGGCTCGACACGCTACACGCTACGTTCCAAGGTTGAGGTGATGTCTCTGGTGGAGTGCGTGGCGGAGCTCGCTTAACTTTGGAACACGGGCCTCCGGCGGCGGGCACCGCGATGCGTCGGTGTTATATGACCTCTCCGCGCGCGAGCATCGGCGCGTCAACCAGCTCGAGCCTCGATCGTTATTGGCGAAAAGTGCCGCAGTCGTCACCGGTTGTATGGGGGACCCATCATGCGCTTCGCCGCCCGAGTGCTATTTGCGTTTTGCTTGTCGGCTACCGTGCTTGCCCAGGCGCAGACGCCGCGACCGTTCAAGCATGTCGTCGTGATCTTCCAAGAGAACCGCACGCCGGACAATCTCTTTCGTGAACTGCTCAACTGGCCGGGCATCGACCCCGCGCGCTACGACATCGCCACGTGGGGCGAGAACTCCAAGGGTCAGATCGTTCCCATCGACCCGGTAGCGCTCGGCATTCCCTACGACCTGAGCCACGCACATGCCGCGTTCGTCGCGATGTACGACCACGGCAAGATGGATGGTGCAGACAAGATCCCCTGCATCGGCAAGTGCATCCCGAACCCGCAATTCAAATACGTGAGCAATGCAGGGCATATCTTGGATCCCTACCTCACCTTGGCAGCCGATTACGGCTGGGCCAACGCGATGTTTCAGACCAACCAAGGGCCGAGCTATCCCGCGCACCAGTTCATTTTCGGCGGTACCTCGGCGCCGTCGGCTCGGGATGACCGCAGCGGGATATTCATCGCAGAGAATCCGGCGGCCCCGAAGAGCGCGGATTACCTCGCCGGAAGCGACACCGGGTGCTTGGCTCCCTTGAACGAATGGAACTGGCTGATCGGCGTCGCTCCCGACGGCACCGAGACGCGGCTCGTCAACAATCCGCTGGGACAGTTCTGCTACTCACGGCAAACCATGGCGACACTGCTCGATCAGCGCAATCTCAGCTGGAAGTACTACGCGCCGGCGCAGGTCAATCCGGCCGGCGCCAATCCCGGCGGCTCCATCTGGACCGCCCCCGCCTCCATTCGACAAATCTGTCAGCCGAACGAGGATTACACCGAGTGCCTCGGCCGCGGGTGGGCGAGCAACGTCGATCTCGTGCCCGCGGATGTACTGCGGGATATCGCGGATTGCCGTCTTTCGAACGTGAGTTGGGTCATCCCCGACGGCCGAAACTCCGATCACCCCGGTAGCACCACCACGACCGGTGGTCCGTCGTGGGTTGCGGCGATCGTGAACGCGATCGGAACGGCGAGCGGTTGCGAGGGGGGAGCGGGTTACTGGTCGGATACCGCCATCCTCATCACCTGGGACGACTGGGGAGGGTGGTACGACCACGTGCTGCCGACCGTTCTTGCGGGTCTGCAAGGCCACTATCAGTACGGATTTCGAGTTCCGCTCATCGTCGTCTCTGCCTATACGCCCAGGGGCTACGTCAACGACACGCCCCACGACTTCGGCAGCATCTTGAGATTCATCGAGGGCACGTTCGACATCCCGCAGGGCGCTCTGGGCTTTGCCGACGAGCGCGCCGTGACCGACCTGTTCGGCTTTTTCGATTTCCAGCGACCACCGAGACCCTACAAGGTCGTTCCCGCGCCGCTCGATGCCGCCTACTTCATCAACGACACCCGCCCGCCGGAGCCACCCGA
>DATHCO010000110.1:0-16696 GCA_035319505.1 Steroidobacteraceae bacterium | reverse complement strand
CTGCGTACACCGCCTACCTCGGTCTCGACCCATGAGTCCTCGATGAGCGCCACCACTCGCACCGGAATCGCGAGACACATGGCTCAGGCTGCCACGGTGGCGCCCCGCGAGGAGGGCTCCGGCTCGCAGAGCGCCGCGCGATGCGCGGCGAGTTCCTGTTCGAGCCACGCGAGCCAGGACTCGAGCGCGGGCGCGCGGCGCGCCGCCGCGCGAATCATGGGAGCTTCGCGACCGAGCGCGCGCAGCGCCGCTTCGGCGCGTGCCGGGTCGAAGTCCTCCAGAATGCCGAGCAAATCCGCCTTGCTCAGCACGACGAGATCGGCCGCACGGAACATCACGGGGTACTTCGCGGGCTTGTCGTCGCCTTCGGTCGTGCATAGCAGTACCACATTGCGATGCTGCCCCAGGTCGAAGCTCGCTGGGCACACGAGATTCCCCACGTTCTCTATGAACAAGAGGTCCAGTCCTGCGAGCGGCAGATCATGCAGTGCTTGATGCACGAGATGCGCATCGAGGTGGCAGGCAGTTCCCGTCGTGATCTGCACAGCCGGCACACCGTGGGCGCGGATGCGGGTGGCATCGTTATCGGTCTCCAGATCCCCCTCGATGACCGCAATGCGGTAGCGGTCGCGCAGCGCCAAGATGGTTGCTTCCAGCAAGGTGGTCTTACCGGCGCCCGGCGACGACATCAGGTTGATCGAGAGCACGCCATGCTCATCGAAGTGCTCACGATTGTGCTGCGCCACTCGATCATTGGCGATGAGCAGATCCTGAAACACCTCGACGGTCGCCCTGGGGCTGGCACCGTGTGCCTCGCCCGCGAGATGCGCGTTTCCCGCCGTGATGGTGCAACCACAAGTCTCGCACATGTTGATTCTCCGCTTCTTACCGATCAGGTTTTGCGGCGTCAGGTTGCCGGCACCGCCTGCGCTTCAGGCACCGCCTGCGCTTCCGGGATCTCCAGCTCGACGGCGCGCAGCCGCAGCTCATCGCCTTCGACCACCCGCGTGCGGTAGCCGCCACACGCCGCGCACAGTAAGCAATTGGGCTCAGCCCGCGATTCGGCACCGCAGTCGGCACAACGCACCGTGATCTCGAGCGCTTTGACCACGAGCGAGGCTCGCGCCGCGCAGGTGCCCAGGCGGGCGATTTCGAACGCTCGTGAGAGCAATTCAGGCTCGACGCCCGAGAGCAGCCCCACCTCGACGGTGACTCGCCCGACCGCGCTTGCGCCGTGATTCGTTGCGATCTTCGCCACCTCTTGCAGCAAAGCCTGGCACACCGACAGCTCGTGCATGCTACCCTCGCCTGCGGACCGGCCACAGAACCGCATGCGATGTTACGCCGTCGTCGGCGCGATATAAATTCGGAATCTGCCTGCCTCTTTGCGAATATCACCTATAGCCCGTTCGCCCGCAGGGTCCGATAATCGAGCCCGCTACAACAAGGAGACGCTGGCATGGCGCAGACCAAGCTGATGCTGGAGCTGGAGCGTCAAGGGGTATCGCGGCGCGACTTTCTCACCTTCTGTGCGAGCATGGCGGCCGTCCTGCGCCTGCCCGCGGCGGCCGCGAGCGCGATCGCGAAGGCGGTGGAAAACGAGACACGTCCGATCCTCGTCTGGCTCGAATTCCAGGACTGCGCCGGCAACACCGAATCGTTCCTGCGCGCGAGCCACCCGACGGTCGCTGACCTCGTCCTCGATACCATCTCGCTCAACTATCACGAGACCCTGATGGCGGCAGCGGGTAGTCAGGCTGAAAGCGTGCTCGATGAGACGGTGCAGAAGAACAAGGGCAATTACATCGCACTCGTCGAAGGCTCGATTCCCGGCGATGCGGAAAGCGGCTTTTGCACCATCGGCGGCCGCGCGGCCATCGACATCGCGCGCGAGGTCTGCGGCAATGCCATGGCCACGGTCGCGGTCGGCACCTGCGCGACCTTCGGCGGGATTCCGGCGGCTCGCCCGAATCCCACTCGGGCACTGTCGGTGGCCGACGCCGTTCCCGGGGTGAAGAATCTCATCAACATGTCCGCCTGTCCGGCCAATGCGGAAAACATCACAGCGCTCATCGTATATTACCTGACACTCAAGCGCTGGCCGCCCCTCGATCGCTACCGCCGGCCCCTGTTCGCCTACGGGAAGTCGATCCACGACGGCTGCGAACGGCGGGCACATTTCGATGCCGGCCAGTATGTGGAAGCCTGGGGCGACGAGGCCCACCGTCACGGCCACTGTCTCTACAAGATGGGCTGCAAAGGTCCGGCGACCTCGCAGAACTGCCCCAATGTCCGCTGGAACGATCACACCAACTGGCCGATCGGCTGCGGCCATCCCTGCATCGGCTGTGCCGAGCCCAACTTCTGGGACGTGATGACGCCCTTCTATGAGCGGCTCCCCAACGTGGCCGGCGTCGACACGGGGAGATGGCTCGACCCCATCGGTCTTACGCTGACCGGAGTCGCCGCCGCGGGGGTGGTCGCGCATGGCGTGGCCGAGGTGACCCGCTATCGCCGGGGTCACCGGGGGGCGGCCGGCGAGCAAGCGGCGGGTGAGAAGAAGTCCAGCGAGCACACGGAGACCAAGAAATGACCCATGTCGTGGTCGACCCGGTGACGCGGATCGAAGGCCATCTGCGCATCGAAGCCGAGGTGGACGGCGGAGCGGTGAAGCAGGCCTGGTCCTCCTGCACCATGTTCCGCGGCATCGAGCTCATTCTCGAGGGGCGCGACCCGCGAGATGCCTGGGCCTTCACCCAGCGTATCTGTGGGGTCTGCACGACGGTACACGCCATCGCCTCGATCCGCGCCGTCGAGCACGCGATCGGGGCCACGCCGCCGCCGAATGCGCGCATCCTGCGCAACCTCATCATCGCCGCCCAGAACGTGCAGGACCATGTCATTCATTTCTATCATCTGCAGGCGCTCGACTGGGTCGATGTGGTGAGTGCACTCAGCGCCGATCCGGCGAAGACTGCGAGCCTGGCGCAATCGATTTCCGATTGGCCGCTGTCGGGCGTCAAGTACTTCACCGAGGTGCGCGACCGGGTGAAAGCCTTCGTCGAGCGCGGACAGCTCGGCATCTTCGCCAATGCCTACTGGGGTCATCCGGCCTACCACCTGCCGCCAGAAGCCAACCTGATGGCGCTCGCGCATTACCTGGAGGCCCTGGATTGGCAGCGGCGCTTCATCAAGATCCACGCGATCCTCGGCGGCAAGAATCCGCACCTGCAGAGCTTCCTCGTCGGCGGGATGGCGACCCCCGTGGACCCGGATGCGCAGGCCTCGCTCAACATCGGCACGATCGCCGCATTGCGCACGCTCGTTGCGGAGGCCGTGGATTTCGTCACCCGCGTCTACGTGCCCGATGTGCTCGCCATCGCGTCATTTTACAAGGACTGGTTCTCCATCGGCAGCGGCGTTCCGAACTATCTTGCGTACGGAGATTTCCCGCTGGATGAAAGCCCCGAGCCGCAGCTCTACATCCCCAGGGGCGTCATCCACAATCAGGACCTGTCGCGGATCGAGCCGATGGACCAGGCCAAGATCGACGAGTACGTCACCCACTCCTGGTACGACTACTCGGTGGGCGATGACAAGGGCCTCAACCCCTACAAGGGCGAGACCCATCCGCATTACACCGGGCCGAAACCACCCTATCAGCGTCTGAATGTGGATCAGAAGTACTCGTGGCTCAAATCGCCGCGCTACGACGGTGCGCCCATGCAAGTGGGACCGCTCGCCCGCATGCTGGTGGCCTACGGGGTGGGCAGTCCCTCACGTGCCAAGGAGCTCATCGACAAGTCGCTCGGGCAATTGAATGCCCAGCCCCCGGCGCTCTTCTCCACGCTCGGGCGCATCGCCGCGCGCGCGATCGAGGCCCAGGTGCTGGTCGAATCGATGAGCATGTGGGTCGAGGCGCTCGCCGACAGCATGGGCCGGCGCGACTATCGCATCCAGGACACCTCCAAATGGGACCCGAGCAGCTGGCCTCAGGACTGCTTCGGCGCGGGCTTTCACGAGGCCCCGCGCGGTGCGCTCGGCCACTGGGTGCACATCCAAGGGGGCAAGATCGCCAAATATCAATGCGTCGTCCCGAGCACCTGGAACGCGGGTCCGCGCGATGCGCAGGGTCAGCCCGGCCCCTACGAGGCCGCGCTCGTGGGCACACCGGTCGCAAAGCCCGAGCAGCCGCTCGAGATCCTGCGCACGGTGCACTCCTTCGATCCCTGCATGGCCTGCGGCGTCCACGTGGTCGATGCGAGCCGGCGGGAGCTCGTGCGGGTGAGGGTCTCGTGAGCACGGTGACGGAGGAAGCCGGGCCGAGGGTCAGCCTCGAGCGGGTCTATGTCTGGGAGCTGCCCGTGCGGTTGACGCACTGGCTGCTGTTTCTCTCGATTCTGGTGCTGGCCGCCACCGGTTATTACATCGGCAACCCCTTCATCAGCGTGCCGGAGCCGGCGAGCGCGCACTTCGTCATGGCCTCGATGCGCAGCGTGCACCTCTACGCCTCCATCGTGTTTACGCTAACGACGCTCGTGCGCCTGTACTGGGCCTTCGTCGGCAACCCTTACTCGCGCTGGCGCGAGTACATTCCCGTATCGCGCGCGCGGCTGCGCAGCTTCAAGCAGGCGTTCCTCTTTTACACGTTCTTGAGCCGTGAGCCGGTCCGCTACCTCGGCCACAACGCGATCGCAGCCTTCACTTACGCCGTCATTTTCGGCGTCTATTTCCTGATGATCGCCACGGGGCTCGCGCTCTATACCGTCTACGCACCGCTCGGCTCGCCGCTCCGTGGGTTCGCGTCCCTCATCCCGATCTTCGGCGGTTTGCCGGTGGCACGCCTCATCCACCATATCGGCATGTGGGCGATCCTCATCTTCGCCGTGATCCATGTCTATTTCGTCGTCCTGTACTCGATCGTCGAGCCCGTCGGCATCTTCGATTCCATATTCTCCGGATTCAAGTTCAGGCCGCGGCCGCGCAGCAGTCGTGACTGAAGCGCGCGAAGGCAGCACCCGGGAAGGCAGGAGAGGCGGTGTTCTCGTGCTGGGGCTCGGCAATGTGCTTCTGAGCGATGACGGCATCGGCGCCGCGGCGATCGCTCGCCTCGAGCGCGGCTACCGCATCCCGCTCGGGGTTCGCCTCATCGAGGGGGGAACCCTCGGCCTCTCGCTCCTCGATGAGATCGCTGAGGCCGACCACGTCATCTTGGTCGATGCGGTGGCCGCGGACGCCCCGCCCGGCAGCCTGATACGGCTCGACGGAGATGAGGTCACCGATGCGGTCCGCGACCGCTTGTCGGCGCATCAGGTCGCGGTGGCGGATCTCCTGAATGCGGCGCGACTGATCGGCCGCTATCCCGATTCGGTCATACTCCTGGGCCTCGTGCCGGGCGCAATCGCATTGGGAGTCGCGCGTACCTCCCCCGTCGAAGCAGCAATCGATACCCTGGTTTCGGCCATCCTCCTGGAAGCGCACACCCTTGGCTACAAGCTGGTTCCGCAAGCTGGCGCCTCCGATCGCCCTATCCACGCTCTTACCCGTCATTTCGGGATGTAGTCGCGGCGCGCCCACGGCGCTCGATGGGATTCTCGACTCGGCCGAGGCGCGGGGCGCGGGCGCCGAGCTCTTTGCGGCCAATTGCGCGATTTGCCACGGTGCGAGCGGCAACGGTCACGGACGCCGGCAGGCCGCCATAACGCCGCCGCCGGCCAACCTGACCGTACCGCCGTGGTCGGAGCGCGCGGGTGCCGGGCGCACGTTCCTCGCCATCCGCGAGGGCGTGCCCGGAACCCCCATGGCGCCTTGGCCGATGTTGAGCGACCGGGAGATTTGGGAGCTGGTAGCCTACATCGAGACGTTGCAGGAGGGCCGTTGAGTATGCTGATGGATCGCGCTGTGTTTGCCTCGGTGCTTCGCGCGGCACGGCCGAACTTTCTGACGCTGACGCCCCTCTCGGTGCTCATCGGGATCGGGGCCGCGTTGCACGGCGGCGCGCACATCGCCGTATCCGAGTGCCTGCTGATCTTGTGCGGTGCGCTGTCGGCTCACCTGAGCGTGAATCTGCTCAATGAATACGACGACTTTCGCTCGGGGTTGGACCTCACCACCGCGCGCACCCCTTTCAGCGGTGGCAGCGGCAGCCTACCCGCGCATCCTCAGGCCGCCGCGGCAGCCCGAGCGACCGGATTTTTCTGCCTGGCCCTGACGGCGCTGATCGGGCTCTATTTCGTATCCGAGCGGGGGCCGGCGCTCCTGCCTCTGGGACTCCTCGGCGTGCTGCTCGTGGTCGCGTACACACCACGGGTGACTCATTGGCCGTTGCTGTGTCTCTTGGCCCCCGGCTTGGGCTTCGGACCGCTCATGGTGCTCGGAACCGCGTTCGTGCTGACCGGACGGTATCCTTCCGTCGCCGTCGTCGCTTCCCTGCCGCCGATGTTCCTCGCCAGCGAGCTCTTGCTGGTGAACCAGTTTCCCGACGTCGATCCCGATCGCCGGGTCGGACGGCGCCACCTGCCGATCGTCCTCGGGCGCCGCAAGAGCGCCCTCGTGGTCGCGGCGCTGATCGTGGCCACATTCGCGGTTCCGCCCGTCGCCGTGATCGAGCGCGTGTTTGCGCCGCTGACGCTGCTCGCTTTGCTGCCCTTACCGCTCGCCCTGCTCGTGGCCCGGCAAGTCTTCGTGCACGCCGATGATGTGATTGGGCTCGTTCGCTGGCTGGGCATCAACGTCGTGATGATTCATGCGACATTGCTTTTGTTTGCGCTGGGTCTCCTTCTCGGATGAGGCCAGCGCACCCTGCGCGAGTCGGCTCACGGCGAGGCGGCTCACGGAGCGAAAAGAGCGGAGCTATCGACAAAGATTCGATAATCGTAGATACGCCCGGCACGCAGCTTCAGGATATTGGCGAACGGCACGCGCAAGGAGCGGCCATCCCAGCGCGTATAGGTCACCGCCCCGGTGCACACGGTGACCTCGCCGATCGACCACTGCTCCTGCAACTCATGCGCAATGGCAGCGATCGAGTCGAAGAAGCTCCTGACCGCTTCCTCGATCGCTTCGCGCCCCTGCACGAGGGGCGCATTGCCGAAGCGAAAGCAGGCGTCGGCCGTCAAGAAGGCGGCAAAAGCGCAGGCATCCCGGGCATCGATGCTGCGAACGAGGTCAGTCAGCCAGCGGGCCTCATTCATGGACTAACCCTGCCAACCCTGGCCTGGCTCAGAGCCCGTAGCGGTACTGATCGTGGCAGGAGCCGCAGGAGTTCGGCATGATCGCGCTCCAGGTCGTCGCGCCGGGGACGGACAGCAGCGTGTCCTGGAGCTCAGCCACCTTGAAGGCATGCGAGCTCACATCGCCGATGACGTTGGCGGTGTTGCCGTTGGCGTCGGGCCCCGAGAAGTACGTCGCCGTCGACGCGGTCTTCGGCATGTGACACGAGGAGCAGCGGCCGACGGGTAGCGGCTGGACCGAGGCGGTGGGATCGAACTCGGCCGGCATCGCCGCCTGCACGAGCATGTGGTTGATCACCGCACTGCTGATCGCCTGCGTCGAGGTGGCCTGGTCCGCCGCAGAGGGTGTCCAGGCCGCGCCGTTCAACTGCACGGCGCCGCCGTTCGCGATGTGATAGCGCGCGGCGTCGTCGACCGTCAAGGAGGCGAAATCACCGTAGCCGGCGTGGCAGCTGAGACACATCACATCGTTGCGCAGCACGGCGGCGTTGTTCTGGAAGACGAGCTGTGCGCCGCTCGGGTCGGTCTGCTGGAACTGATAAGGGCCGCCGGTGAGCCCATGCGCATCGTGGCAATCCATGCAGGTGAGCTTCTGGAAGCCGTTGGTGAAATGCGCACTCGCCTCGACGTCGACGAAAGTCATGTGGTCGAGGAAGACGAATACTCCGCCGGGCCAGTAGGCTGACGGATCACCGTAAGCGGGGAACGAGGAGAAGTTGGAGAGGCTGTCGACGCCCGGGATGAAATTCCCGCCGCCGATTGCCACCTGATTGTTCCAGGCAAAATCGAATGCACCGGCCGGCTTGATCGAGGAAACGTTGTTGGTGTGGCATTGCCCGCAGGTCTCGTTCTGCGCCTGGGCGGTCATGTACGTGGGATTGATGATGAACTGGACGTTGCCCTTCGACTGAACGTGCGCCGAGCCCGGCCCGTGGCACCGCTCGCAGGCGATGTTCTGCGAGCCGGCCACGTACTGGGTGACATTCCCGTTGGCATCGGTCGTGAGCGAGGGTCCCGTGTCGTGACATCCGGCGCACACTTTGGCAAACGTACCCGCCTGAATCGGATCGTAGTCAGACCCCAGGATCCAGGCCTGGGTTCGCTGGTTCCAGGCGAGTGGCAGTGCGAGCATATCCTGGGGCGTGCCGGTGGTGTCCCAGGTGACCCAGGCGGGCTTGCCCCCACCCGGACCGATGTTGACCAGATATTCTTGCTGCCACCAGCCCCGAGTCGCTGTGCTCCCTGTCCCGAAGTAAGTCGCAGAGCAAGGGTTGGCCGCCGGAATCACTCCCCCTTGGCCGCAGTTGCCGACATCCGTCGCCACTCCGCCCTGAGTTCCCTGGACCGGGATGATGGTATCGCCCGAATCCACCTTGCCGTCCTGGTTCGTATCGAGTGCCATCGCGAATTGCGGCTCACCCGTGCAGCCGGCGGCCCAGCGCACGAGGAAGACCTCACGATTCTGCAGGCTGGCGGAGGGGTCCGGTGCCGCCACACCGGAGTCCTGCGTCGCGGGTGCCGCGCAGCCCACCGGCGCGGCGGGCCACCCGGTGGTGTCCAGTTGACTCAGCGTGTGATCCACCGTCACGCCGTGAGCCGACTGCTGCCAGGCGCTGACCAGGCCGGGCTCGAGCAGCTGGTGGCAGGAGAGACACACCGCCGCGCCGACGTAAGTGGCTCCCGCGCCCGGTGTCCCCGAGAGCGTGACGTTGGTGCTCTGCGCCGTCGCTCCCGCCGTGACGAAAACGGCAGAGCGCGTCTCACCCGCGAGAAACCCTGCTGCTGTCACCGAGATGAATGCGGCGCCCGGGGGGACATTCGCGAGTGTGAAGCTGCCGTCGCTCTGGGTCGTGGCGCAAAGATTGGCGGCGCCCTCGACGCACACCGTGGCACCAGCGACCGGAAAAGACTCATCCAACGACTGGCGTCCGTAAACCACTCCGCTGACCGCACCGGTCGTGGCGATCGCTGGCGCGAGTGTCAACGTCACTTGAGTGGTCTTGCCGGCCGCAACACCGACGCCCGACTGCTGGGCGGTCTGGTAGCCGCTCATGCTCGCCGTGATCTGGTACGAGCCGATGGGAACCGACGTGAGGCTGAAGCTCCCGTCCGCATCGGTCCGCGCCGAGGTGGTCGCGGGGTTCGTCGTGATCGATGCACCGTCGATGACCGCGCCGTTCGAATTCTTCACCGTGCCGCTGATTGTGCCGGTGTCCACGGCGGCTGCGCCCGCGGGACCCGCCGGACCCGTCGAGCCGGTGCACCCGCTCAACAGCCCCATCCCCGTGAAGAGCCCCATGACAAGGGCAAGGTCCACCCATTGGGTTTTCACACGAAGACTCCCCGATGCGCGATGCGCCGTCACACCCTACGGCAGAGCTCGGGCCGGCAGTATCCGAGAAACTACTTAGCGCGCCTGAAAGTCACGTAGATTCCGATCGATGGGCTCGCCGAGAGACCCGATGGGATACTATCCCGGGTATGCCCGCAGAGCCGGTCGACCTCCTGTTGCTGCACGCACCGAGCGTGTACGACTTTCGCGAGCGTGCGATCCTCTACGGCCCCGTGAGCGACATGGTGCCCTCCTCGACCGTGTTCGAGATGTACCCGCTCGGATTCCTGACCATCGCGAGCTACCTGCATGAGCGGGGCCTCACCGTGCGCATCGTGAACCTTGCGCTGCGCATGATGAACTCGCGCCGCTTCGATGTGCCTGCCTTCATCGGACGGCAGCGAGCGCGTGCCGTCGGAATCGATCTGCATTGGCTCCCCCATGCGCACGGCGCGCTCGAGGTGGCGCGCATCGTGAAGGCCATTCACCCCGAAGTGCCCGTGATCTTCGGTGGCCTGTCGGCGACTTACTTCTTCCGCGAGCTGATCGACTATCCTCAGGCCGATTTTGTCCTGCGGGGCGACAGCACCGAAGCGCCGTTGCTCGAGCTCTTGACGGCGCTGCGCACCGGCGCCTCTCTGGCCTCGATCCCCAATCTGGCCTGGAAGGAGGAAGGAGCGATACGCATCAATCCCCACACGTATCTGCCGACGACGCTCGACTACGTCGATCTGAGGCCGGATCTCGTGGTGGAGATGGTCCTGCGCCATCGGGATCTCGAGAGCACCTTGCCGTTCAACGGCTGGTGGGGCCACCCGATCACGGCTCTTTTGACGGTGAAGGGCTGCAGCTACGAGTGTGTGACCTGCGGCGGCTCCCGCACGACGTGCGCCCAGCTCACGCGCCGGTCACGGCCGGTATTTCGCAGTCCCGCGAGCCTCGTGGCCAATGTTCAGGCGATTGCACGTCTGTCGCGCGGCCCGATCTTGCTGATCGGCGATCTGCTGCAAGCCGGTGCCGCGTATGCGGAGGAAGTGCTGGAACGGCTGTGCGCCGCAGCGATCCCGAACGAGATCGTGTTCGAGTTCTTCACCGTGCCCCCTCTCGAATTTCTCCGCCACATCGACCGCTCGATTGCGCACTGGAGCATGGAATTCAGTCCCGAGAGTCACGAGCAATCGGTGCGCGATGCCCAGGAGGGCGAGGCAGAGTATACGACCGCGCAGATGGAGGCGATGCTGAAAGAGGCTCTAGGGCTGCGCTGCACGCGAATCGACATCTTCTTCATGATCGGGCTGCCGGCACAGAGTGCCGATTCGGTTCGCCGGACGGTGGCCTATTGCGAGCATCTGTTTCAGCTCGGGGACCGCCGGCTCTCCTGCTTCATCTCACCCTTGGGTCCTTTCCTCGATCCGGGCAGCCGCGGGTTCGAGGAGCCCGAGCGCTTCGGCTACCGCTTGTTCGCGCGCACGCTGGAGGAGCATCGCCAGCTCCTGGTGCAGCCGACCTGGGAGCACATCCTCAATTATGAGACCCGCTGGATGACGCGCCGTGAGCTGGTCGATGCCACCTACGATGCCGCCGAGCGGCTCAATGAGCTCAAGCTCCGTTACGGGCGGATCTCGCGCCGCCGCGCCCGGCGCGTCGCGGAGCGCATCGCGGCAGCCCGCGCCCTGCGCACGCGTCTCGAGTCCGACCCAGGGCCGGATGCCCGCAGCACGCTCAAAGGAGAGATCGCCCGTTTCAGCATGTCGACCGTGTGTGACAAGCGAGAGCTGTTCTGGCCCCGGCGGGTATTCAACTTCCGCATCGGCGAGATTATCCGCATCGGGCGGCGCTATTGGTCCGGTGGCCGTCGTGACCCTGTGACGGGTCCATGACAAGGGGCCGCCGCGCAAGGGCCTTCACCGGGCAAGGGCGCCCGCCCGAGCGAGTGCGCCCGAACCCGCGACTGTTCCTCAAGATTCCGGAGGCAGCGTGTGTGCGACACCCTTGTGGCAGTCGATGCAGGTCTGATGGGTCTGCGCCAGGTATTTGAGCGAGTGGCGCTTGGCCGCAATGGGATCCTGCTTGTCCAGGGCCATGGCGGCGAGGGTGTGACAGCGCCGGCACTGCGCTGAATCGTTCGCCTTGAGTTCTCTCCAGATCTTCTCGGCCAGATCCCGGCGCTCGCTTTCATACTTTGCCGGCGTGTCGAGCTTTCCCGTGAGGTGTCCCCAGACTTCGCCGCTCGCCTCGATGTGCCGCCACAAGCCTGCCCAGAAGGTCGGCGGCACATGGCAGTCGGCACAGGTCGCGCGAATGCCGGGCACATTCAAGTAATGCATGCTCTGGGTGAGCTCCTGCATGGGCTGCTGCATTTCGTGACAGGAGGTACAGAACGAGACCGACTCGGTGCGTTTGAGAGCGGCCATGAAGCCGCCGGCGATGCCGATGCCGAGAATCAACGCGATCAGTCCCCCGAGCGGAATACCCAAAAGATACCGGCGACGCGGCCGGCGCCATAGCCATCCCGCAGGGCTTTGCGGGCCGCCCGGCGCGCTCACCCTAGTGCCCTCCGCTCGCGTAGTACTCGGCGAGCGCATTCACGTCCGCGGACGAAAGGCGGCTCATCTGCCGCTTCATGGAGTCCGGCTGCGCGCGCTTGCCCGCCGTGTAGTCTTGCAGCGTTGCCTGCAAATAGGGCTTCCATTGCCCGGCGAGAATTCCGGCATCATCGGCGGCCTCACTGCCGCCGCCCGAATGGCATGTCGCACAGTGGGCATCGTGCAGCGCCTTGCCCTTCGCGGCGAGTGCCGCGTCGATGCTCTGGGAGGCGGGAACGAATTTCTGCCCCGCATAATAGGCCGAGGTCTCGCTCACTTGCGTGGCCGTGAGCTTCTTGGCCGCCTCACACATGTCCGAATCGGACAGCTTCGGGTCCGACATCTTCGGACAAGGCCGCTTGCCGTTCTGATAAGCGCTCATCTGAGCATCGAGATAGGGTGAGGACATGCCGGCGATCGTCGGTGCCTCGGGCTTCACGCTGACTCCATTGTCACCGTGACACTTCGCGCAGCCCGTGACTTCCGGCGGTGCTGCCGCGGCGAGGCCGACGTGAATGCCGAGAAGCAGCAAGGTACAAACGACAGGCTGGCGCATGGTCGACCCCTTGTTGATTTTCGTTGATCCTCAGCTCGCGTTACACATTATTCAAAATCCGACTGAACCGCAAACCAAGCCGAACTACCGCTCGACTCATTCGAGATCACGAAGCGAGGTGGCGAAGACACGGGTCTGTAATAATATCTTGTTCGCTTACGTCGATTCCTGACTTGCTTACGTACGATTCCTTAGACGTCACGTAGGATTTCCCTACTTGTCAGCGTTCGAACTGCTGAGTCAGTATGTGTCGCAATAACGAAGGCGAATCGGGCCCACTCACGGATTTTGCGAAAGGAAGGGAGTACGGCGATGTCGCTCACCTGTGCGAAGTGTTCGGTGCCGCATGGAAACACCCCAGCAGCCGCTCTCCTAGCCTTCTGCGCGACGCTCCTGCTCGCCGCCTGTAGCGGCAGCACCGGCCCCGCGGGTCCCGCAGGCGCGACGGGTCCGACCGGCCCCACCGGACCTCAGGGACCCGGAGCCGGGATCCAGGCAATCGACGTGACGACCGCCACGGCGATCACGGGGACGGTTACCGGTGTCACAATCAATGGACCACCGGTCGTCAACTTCACGCTCGTGGACGAGAACGGGGTGCCCCTGAAGGGGCTGCCGGCTGCCGATATCTACTTCGCCATCGCCAAGCTCACTGCGGGCCAGAATGGCGAGTCGAGTTACTGGACCTCCTACATCTATAGCAGCGTGACTCCGAACGGCTGCCCGGATGGCGTGGCGAGCTGCGATAAGACGCCGCAAACCCAGGCGACCGTGGAATTCGCAACCACGGGCAAGTTGGTCGATAACGGAAACGGCACGTATCAGTACACCTTCGCGAAGGACATCACCAAGGACCCCAATGTCGTTTACGACGCCACCCTGACCCATCGCGTCGGCTTCGAGATCCGCGGACTCGCGCAGGCCAATAATGGCTCGTATACCTTCCAGCCCTCGACCGGCGCGACCAGCGATATCTTCAGTCGCGAGATCGTCGAGACAGCCACCTGCAATGGCTGCCACACGCAGCTCAACGCGCACGGCGGTGCGCGGGTCGAGGTGCAGTACTGCGTGATGTGCCACAGTCCGCAAACCACCGACCCCTACAGCGGCAACGCGCTCGACATGAAGGTGATGATTCACAAGATTCACACCGGGATCAATCTGCCGAGCATTCAGACGGCGAGCGGGCCGAACACGACTCCGACACTGGGGATCGGCTACTGGATCATCGGGTACATGGAGTCGCTCAACAACTTCGATACGGTGCTTTACCCGCAGGACACGCGCAACTGCACGACCTGCCACGCACAGAACATCCCCGCCGCGATACAAGCGGCCAACTACATGTCCGTGCCGACGGCGGAGGCGTGCGGCGCCTGTCACGATAACATCAATTTCACCACCGGCCTGAACCACAGCCCGGCGAACCTGCCGGCGAATGACAGCCAGTGCACGCTCTGTCACGGCCCGACCTCGACCATCGACAACGGCCAGCTGCAGGTGGTCGCGGCGCACACGATTCCCGACGTGGTGGCGGCCACGAAGTTCCAATTCACCATCAACAGTGTGACCTTCACGAACAACGCCGGCAGCATCTATCCGGTGGTCACGTTCACCATCTCCGACCCGACCAACGGCAACGCGCCGTACAACATCCTCACGGCCGCGCCCTTTGCGGGGATCGATCCAGGGACCGGCAAACCCGTTTGCGCGCCGGGCGGGGCCGCGCGGCTCGCGATCGATATCGCGTGGGAGACGAGCGATTACACCAACTGGGGGAGCGGCGTGACGCCCTCGACCTGGGGCCAGCCGATCTCGCTCAATCCGCTGGCAGTGCCCGGATGTGCGGCGGCCGTGCCGGCGAGTGCGCTGTCCGGACCGGATGGGAGCGGGGCGTTCACGCTCACCTCGCCGACGCCGCTCCCGCCTCGGCCCGCGGCCGACTGTCCGCCGGCGGGCGGCACCGCCTGCCCCGCCATCGCGAACATCGGCGTCGTGCTCGAGGGTCATCCCGGTGTGGTCACGACCGGGCCAGGTGCCGATCGAATCGCCGTGAAGACCGCCGTGAGCTACGGCAATGTGTTGGGCGCGACTCCCGTCGCGCGGCGTGAGGTCGTCGACATCGCGAAGTGCGACGCTTGCCACAACTTCTTGGCCTTGCACGGCAACAACCGCAACGACGACGTGCAGGCCTGTGTCGCCTGCCACAACCCTGCCTCCACCGATGTGGGCATGCGCCAGAGTCTGACCGCGCCCAGTATTTACGACGGGCTGTGGGAGGAGTCGATCGATTTCAAACACATGATCCACGCGATCCATGCCGGCAGTCAGCGCGCCGCCGCCAATGCCCCGCCGTTCGTGATCTACGGCTTCGGCGGGTCCATCAACAATTTCAGCGACGTGGTCTTTCCGGGGCAGCTGAACGACTGTGGCATGTGCCACATGAGCGGCACTTACTACCCGGTCGACGACAGCGCGGTTCAGGCGACGACCTTCACGACCGGATTGTCCACGCAATCGCCCAATCCGACCACCGTCGGCAATCCGATATCGACTTCCGCCAACATGTCGGTATGCTCCGCATGCCACACCACGAGCCTCGAGACGACGCACATGTTGCAGCAGGGCGGCTCGATCACGGTGATGAAGGATGCCGAGGGCCGTACGATTCCGGGATCGAGTCCCGCGACCACCGAAACGTGCGCCGTGTGCCATGGCCAGGGGGCGATTGCGGACGTCGCGGTCGTGCATAACATCCCGCTGTCGAGCAGGTAAGTGAGCGGGCTGCGCGGCTGCGCCGTGGCTGCTGCCCTCGTGCTGCTCGCAAGCGGCCGGGGGCTCGCGGGCCCCGCTCCCGCCGCGGATGCTCACGCCGACACCTCCGCCGCCTACAGCGCGAACGGAGCCGACACCTGTCTGGTATGTCACTACAGCCCGCAGCTCATGGGGCTGTTTCGCACGAAGCACGCGCAGCCGAACGATCCGCGCGGCCCCTTCGGACACGGCGGCCTGCAGTGCGAGGCCTGTCATGGGCCGGGCGGCGCCCACGTGAAGGCGAGGGGGCGAGAGCCTGCGGGCATCATCGACTTCGGCCATCCTGGGGCTAGCGCACCGGACAAGCAGAACGCCATGTGCCTGGGATGTCATCGGGCCAATGCGGCGCACGACTGGGACGCGAGCGCTCATGCGGCCAGCGGCGTCGCGTGTGCGAGCTGCCACACGCTGCACGCTGCACAGGATCCCGTACGCGCGGCGGAGACGCAGATCGAGGTGTGCACCACCTGTCACCAGGCGCAGCACACCGATCTGTACAAGCTATCGCACCATCCGCTGCGCGAGGGCAAGATGGCCTGCGCCGACTGTCATTCGCCGCACGGCTCGACCGCGCTCGCTCAGCTCACGCACAACACCGTCAACGAGACGTGCACAACCTGCCACGCGGAATTTCGCGGCCCCTTCCTGTGGGAGCATCAGCCGGTCACCGAGGACTGTGACAACTGCCACGAGCCGCATGGCTCGGCGCAGCCCTCGCTCCTCAAGGTGCGCACACCGTTTCTGTGTCAGCAGTGTCACGAGGGAGCCGGTCACCCCTCGGTTCCCAACACGCCGCAGGGGTTGCCCGGGGGCATGCCGAGCGCGTTCTTGCTCGCGGGCGGCTGCATCAACTGTCACTCGCAGGTGCATGGCTCCAATCATCCGTCGGGCCGCGCCTTGATGCGTTGAAGGAGGAAGCGCGATGAAGGCGGACTGGAGGCGATCCTGCATAGCTCTGGCACTCGGCGCCGCGGGCGGGCTCGCCAATGCGGCAGCTGCCGATGCTCCGAGCCCGCCCGACACGAGCAACTGGAAGTGCCAGCAGTGCCCCTTCTTGCAAGGCTACGATGCGCAGGTGGAAGGCGGCGCACTCTACGCAGAGGGCGCGAACGCGAGCTACGGTCGCTACACGGGCATCAATCGCAGCGCGGCGTATGTCGATGCGGGCGCCTCGGGC
>DATHCO010000109.1:0-19633 GCA_035319505.1 Steroidobacteraceae bacterium | reverse complement strand
GTGAACGGCGGGGCGATCGCCCTCGGTCATCCGATCGGGGCGACCGGCGCGGTGCTGATCGGTACCGTCCTCGATGAGCTCGAGCGGCGCGATCTCAAGCGCGGGCTGGTCACGATGTGCGCCGCGGGCGGAATGGCCCCTGCGCTCATCATCGAGCGGGTATGAGAAACGCCGCCTGTTGCGGCCGCTCCTTCGGCTAATCGATGGAATCGATATTCGGAACGACCAAGAATCGCAGAAGATCCATCGGGCTCAAGCTGTCGGTCCTTGCGCGCCAGCTGCGATTGAGTTTCGACCGGACCGTGCAGCTGCGGGGGCTGACACGCGCCAAGTGGACGCTCATTGCGGCCGTCTCGCGTAACCCCGGAGCGACGCAGCGCACGATCGCCCAGGCCCTCGAGGTGCGCGAGATCACCGTCGGGCGGCTGATCGATCGGCTCTGTGAGGACGGATACTTGAAGCGCAGCCAGAATCCGGCCGATCGGCGTGCCTATCGGGTGTATCTCGCCGCGGGCGCGCAACCCGTGCTCGACAAGCTGGATGAGGTCGCGAAGCTGCACGAGGCCGCGATATTCGCAGGCTTCGACAACGAGGATCTCGAAAGACTGGACGAGCTGCTGGAGAGGATGGCCCGCAATCTATCGGCGGCCAACACCTTGCGAGCCGCGGCAAAATAGCCGCTCGCTGCCGCCACCCGCCGCTCGCCCGTGCGGACACGCCCGCAGACTGCCCGCGGCGGGTCAGCGCTCGCGTGGCGCTCGCCTTGCCCTCAGGGAAGCGCCAGGACTTCGCTCTTGCTGAGCGAGGTGGTGAGCTTGCCGCCGACGTTCGAGAGTGTCGAGGCGGGCACGCTCACCAGCTTTCCGTCGATGATGATCTGCGCTGAACCGTCGGGGCCGACTCGGTACACGATACCCAGGCGCGAGCCGTTCGAGGCCACCAACATCTTGCCCTTCTCCGCAACAGCAGGGGCTCCCGCACCGCCGGTGGTATTTTGTGCCGCAGCGCTGAGCGTAGCCAAGGCGGCACAGGTCAAAGCAACGAGCCACGATGTCTTCACGATCTCCCTCCTGCGCACCGGCGGAAAAGGTTTGCCGGAACAATGAGTTACTAAGCAACGTTAGTATCTAAGCCGGCTATTGTCAAGCGCCGCGCTGTGAGGCGGATCGCACGTTGGCGATACGCAACGCGAAGCGGGATGTCGCGCGAGGCGGCCACCGCAATTGCGAGGGCGCCCCCCCGAATCAGCGCGGCTGCATTCGGATGGCCCCATCCAGCCGCACGGTCTCGCCGTTGAAATAGCCGTTGCGGATCATTTCCAGCGCGAGGCTGGCATACTCCTCCGGGCGGCCCAGCCGTTTGGGAAACGGCACCATGGCGCTCAGCGACTCGAGCATCTGGGGGGTGGCGCCTGCCATCGCGGGCGTTGCGAACACGCCCGGCTGGATCGTCACGATCCGGATGCCCTCGCGCGCCAGATCGCGCGCGATGGGCAGGGTCATTCCGACGATCGCCGCCTTGGCGGCGGCATACGCCGCCTGTCCCATCTGTCCATCGGTTGCGGCGGCCGAGGCGGTGTTGACCATCACGCCCCGCTCGGTGTCGATCGGCTCGAGCGTCATCATCCCCGCCGCCGAGCGCGTGATGCAGCGAAACGTGCCGACTGTGTTCAGGCGCAGCACCCATTCGAACTGATCCGACGGAAAGATGCTGATCTCGCCGGTCTTCTTGTCGCGCCGGGCGGTGAGGATGGCGTTACCCCCGCCCGCGCAACACACGAGCGCGCGCTCCTGGCCCTGCGCGGCGCGAGCTTTGCGAAACGCCTCATCGACACTCTCGTCCGACAGGACATCGCAACGGCAAAAGGTGGCGCCCGTCTCCGCGGCCGCGCGCAGGCCCGTCTCCTCGTTGCGATCGAAGATCGCGACTGCCGCACCCGCCGCTCGGAGCGCCTTCACGGTCGCCAATCCGAGGCCCGAAGCGCCCCCGGTGACGACGGCAACCAACGATGAATCAATCTTCATAGAGTCCTCGCAAGAAAACGTGTGCTTCGGCCGCAGGGACACCGGTCCCCGCTTCGGCGAATCGGCGAATGCACATGATCCATCAACATCGTCGGAGAATTCAACGACCTCGCGTAGACTCTCACGTCCCATGAATGCGAACGCTGCGATCCCGCTCGCCGCCTGCGCTGACCAAGCCTTGCAACATCTTGCAAGGGCTAGCCGCTCGGCCGCGTTCGCATCGCTCGATGGCACCACCTTGCTCGGTGAGCGGGCGATGCGGGCGGGCCTGACGATACCGGGCCGAACATCGGCCGGGGCCGGATGCCGGCTGTACGATGCCCTCGGCGACACGGTGGCGCTCAATCTCGCACGGCCCGCCGATCGCGAGCTGTTGCCGGCACTTTTCGAGACCGACGAGCTGGATCCGAACGACGCGAGCGCGATCGCTGCGCACATCGCCCGAATCGATGCGAAGGCGCTGGTGTCGCGGGGCCGTTCGATGGGGCTCGCCATCGCCGCCGAGCACGAGATGGCTGCGCCGGCAGGCAGTGCTTCGGAGCTATCCGCGCCGAGCGGCTCGCCTGCCTGCGTGGAGCTCGCTTGCGGCTGCCCGACTTCGGCGCGGAAGCACCCGGCACCGCGCGTGATCGATCTTTCCGCGCTGTGGGCAGGGCCTCTGGCCGCGCACCTCCTCTGGCTCGCAGGCGCCGAGGTCATCAAGGTCGAGAGCCGCTCGCGCCCGGACGCGATGCGGGACGCGGAGGGCGATTTCTATGCGCTGATCAATCAAGGAAAGGCCTGTGTCGGCGTCGATCTTGCCGATCCCATCGACCGGCAAGCCCTGCTCTCGCTCATCGCCCTCTCCGATATCGTCATCGAGGCCGCGCGGCCGCGAGCGCTGATGCAGCATGGGATCGATGCCGACCAGATCGTGCACACGACCTCCGGCCTTGTCTGGATCAGCATCACGGCGCATGGCTCCCGAGGCGAGGCTGCGGGGTGGGTGGGATTCGGCGATGACTGTGGGGTCGCGGCGGGCTTGAGTGCGGCACTGCGAAGTGCCAGCGGCCGGAGCGGGTTTGTCGGCGATGCGATCGCCGATCCGCTCACCGGCTTATTCGCCGCGCTCGCGGCGTGGGAAGCCTGGGAGTCGGGGGGCGGCGCGCGGCTGGGGCTGGCGATGACCCAGGTGGTCGCTCGCTGTCTTGACGCGGCACGGGAGGCTGATCCCGACGCCTTGCGAGCCTGTCTCATTGCGTGGGCCGGCGCGGTGGGGAAGCCGTTTCCCACGGTCACGCGGCGCTCGATCGGACCCGCGCCCGCGTTCGGTGGAGACCTTCGCTCGTACGTAGCGCAGCTCGCGCGCTGAAGTCCCCGCAGGGATTCGAAGCTTGCGCCCCGCTCGCCGCGGGATCCGGTCAGACTCGGCCCGCCACCAGAATCGAGGCCCCGGTGATCGCTCGGGCCCCGTGCGATGAGAGAAACACGATGACGTCGGCAAGTGCCTGAGGGTCAACCCAGCGGGTGAAGTCCGCCGTCGGCATGTCGGCGCGGTTGGCCGGCGTATCGATGATCGTCGGCAGCACGGCGTTCACGTTGATGCCTTTGTCTTTCAACTCCTCGGCGAGCGCCTCGGTGAGCTTCGCCACCCCGGCCTTTGAGGCCGTGTACGCCCCCATGCCGATGCCCGCCTTCGCGGTCGCCGCGGCGCCGACGTTGATGATGCGACCAGCGCCTTGTGGCAGATGAGCGAGCGCGGCTTTGCAGGCGCACACGGCCGTCTTGAGGTTGATCGAATACATGAAGTCCCACGTCCCGAGGCTTCCCTCGGCAATCGTCTCCCAGCGAAATCCGCCTGCAATGTTCACCAGCACATCGATTCCACCCAAGCGCGAGACCGCCGTGTCCATGGCGCGTCGCGCTTGCTCGAAATCGGTGAGATCCACGCCCCCGATGAAAAAGTGCGGGGCCGCCGCGCCCTTCAGAAGCTCCTTCGAGTCCGCGGCGCGATCAAAGAGCGCGAGCAAAGCGCCCGAGGTCATGAAGGCGCGCGCAACCGCTGCGCCCAACGCACCGGCCGCTCCGGTGATGATGACCCGCTTGGCTGTTTCCGTCATGAGGCCTCCTCAGGCCATGTAGCGCCCGCCGTTCACGCTCAAGGTATGGCCCGTGATGTAGCCGGCCTCCTCAGAGGCGAGGAATGCGCAGGCCGCCGCCACGTCCTCCGGCCGTCCCGGCTTTTTCATCGGCGATCGCTCCGCTTGACCGGCGATGCCGCCGACGATGTCTTGAGTGCTTGCGAGGAGCATCGGGGTCTCCACGAATCCGGGAGGAATATTGTTGACCGTGATCCCGGCCGTGGCCAGCTCGAGGGCCAAGGACTTGGTGAAGGCGATCACCCCACCCTTGGAGGAGGCATAGGTCGTCATCCGCGCGCTGCCGGTCTGTGCGCTCGAGGAGGAGACGTTGATGATGCGTCCCCAGCCGGCCGAGAGCATGTCCGGAAGCACCGCTTGCGTGCACAGGAACATGCTCTTCAGATTCACGAACATGACCCGGTCCCATTCGGCCTCGGTGACTTCCACAAACGGCTTGAAAGAGGTGATGCCGGCGTTGTTGACGAGAATCAAAACTGGCCCTAACTCGCCGTGCACACGCTCGAGTCCGGCGTTGATCTGCGCTCGAGCCGACACATCGACCCGACAGGCAACGGCGCGCGCCCCCGATGCTTTGAGCTCCGCCGCCGCGCGCTCGGCGCCCGCGAGATCGACGTCGAAGATCCCGATGCCCACCCCCTCGCGCGCGAGACGCCGGCAGGTAGCGAGCCCGATTCCCGACGCCCCGCCCGTCACGATCGCATTTTTTCCTGCCAATGACATGGTCTGCACCTCTCCGGCCAAAGAAACCCACGGACATTCGACGTCGAGTCAGCGCGCACGCCGCTGCGTGCGAGCCCACGGAACCCTGTCAGGCGATCGCCTCGATCCCGTGCAGAGTCGTTCGGTGCATCATGCGGCCAGACGACGGATCATACGGAATGACCCGATGCATGGTGCCGCAGTTGTCCCAGATCACCAGATCCCCCACCTGCCACTCGTGCCGATAGACGATCTCGCGGCGGGTCGCATGCGCCTCGAGCTTCGCGAGGAGCCTGCGGCTATCCTCTTTGGACATTCCCACGACATATCCCGCCGTTGCGCCCAGGACGAGCGACTTGCGTCCCGTGCGATGGCGCCAGACGAGCGGATGCTCCTTTGCGGGGCCTCGTGCGCGCCATAGGGCGAGCTCCTTCTCGCTGGGATCGGGCGTGGTCAACCGATTCGCCGCTTCCAGACTGTGGCCGATGCGCAGTGATTCGTAATAGGGGCGCTCCGCTTCGGGCAGATCGTCGTACGCCGCGTAGGTGTTGCAGAACTCGGTCTGGCCGCCCACGGGGGATACCTGCCGCGCACTCAGCATGGTGGCGCGCGCCGGAACATCGTCCGTCGCCCCATCGATGTGCCAGTAGATGGTGCCCTTCAAGTAGTCCGCCGCCTCGTTCTGTTTCGGGTCGAGCGTGACCTTGAAGATGGGATCACGACTGCCGTCGGCGCGCATCGTCCCCATCGGAATGATCTCGCCCAACCTCGCGCTGAACACGATCTGCTCTTCGTCGGTGAGAGCCAGGCGTGGAAAGACCAGCACGCCGTAGCGCTCGAGCGCCTCGAGACACTCTTCGGCAAAGGCAGGCTTCAGGAGCTCCTGGCGGCTCACTGGGGCCCGCGCGCCGATGCGCGGGGACAGGGACTCAAAGCGGCTGAGCGTGCTCATGCGGCGGCGGGGAGTACGATCTCAGGTGAGCCGCGGCCGCGCCAGACCGTTGCTCTGCGCCACCAGATCTTCGAGATCCGGATATTTTTCGGGTCGCAGAGTCCCGTGCAGACACAACCGCAGCACTTCGCGCGTGAAGCGCTTGGCCATCTGCTGGCGTTCCTTGGCGGTGCGGGTGTGCGCTCGCGCCCACACCGGCCATAAGAATGCGCCGGAAAGCAGCAGCACCGATACGACCTCGGCGTCGATGCCCGGCTGGGCGAGGTTCGTCTTGGCGAAGGTCTCGAAATTCGACACGTACTGCTGCCAGAACGGGTCGTTGGCCGGCCGCCGGGAACTCAACACCTCGAACAGCCAAACGCGTCCGATCTCGGGATTTGCCATCGCAAACTCCGCGAGGTGCTCGGTCATTGCCGCGATATCGATGGATTCCACCGGCTGCCTGCGAGCAACCTCCGGATCGCCGAACACCGTGCGGTACAGCTTGTCGCTGACCCAAGTCGCCGTGGCCTCGATCAGCTGCTCGCGGGTCTGAAAGTGCTGATACGCGGTGCCGCGGTTGACTCCCGCACGCTGCGCGACTTGGGCGACGCTCACGCCTTCCTTTCCGTCCTGAGCGAGCTGCTGTCGAGCGGCCTCGAGAATCGCCTCGCGGGTGCTCTTCGGATCGCGCTTGCGCCGAGCCCGCCTCGTCGGAGCTGATGCAGATCGCGCGTTCATACCGGTCGGAATACTCACGCCACCCCTCGCCACGGCGGGTTCGAAAACACTAGTAGATTTATCCTGATCCTGCTTAGCATGATGGATCATCTCGCACCATTGCTCACCGGCGCACTACCCGGTCTCGCGCCCGTGCTTCGAGCGATGCGTGCGGCCGCGCTGGCGCGCGATCAACACGTCGTGGGGCGATCTGCGGCTCGCGAGCGGGTGGTTTCGCGCCGAGCAACTCGATGGCGGGCGTGCTCATGGGTCCAGGTCGGGATTGTATGGGACACTGCCCGGCAAATCAACACCGCTGTTGATTAGTTGCCGCGCCGCGCGCGATACCGCACTCGCCGGCTCGCTTGCTACACTCGCCTGCCTGTGCCTCAGGAGCATTCGAGCCTCAAGCGAGCGAGAGCGTGCCAAGCATAGACATCGGTGGAATCGGTATCGCGTACGAGCTCATCGGCGAGGGCAAGCGAGCCGCTGTGATCACGCCCGGCGGGCGCTTTTCCAAGGACACGCCCGGCGTGCGATCCCTCGCGCTCGCGCTCGCGGAGGGAGGATTTCGCGTGCTCATCTGGGATCGGCCGAACTGCGGCGAGTCCGACGTCGCGTTTCGCGGCCCGAGCGAATCGCTGCTGAATGCCGACACGCTGGCAGGACTTCTGCGAGCGCTCGAGCTTGGGCCGGCCCTGCTGGTCGGCGGCTCGGCGGGCTCGCGCGTTTCCTTGCTCACGGCGATACGCCATCCTCAGGTGGTGCAGCGTCTATTCCTGCTGTGGATCAGCGGTGGCGCGGTCGGACTCGCGGCGCTCGCCTTCCACTATTGCCACGAGTCGCTCGCTGCGGCCGCCCTCGGGGGGATGCCGGCCGTTGCCGCCCTGCCCGGCTGGGCGGAGCCGCTCGCGCGAAATCCCGGCAACCGCGCGCGACTCCTCGCCCAGGATGTGGATGCCTTCATCCAGACGATGAAGGTGTGGGCAGACGCGTTTTTTCCCGCCGCCGACTCCCCGGTCCCCGGCACCCGTGCCGCGCAATTGCGCGCGCTTGCGATGCCGGTCATGGTGCTGCGAAGCGGAGCGTCGGACTTTCACCATCCGCGCGAGACCAGCGAGGCCCTGCATGCGCTCATTCCGGGGTCGCGGATCGCCGAGCCTCCCTGGGGAGATCGCGAGTGGCTGGATCGGCTTGCCAAGCAGGCGGCGGGCGAAGGTTTGTTCGCGCGCTGGCCGCTGCTCGCGCCGCAGATTCTGGCGTTTGCGGGCGACTGAGCAGGGCGGGTGACGGATCAACTTCAGTCATTTTCCGAGAGGAGCTCCACAGATGTTCAAAGCGATCTTGATCGATAAGCAGGACGGCACGCAGTCCGTGCGGCTCGCCGAGCTCGATGAAGCCCAGTTGCCGGAGGCACCCGTCTCTGTCCGCGTCGAGTACTCGACGATCAACTACAAGGACGGGCTCGCGATCACGGGCAAGTCACCGATCGTGCGCAAGTTTCCGATGGTCCCGGGGATCGATTTCGCCGGCGTCGTCGAAGCGAGCACGAGCGATGTCTGGCGCCCGGGCGATCGCGTGCTCTTGAACGGCTGGGGCGTCGGCGAGGGACACTGGGGCGGCTTGGCGCAGAAGGCTCGTGTGAACCCCGCGTGGCTGCAGCGCGTGCCGGAGCGTTTCAGCGCGCGCCTGGTGATGTCGATCGGCACCGCAGGCTACACGGCGAGTCTTTGCGTCGAGTCGCTCGTGAAGCATGGGCTCACTCCTGATCGGGGCGAGGTGCTCGTGACGGGCGCCTCCGGTGGTGTCGGGAGCGTCGCGATCGCCCTGCTCGCGCGCGCCGGCTTCAACGTGGTCGCATCGACCGGCAAACTGAGCGAGGCCGAGTACCTGAAGTCCCTCGGCGCTCGTCAGGTGGTGGATCGCCATGAGCTCGCTCAGCCGGGAAAGCCGCTGCAGAAGGAGCGCTGGGCGGGCGTGGTGGACTCGGTCGGCAGTCACACCCTCGCCAATGCCTGCGCACAAGCCCGCTATCGGGGTCTCGTGGCCGCGTGTGGACTCGCTCAGGGGATGGACTTTCCGGCGACCGTGGCGCCTTTCATCCTGCGCGGTGTGTCGCTCCTCGGCATCGACAGCGTCATGGCGCCGCGCGAGCTGCGCGAGCCGGCCTGGGATCGCTTGGCGCGCGACCTCGATCCGGCGGCGCTCGACCGCATGAGCAAGGTCATCGGGTTGGAGCAAGTGCCGGCCGCTGCGCAAGAGATCCTCGCGGGAAAGATCCGCGGACGCATCGTCGTGGACGTGAACCGCTGATGAGGCCGGCCCGTGTGGATCAGCAACGCTGAGGTCGGCGGACGGCGCGTCGATGTGCGCCTGCGAGACGGTGAAGTAGCGCTCATCGCCGAGCCCGGCTCCATCGCCCCCGATATCGCAGAGCCGCTGCTCGACGCTCGAGGCGGGGCGCTGCTGCCGGGCTTGCATGATCATCACATCCACCTCTCGAGTTTCGCAGCCTCGCAACGCTCGGTGAGGTGCGGCCCGCCCGAGGTGCGCGACGCGGGCGCCCTCGCCCGAGCGTTGAAGGCGGCTCACGCGTGCTCGGGTACGGGGTGGCTTCGCGGGATCGGCTATCACGAGAGTGTCGCCGGCGAGATCGATCGGACGTGGCTCGATCGGGTGCTCCCGGACCGGCCGGTGCGGATCCAGCACCGCAGCGGCCGGCTCTGGATCCTGAATTCAGCGGCGCTCGAGCGGCTCTCGGGCGCCGGCCCCACGCCGCTCGAGCGAGTCGCAGGGCGCCTCACGGGACGGCTGTACGATGCGGACGAGTGGCTGCGCGCTCGACTCGGCAGCCATTATCCGGATCTCACCAGCGCGTGCGCGACGCTCGCAGGCTACGGGATCACCGGACTCACCGATGCATCCGCGAGCAACGACCGATCGACGCTCGAGCACTTGTCGAGCGAGCTGCGCGCGGGCGCCATCTCCCAGTCGCTCTTGCTGATGGGCGCAGCGTCGCTCTCCGCCGGTCCGTCGCTCGCGGGAGTCGAGCGCGGCGCCGAGGTCGAGGTGGGCGCTCTCAAGGTGCACCTGCACGACGAGGCGTTGCCGGAGCTCTCTCACATGACCCGTCGAGTCGCTCGGGCGCACGAGCAAGGTCGGGCCGTCGCGTTCCACTGCGTGACCGAGGCCGAGCTGTCCTATGCGCTCGGCGTGCTCGAAGCGGCCGGCAGCGCGAGCGGCGATCGCATCGAGCATGCGGGAATCGCCTCGCCTTTGCAGGTGAGCGCGGCGGCCGAGCGCGGCGTTGCCGTCGTGACGCAGCCGCACTTCATCGCCGAGCGAGGTGACCGTTACTACGAGGACGTGCCGCTCGCGGAACATGCCTGGCTTTATCGGGGTGCTGCCTGGCTCAAAGCAGGGGTGGCTCTCGCAGGCGGAAGCGATGCGCCCTACGGAAGCGCGAACCCGTGGGTCGCGATGCATGCGGCCGTGAATCGCCGTACCGCCGAGGGCCGCGTACTCGGCGCGGAAGAGGCACTGACGCCCGAGCAGGCGCTCGATCTCTATCTCTCGCCCGCAGCGGCGCCGGGACAGAATCCGCGTCGTGTCCGCATCGGCGCGCCGGCCGACCTCTGCCTGCTCGATCGCTCCTGGGGCCGCGCTCGAGCGGAGTTGAGCGCGGTGCAGGTGCTCGCGACATTCCGGCGCGGGCGCCTGATCGCCCGGCGCCCGCTCGATGAGATCGCCTCGCTCAGTGAGCTTTCACCTTGATCGAGATGCCGTAGGTCGCCGGCGCGGACCAGGCCGCGCCGATGCCGAAGGTGTTGCCGAGCACCTGCGTGAGGTATCGGGTGTCGGTCACGTTGTTGCCGAAGAGCGCAACGGACACCAGGCCTGACGGATTGGTCCATTCGGCGCGCACGTCGAGCGTCGAGTACTGGCCCTGGGGAAATTGCTGTGACGAGTCGAAATAAAATTTCGACGTGTGGTAGTACTCGCCGGAAAACGCCAGCTTGCCCACGGCGACCGGAATCGTATAAACGGCGCCCGCATCTGCGGTGAACCTCGGCGCGCGCAGCATCTCGTAGCCGCTCGCGTTGAGCGTCAAGTTGTTATAGAGCCCGAACGCCGGACCACAAGCCTTGGGATTCAGACACTCGCTGAAATAGGGCGAGGCGGTATAGACCCCGTAATTCGCGTGGGTGTAGTTCGCGCCTACATTGGCCACCAGGCCTTCGACGACCTGGAATTTCAAGTCCCCGTCGAAGCCCCAGGGGTGGGCGGAGGCGGCATTGTTGATGATGCTCACCGGGACGCCGTTGACGACGTTATAGGTCTCGACCTGCAAATCCTTGTAGTCGTACCAGAAAGCAGCGGCATCCCCGGTCAAGCGCGAGCCGGCGTACTTGTATCCTATCTCGTACGCTTTCAGTGACTCGGGCTGAACCGCGTTCAATTGACCGCCACCCACGTTGTAGATCGCCGATTTGAAGCCTTCCGAGAAAGATACATATACGCTCGAACTCGGGTCGAGCGCATAGCGAATCACGGCGCGCGGTGTGCCGCGGTTGCTCGTCAGATTGGGATAGCACAGATTATTAGTGCCTAGAGCCGGGCAGGTCGGGTAATAGAGGCCGGCGGCACTCGTGTAGTAGGGGTTGAGCTCCTCGTCATGCGTGTAGCGGTAGCCGCCCGTCAGGAAGAGGTTATCCAAGGCTTGATAGGTGAGATCGAAATATCCTGCGGTCGAGCGGACCGTGGTGCTCGAACCTGCGAGGAAAGATAGGGGCTGAGGGTGGAGCGCATAAAGAACTACACCATCTGTCGGCCATGCATCGTACGTATCGGAGTAGTAAACGCCGGCGGTCCACTGCAATGGGGTCCCCGGCTTGGACGTCGCCAGCAACTCCTGAGTGAATGTATGGTCCCTCACCCCGATCAGGATGTTGAGCGCACGAAACGAATCGTAGTCCAATGACTCGTAGGTCTCGCCGTTCTCCAATCGATACTGCGTGTAGGACGTCAAGCTTCCCGGACCGAAATCCCAGGCCGAGGTGAGCTGCACCACGTTCGTGTGCTGCAGCATGTAGACGGGCTCCTGACCGTAGGCGACCTGATCCGGGTCGGTGGCGATAACGACGTTCGTACCGGGGAAAAAGACGGGTGCAAACCGACCATACACCTGCGGCACGCCGCCGATGACGAAGGCATTTTCCGTCAGATTCGTCGGATCGCGGGTATCGGTGTGGGTATAGCGCAGCAGGAACGAGAGGTTGTCCAGCGGAGTGAACAAGAACCCCATCCGCGCTGACTCGTCCCGGTAGGCGCCGGCATCGCTGTCCCCGTTCGCGATGTTGTGGATCCAGCCATCCGAGGTGGTGTAGAGACCCGCGAGGTCGAACGCCAGCGTGGGCGATCCGGTGGTGAAATACCCCTGCCAAATTTGCGTGTTGAAGCTCCCCCAGTCGAGCTGGACGATCGCATTGGTGTCGGCGCTCGGCTTGGTCGTATTCACCAGAATCGCGCCGCCGGTCGTGTTGCGGCCGAAGAGGGTGCCCTGCGGACCCTTCAGCACCTGGATGCTCTCCACGTTCAACAGCTTGAAATCGTTGGTCTCGGTGTTGGGCGAGAAGAACCCGTCGATGTAGATGCCGACGTTCGCTCCGCCTCCCGAGACGGGCACGTTGGAGCCAACGCCGCGGATCGTCGGGAATACGAAGGTTCCGGCATAATCGATGCGCAGCCCCGGGGTGAGCTGCATGATGCCGCCGAGCTCCGTGGTTTCTGCTCGCTTCAGGTCATCGGCGCTCAGATTGGTGATCGAGATCGGCACATCCTGCAGCCGCTCGGAGCGGCGCTCGGCCGTGACTACAATTTGTTCGAGCTCCTCGCCTTGGCCGCCGGCTGCGGCGGGCGCCTGTTGTTGTGCGCGCGAGTGAGTTGCGAGCATCATCCCCACCAGCGCGGTGCAGGCGATCACGCCGCGCGCTGTGCCATCGAATCCGCTGTTTCGCATCGTCTCCCCCTCTCAGATGCTCGTTAGCCGCCGCCTTTGATGGATCTCCCGGCCACATCCCGATAGCGCCATGGAGGATCCACCAAGTCGTCTCCCGGACCTCGAACGGCCTCTTCGCGCTCCTTAGCGGATGGAGACGGCGGCCCCCACGGTGGGCCGGAACCTAGCATATTGGTAGGTTTCAGTCTACTAACGTTGCAGTACACTTGTGGCGAATGAGTCCCGGCGCGTGCACGATGTCCCGGCGTATGAACAAATACCATAGCCTTCCCGAACGTCTCCTGCAATTGCCCATGTATCTGATGATGGCATTGACGAGGGAGGGTTATCGCTGCGCGATCGCCAGTGGAGTTCGGGTGCGCTTGCCGCACTACGCCGTGCTGTCGGTCCTGGCGCAGTTCGGCTCGTGCAGCCAAAAGGAGATCGGCGAGCGCCTCGGGTTCGACAAGAGTGATGCGACGAAGATCATCAACCATCTGGAAGAGCGCGCGCTGATCCAGCGAACCAAGGACGAGGTGGACCGCCGCCGACACGCCGTCACGTTGACGGCGAAGGGAAAACGCCAGCTTGCCGCGAGCGACGCAGAGCTCCTCGTCTGCATGAGGACTTTCCTAAGGGGCCTCAACCGCATGGAGTACAAGGAGATCAAGCGGCTGCTCCTCAAGGCGTTGCAGGTTCACGATCGGCGCTTCACGCCGGGCTGAGCGATGAGCGCGTGCGCGTGGAGCGATGAGCCTCTCGGCGCGGTGTCGCGTCCTGTCTCCGCCCGGGCGCTGCTGATGTGCCCCTCCTCTACTGCTTGAAGCTCAGCAGCAGCTTGGTCATGGTTTCCGCTGCTTGCCGTCGCGGCATGCTGCTGAACATCTGGAATGCGTCTTTCAGATGCGCGGGCACGAGGACGGGACCCTCGGCGAGGTTCTCGAGGCACTCGCGCGCGACGTCATCCGGCTCGGCCACGAATTGATCGGGACTGTCCTTGAGACCCACGCGCTCCCGGGCCGGCGTGCGGGTCGCACCGAGCACCGCATAAAGAACATCCACTCCGAGCGGTTTCAATTCCGACCAGAGTCCTTCGGCAAGCACCTGCGCGAATGCCTTGGCGGCGCTGTAGAGCACCGTCGTGGCGGCGCCTGCGTTTCCGGCGAGCGAGCCGACGAGAATGATTCCGCCGCGTCCGCGCGCGGCCATTGGCTTGCCGAAATGGTGTGCGAGTGAGACATACCCCAGAGGACCGAGACGAACGGCGCCCACGACCCGCTCGAGTGATGCGTCGAGGAAGGAGCCTAGGCCGGTCGAGGCAGCCGCGTTGAAGATGAGGAGGCCCACCTCGAGGTCGTCGGTCGCCTCGCGGACTCGATCGAGCACATCGGGCCGCGCCAGGTCGAGCGCCAGCACCCGCGCGCGCGCCGCGCCCTGGTCGCCGATCTCGCGCGCGAGCTGCTCGAGGAGTGCCCTCTGGCGCGCAATCAACACGACGTTGATGCCGGCCTCGGCGAGCTGGCGCGCGAACGAGGCGCCGATCCCTTCCGATGCTCCGGCGATGACGGCCCACGGGCCGTAGGACTTCGCGTCGATCATCGTGCACCTCCCCGCGTTCGCATGATATATCGGGTTCAGCTGATATATCGGGTTCAGCGTCGCCGGGTCGTTAGGCTATTCTAAATGCGACAGCGCTGGCGTAATGCAACGCTCCGGTGGTATTTTTCGAAGGGACTCCGCTGGCGCGTGTGCGCCGTGCGTCGGGTGAGCCACCAGAGAGGAACGATGAACGTTCAAGCTTCGCAGTACTCGCCGTCATTGAACGAGGATGTCGCTGGCATCGGCACAGGCCCGGTTCCGGCCGGCCCGTACTATCGCGACGATTACTTCGAGCTCGAGCGGGCGGCCATATTCCAGCGTTGCTGGCTCCAGATCGGGCATGTCTGCGAGCTCCCGGAACCCGGCAGCTTCATCGTGCGCCCCGTCGAGGTGGCGAAGACGTCGATCCTGATCACCCGTGACAGGGACGGCAAGATTCATGCATTCCACAATGTATGCACTCACCGCGGGACGCAATTGGTGGCCGAAGAGAGCGGCTCGCGGCCCTTGTTCACCTGCCGCTACCATGCATGGACCTTCGGCTCGGACGGCAAGCTTCGCTCGGCGCCGGACTTCGAGCGGTTCTATGTGGAGAAGTCGCAGTGCGATCTGCATTCTGTCGCGGTCGATGTCTGCGCGGGGCTCATCTTCATCAACCTTGACCCCTCACCCGAGCAAGGCTTGCGGGAATTTCTGGGTCCCCTGGCCGAACAGCTCGAGACGTTGCCGGTCGCACGCGCAACCGTCTTCACCGAATATGTGTACGCGATCGAGGCCAACTGGAAGCTGACCTACGACAATTTCCAGGAGAACTATCATCTGCGGTTCATCCACCCGCGCTCGGGCGCTGCCGCCGGCGGACCCGAGAACCCCTTTGGGTATCCCCTTCAATACGGCTTCCATGGCCCGCACAGGACTCAGCGGATTTGGACCAATCCGAATCCGAAAATCGTGCCCACACAGGGTTTTGCGTTCGGCAAGGCGGCTGCCATCGCGGCCGCCGACGGATTTGGCGCCGCTCCGCACAATCGCGACTACTTTGCGCTCTTCCCGAACTTCTTCATCCTCGGCACGCCGACCCAGCACTTCTCGCATTGCGTGATGCCGCTGTCGGCAACGCGCTCGCGCGGCGTCATCCGCATTTACTGGATCGGCCAGGACGACAGCGCCACGAAGCGCTTCGCGCGCGAATACGTCATGGGCACGATATTCGACGTTCACTCGGAGGATCGTGCAGTGATCGAAGCAGGCCAGCGGGGATTGAGCAGCGGGGCGCTCGAGTACATTCATTTCCAATCACAAGAGGTCCTGTGCCGGCACTTGATGTACTGCGTGGACCAGTGGGTGCAGTCCTACAGGGCGGCCCGCACGGCGGCAGAGAGCGCATGAGCACTGCCCAACTTCCGCCCGGATTCGAAGCGCTGGAGCCCTTTGTGGAGGCCTGGTCCATCAAGGGCGCGAACAATCGCCTGCAACGCCGGCTCTCGAGCACCGAAGCCGAACGCGTCGCCTTCTTTGACGCAGGCAGGGGGCTGCTTGGGCCGGCCTTGGCCTATCTCGACAGAAAGCCGCTGCAGGAGCTCGACGAGCCGGAGGAGCGGCTGATGAGGCTGATGCTCAGCTTCGCGCATGTCGCCTTGGCCGTCGAGGTTCAGGGTGACGACGAGCCCAAGCACGCGCGAGATGCCCGATATTTGACGATCACGAGGGCCCCTGCGGACCAAAGCCCGTGAGCGGCGACACATCCCTGCAGACCGAGCTGCGCGAGCTCCTGGACAAGCAGGCGATTGCCGAGCTTCTCTATGCGTACGCGGAGGGGATCGATCGGCGCGACCAGAAGCTCCTCGAGAGGGTGTTCACCAAGGACTGCCGGCTTCACTACGGCGCCTACGATCATCCCGCAACGGTCCTGATCGACAGCTGGCGCGCCGATCTGCCGTCCGCCTTCCTGATGACGCACCATCTTTATGGCAACATCGTCGTGCGCTTTCATGGCGCCGATCGGGCACGCTCGATCACCTACTTCTTCGCCCACCACCGCACAGACCACGGCGGCAAGACCATGGATGAGATGGTGCGCGGCCGCTATCTCGACCGGCTGATCAAGCAGGACGGTGCGTGGCGCTTCGCCGAGCGCACGATCGTCTTCGACTGGAGCAAGATCTCGCCGGCGGACCCGACGAATTGGTGGGATGCGCCCGGCAACCCCGCGAAGGTCGGCGCGCACGGGCGCGAAGATCCGGCGTGGGGCTTCTTGGATCCTGCAGCGCCCTGGTAGATTGCCGCTCATGAGACAGCTCATTCGCGTCGCACAACGGTTGGCGGTTCACGGCTTCCATCCGGTGGCAGCTACCGGGTGTACGATCCAAAGCTAGCTTAGTATCATGGCTGTCGGCTGGCGGGCCATCGCCTGAAGAGGGGTACCGAGCACTTTGGCCGCGAAATCACCGAGTCGCACCCTACGGCCGCCGCCGCGCTCATCGGCGGGAGCTGCGCCGCTGCGCCAAGCGGGCTCTGCGCGACGAACCTCGAGCATCGACACCTCGTGGCCGCAGGGCCGTGCGGGACACATGCGACTCATCGGGCGCGCGCGCGACATCGTCACGCCGCCAACCGGAGGCGCGCCCATCGTCTGCGCGGAGGACTCGTTCGATGCGCGGCTCAAGGCCGATCGCACGATCGTGGCGATCGAGGCCGATCCGCCGCGCGTCGCGCTCGCACGGCTGGTGGGCTCGCGCGGCGGCGGGCGGCTGCGCTCCGCGCTCGAGCATTTCGTGCCGGACGAGCGGCGTCAGGCGACGCCGCTGTACCTGATCCTCGATGACATTTCCGGCGCAAGCCTCGTCGCACCCTGGGCCTGGTCGCAGTGGGATTCGAATTGGCTCGCCTCGGCAGGCACGACCGCGCCGCAGTTGAAAAGGATGGTCCAAGACATGGAAGGCATCTGCACCGGGTTCGCTCCGGGCTCGAGCAGCCTGGATCCGCATCGGATCATGGATCGAGCCAGCGACACGCCGGCACCGGACTTGCGCCATCCGCAGGATCCCCACGGTTGGCATGCCTTCACGCTACAAGACACCGTCGGAATGCGTCGTGCGCGTCGCATCGATGTGAGGCTCGATGAGGTCATCGTCATCGATGCCGCCTTCCAGGATAGCGCCTCGAAGCCTGACGGGAGCCGCGCCGCCTTGCACGAGTACCAGCTCGCCGTCACCGCCGATCCAGAGTCGCTGCGCTTGCTTTCCATCGAAGCGATTCCTCGGGTGCTTCCCTTCGCGGAATGCCCGGGCGCGGTGATGAATATCTCGCGGCTCCTGGGCGCCAGACTTCCGGAGCTACGCCAGAAGGTGCTCGATGAGCTGCCGGGCACGCTCGGCTGCACGCACTTGAATGACGCGCTGCGCTCGCTCGCCGAGGTGCCCGCGCTCCTCGATCATTTGCGCTCGATCCACTGACCTGTTTCGGGTGGGACGATGAAATTCTGGCAAAGCATCTCCTGGGCAGAAGCCGAGCAGCTAACCGAGATCGCCAAAATTGCGCAAGAGGTCGGCTATCACGGCGTTATCAATTCGGAGCACCTGTTTCTCACGAAGACGACACAGTCCCGATATCCCTACACTGCCGACGGCAAGATGAATCACGCATTGGACTATGCGTATCCCGATGTCTGGTCATCGTTTGGCGCGATGGCAGCGGTGACCACCACGCTGCGTTTCACCTCCTCGGTCTATCTGCTGCCGCTGCGCAACCCGATCGAAGTGGCAAAGCAGGCAGGAACCTGCGCGCTGATCAGCAACAATCGGGTAACCGTGGGCTTCGGCGTCGGCTGGCAGAAGGAGGAATTCGATGCGATGGGCGTGGATTTCCATACTCGCGGGAAGCGCACCGACGAGATGATCGAGGTGATGCGCAAACTCTGGCAGGGCGGCGTGGTGTCGCATCATGGGCGGTTCTTTCACTTTGACCAGATCGAGATGCGGCCGGTGCCGAGTCAGCCGGTACCCTTCTACTGCGGAGGTAAGAGCGCAGCCGCGCTGCGCCGTGCTGCCTATCTCTGTGATGGCTATATCGGGCCTGGTCACACCGTCGAAGAGGTGCCCGCACTGGTCGCCGAGCTACGGCGTCTGCGGGCTGAGGCCGGACGCAACCATTTGCCGTTTGAAACCATCGTGATCGTCATGCCACCCAGCGCTCGCCATGTCGACACTTTCAAACGCCTCGAAGACCTGGGTGTGACTGGTGCCACCTTGCCACCGTTTGATGCCGGCGGCCTGGACCGTCACCGCACTGCTGGACTTGGAAGGACCTCGTCCATCGAGGAGAAAAAACGCCAAATGGAACACTATGCAGAGACCATCATCCGCAGGATGAGGTAAGCGTTCGGAGGGAACCGTGATGCGCGCCATGCGGCTTTACCGTCCGGCCGGTCTGGATCATCTTCGCCTCGACATTATCGAGCCGAGACAGCCGGACTCCGAGGAAATCCAGGTCCGGATCCGGGCGGCTTCTCTCAATTTTCGTGACGGTCTGGTGGTCAAGGGCTTCTTCCCGGCTCGGGATCGGCTCATTCCGCTCTCCGACGGAGCCGGTGAGGTTATCGCTGTTGGTGAGAAGGTCACCGAGTTCAAGCCGGGAGATTCCGTAGTAAGTACCTTCCACCCCAAGTGGCTCGACGGCCGCATCGAGCGCTCGGAACTCAATAACAGCCCGGGCGGGCCCGCCGACGGGTTTGCCTGCGAGCTGGTCACCCGACCAGCCACTCATTTCACGCATGCTCCGGAAGGACTCAGTCATATCGAAGCTGCAACGCTCACCTGTGCCGGTGTCACGGCTTGGCGTGCGCTGATCACCGACGGGAAGGTCAAGCCAGGGGACCGCGTATTGATCCAGGGTACTGGGGGCGTGTCATTGTTCGCGCTGCAATTCGCGAAGGCCGCAGGTGCCACTGTCATTGCCACGTCGTCCACTGCCGACAAGCTGGAAAGATTGAGCGCGCTCGGGGCCGATCATGTCGTTAATTATCGCAAGACGGAGAAATGGGGCGCGTCGGTGGTGGAGCTCACCGGCGGCGTGGGGGTCGATCACGTGATCGAGGTCGGCGGTCCGCACACGATCGCTCAGTCCTTTGCCGCTGCGCGAACGGGCGGCCACATAGCGCTCATTGGCGCCGTCGGAGGCTTTGACGTTGACACGATGCCGTTCGCGATCGTTCAGGCCAAGCGGTTGTGCTTGCAGGGAGTGACGGTTGGTTCGCGACGCGACCAGCTCGACATGATACGAGGCATGCAGGCCAAGCCGATCCGGCCGGTGATCGATCGTACCTTCCCTCTGGAGGAGCTTGCCGGCGCTTTCCGTCACCTCGATGCGAAACAGCATTTTGGCAAGATCTGTTTGGAGATCTGAAGGATGGTCAGTCCCAACGAGCCCCGCAAACAAGCGAACTATGATCTGGCGCGCGGCTATTTCGAGGCCGTGTCGAAGGGAGAGCTCCCGGACTCCATGCTCACGCCCGACATGACCG
>DATHCO010000108.1:0-44485 GCA_035319505.1 Steroidobacteraceae bacterium | reverse complement strand
CTCGATCGCCAGAGAGTCGATGCCCATCTCCAGGGATGTCTCGCTTGCCGCAAGGAGCTCGAGATCGAACGGCGAATCCACGCGGCGATGTCGGCGGAAAGCAGCGTGCAATACATGCCCGCCGCATCGCTCAAGCGGCTGCAGGCCGCAATCGGCGAACTGAAGAGCGGCAACGCGCGGGAGGAGCGGCCGGCCGAGCTCGCACGGCGAATGCCCTGGAAAGGGCTGGCGGCGGCCTCGATCGCCCTGCTCGCCCTTGGCGTCGCGTTCAGCACGGCAGATCGATGGGCCGCGGCGCGCAAACCGCCCGCCTATCATACGGTCACCACGACCATGCAGCGGCCGGCCGATGAGGTCATTCGGGCGGTGTTCTCACCTACGATCACGCTGGGCGATCTGCAAGCCATCCTCGACGAGGCACAGCTGCGAATCGTTTCTGGACCGACGGAAGCCGGAGTGTTCTCGCTGGCCGCGACGTCCCATCGCCCGGTGAGCTCCTCGCTCGCGCTGCTGCGCCGGCATCCGTCGGTTCGTTTTGCCGAGAGCACCCAGCTCACCGTCCAGGCGGACGCCTCTCGCTCCTCCGCCCCATCACCCAGCGGCGAGCCCCCATGAGACGATGGGCCGCTGCGATCTGCGCCGTCTTGCTGGCGGGCGGTTGTAGCAGCGCGCCGGTGCGGATCGAGTCGAAGGCGCTGCCAACCCCGTCGCTCGAGTCGACTGACCGCTTCATCATTGCCGCGATCGACAATCGCCCGATCGGCTTCACGGCGCGCGCGGGCAGTACCCCACGGGGCTACGATACGATAGTACCCTATGGTCCGAGCTCGAGCGCGCAACGGCTCATGCGCGCGGTCGAAGCGCAATACGGCCTCAGCGAGGTGAGCTCGTGGCCCATTGAGCCGCTGCACATGCATTGTGCGATGCTCAAGATTCCCGATGGGGCCGATCGACAGGCGCTCCTCGAGACACTATCACACGATCCCCGCATCCGGCTCGCGCAACCGCTGCAGAGCTTCGCCACCCGCACCGCGTACAACGATCCCTATGTGGAGCTGCAGCGGGGTTTTCAGCAGATGAATGTCGGCGACGCTCACCCCTGGTCGCGAGGTGAGGGCGTCAGGGTCGCCATCATCGACACCGGTGTCGACACGGAGCATCCGGATCTGGCCGCGAACATCGCGGCGGCGGAGAATTTTGTCGACTCCGATACGCTCAAGTTTCGCAGCGATCGGCACGGTACCGAGGTCGCCGGCGTCATCGCCGCAGTGGCCAACAATCATCAGGGCATCGTGGGGGTCGCGCCGGGGGCGCGCCTGCTGGTTTTCAAGGCGTGCTGGCAGCTTCGCCTCGACGCCGATGCTGCGCTATGCAATTCCTTTACGCTCGCCCGCGCACTGGTCGCCGCGCTGAATGCGAAGGCTCAGGTCGTCAATTTGAGTCTTGCTGGGCCTCGGGATCCATTGCTGAGCGAGCTCATTCGCGTCGGACTCAATCGCGGCATGCTCTTCGTCGGCGCTGCCGCCGACGATTCCCAGGAGGGCGCGCAGGGGCTCATGCAGCAATCCGGAATCATCGAAGTCGCGAGTGCGGAACGCCCCGTCGCCTCGGCGCTGCTCGCGCCGGGTCGGGAGATTTTGACCCTGTTGCCGGGCGGACATTATGATTTCGCGTCCGGCGATTCCATCGCGACGGCCGAGGTGACCGGCGTCGTTGCGCTGTTGCTCGAGAGAGACCACGAGCTGTCTGCTACCCGCGCCTACCAGGTGCTGCGCGACACGAGCGCCCGCCCGGCTGAGGCGTCCGCCAGCGGCCCGCATGTGGACGCCTGCGGGGCGGTGACGGCCGTCATCGGCCGCGGGACCTGCACCCACCCCGCGCTCGATCAGAGGCTAGCCGAGCACGCCGGCCACAGCGCGATGCATTGAGCGCGCGCGTGCCCAGTCAGCTCGGCTCGCGCGCATTACTTGACTCAGTCAAGTAATATTTGCACACTTCCCGCATGAGCACCGTCGGCAGCATGCAGGACGCGGCGGACGAGGAGATCGCCGCCGTTCGCCGCTTCAACCGCTTCTACACGCGGCGTATCGACTTGCTGAACGAGAAGCTGCTCGACAGCCCGTTCACGTTGACCCAGGCGCGCGTGCTGTTCGAGCTCGGCACCCACGAGGGTCTCTCGGCCGCACGATTGGTCCAGACGCTCGGCCTCGATCCCGGCTATCTCAGCCGGATCCTTCAGGATTTCGCGGACCGCCGGCTCATCGTTCGGCAGCGTGCGGTCGAGGATGCGCGCCGCTCGGAGATTTCGCTGAGCGCGAAGGGTCGCAAGGCATTCGAGAGCATCGATCGAAAATCGAGGGCGTTGGTCGGGGAGATGATCGCGCCCCTGTCACCCATCGAGCGGCTGGGCCTCCTGGCCGCGATGCGTACCGTCGAGCATCAGCTCTCGGGCCCGGCTGCCACGGGCCCCGGAGCCGGCGCCGCCGCGGTCGCTGGCGCTGCGGTCGCCCGCACCGAGGAGATCGTGCTGCGGCCGTATCGGATCGGCGACGTAGGTTGGGCCATCGAGCGGCACGGCGTTCTGTACGCCGATGAGTACGGATGGAACGGCGAGTTCGAGGCGCTGGTGGCGACGCTCCTCGCCCGCTTCGCCACGGAGCACGATCCGGCGGCCGAGCGCTTCTGGGTGGCCGAGCTCGGCGGCGAGCGCCTGGGCTGCGTGTTCGTCGTGCGCAGCGACAAGGACCGGCGCGCGGCTCAGCTGCGCTGCCTGCTGGTCGAGCCGCAGGCGCGAGGCCTCGGGATCGGCCGTCGGCTGGTCGATCGGTGCCTGGAGTTTGCGAAGTCGGCCGGCTATGCAAAGATGATCCTCTGGACCAACGATGTGCTCACGGCGGCGCGTCGGCTGTACGAGTCCGCCGGGTTTCGGTTGATCGAGGAATCGCACCACCGCAGCTTCGGTCATGATCTCGTCGGGCAGATCTGGTCGAAGGAGCTGTGAGTGATCATGGGCTCCGAAGCGGCGAGCGTCGCACAAGCTCGCGCCCACGCGAGTCGAAGGTTTCCGATGTTGCGACTGTTGTCGCGTGCACCTCTCAAGGCGCTGTACGCGTTCTCGGGCTTTCTCTACTTTCTCGCCTACTACGTGGCGCGCCACCGTCGCGCGGTGATTCGCGAGCAGCTGGCGCGGGTGTTCCCGGACCTCTCCGAGAGGGAGAAGATCGCGGTTCACAAGCGCTTCCTCAGGAATTTCTGCGATGTGCTGGTCGAGGTCCTCAAGTCGATGTCCTTCACGCCCGCGCAGATGGGCGAGCGCGTTCGCTTCGTCAATCTATCGGCGGCGCGCAGCTACCTGGACGCGGGGCAGTCGGTGATGCTCGTGACGTCGCATCTTTGCAACTGGGAATGGCTCCTGCAAGGCGTCGCGCTCGAGCTGGGTTACCCGGTGGACGCCGCCTACAAGCCGCTGCACGATGCCTGGGCGGAACGGCTGATGCTCGAGGTGCGCTCGCGCTTTGGCGCACGGCTGATTCCGGCCAAGGAGCTGCTGGGCGATGTCATCAAGCGCCGCGCCGTGGTGCGCGCGGTGGCGATCAACGCCGACCAGGCGCCGGTGTCGACCGACAAGCGCTACTGGACGAGCTTTCTGGGTCAGGAGACCGCCTTCTACGTCGGCGCCGAGCAGATCGCTCGGGCAACGCGTCTACCAATCATGTATCTCGTGATGCGCCGCGTGAAGCGCGGCTACTACGAGGTCGAGCTGCGACAGCTGTGGGACGGACGCGAGGCGCTCGTGCCCTATGCCCTCACGGAGCGCTACGCGCGCGCCTGCGAGGCCGACGTGCTCGAAGCGCCGGCCGACTGGCTCTGGACCTACCGGCGCTGGAAACTGAAGAAGCCGCTCTACGGAAGTGATTGAGCGGGGAGCGCTCGCTTGCCTTCAGCTCGCCGGCTGCGCTGATCCGCTCGCTGCCTTCGCGAGCTTGCCCTTCAAGTGCCTGGCGAGATCGCCGATCGTCGGATGATCGAACAGCTCCGTGAGGTCGATGAGGCCGGGGTAATCGCGATCGATGTTCTCGTGAATCTCGATGAGCTTCAGTGAGCTCGCACCGATCTCGAACAGATTGTCGCCCACCTCGATGCGCTTTCCGGGCAGTGCCGCCTCGCAGATCGCCTGTAGCCGCCCCTCGAGATCCTTGCCCTGCACGTGCGGGCCGTGCTGTGACTCTCGGAGCGTTGCGAGCGCGGCGAGGTCCGCGTTGAACTCTCCCTCGAGATAGGATTGCTCGAGCAAATGCCGCTGCACCTTGCCGCTGGTGGTTTTCGGAATACGCTTCACTGGCACGACCTGCGCCACCTCGATGCCGGTATGCTCGTTGATAAGCCTCGTGACGGCGGTGCAGATGGGGAGGAACTCCTCGAGCGCGCCGCGATGGAGCACGAACACGACGAGCTCCTCGCCTTGATCGCCGGGCTTCGCGACGCCGGCGGTCACCACCTTGTTGAGATCGAGTCCCGGGGCTCGTCGAGCGATGTTTTCGAGGTCGTAGGGATAGTAATTCTGGCCGTTGATGAAGATGATCTCCTTGCTGCGGCCGGTAATGTAGAGCTCGCCCTCGTGCAATACGCCGAGATCGCCGGTGTCCAACCATCCATCCGCGCCGATGGCCCGCGCGGTCGCCTCTGGATCGTCGAAGTAGCTGCTCGTCACGTTCGGGCCGCGGATCAGAATGTGCCCGACCTGCTCGGCAGGGAGGCTCGTGCGCGCATCGTCGGTGATCGAGAGCTCCATGTTCGGCAGCACCTTTCCGACACACATGAGCTCGATGGCGTCACGGGCATCGGCGGGGTTCACTTCGATGCGGGAGCCTACGCCGAGCTTGTGGCGGTTGGCGCGAATCCACCGATATTCGGAATCGCGATCGGGGAAGGCTACCGCGAGGCAGGCTTCTGCCAGCCCGTAGACCGGATACATCGCCGTGCGCTTGAGCCCCGTGTAGGCGAGTGAGCGCATGAACTCGTTGCAGAGCTCGACCGAGATCGGCTCGGCGCCGTTGTAGATCGAGCGTATGCAGGAGAGATCGAGGTTCTCGAGCCGCCGCTCGCCGAGCACTTTGAGAAAATGCCGGTAGCCGAAATTCGGGGAGCAGGTCAAGGTGGCCCGCCTTCTCGATGCCTCCTGCAGCCACAGCAGCGGCCGGCGCACGAAGAGGTCCGTCGGCATCAGATGAATGTGGCCATGATTGAGGAATTGGATCAGGTAAAAGCCGATGAGTCCCATGTCATGGGTGAGCGGCATCCAGCTCAACGACACGTCGCGGTGGTCGTAGAGGCCGACGGCCTTGGCGCCGGCGAAGTTGGCCAGGAGGTTCGCGTGCGTGAGCATCACGCCCTTGGGCTCGCTGGTCGAGCCTGACGAGAACTGTATGAAGGCGAGATCGCTCGGCTTCGGATGCTGCAGCTTCCCCGGCCGCGAGATGTCGGTGATCGATTCGACCAGGAAAGAGCGGCGCTTGAGCCCGGCCATGAGCTCCGTCTCCTCGACTTGAGCCGCGAGGGACTCGAGCCGCTCGAAGTTCTTCGCGTCGGTGTAGAGAATCGGATTACCGAGCTTGCGCGCGACACGGAGGAGCTTCATGCGGTGCTCGTCGCTGATACCGACTGCGAGCGGCACGGGCACGATGCCCCCGCAGATCGCGGCCCAGAAGGCATCGAGAAACTGCTCGTTGTTGTTCAAGAAGATCATCAGCTTGTCGCCGCGCTGCGCGCCCAATGCCTGCAGGTGATACAGGATGCCGACCGCCCGGTCATAGACCTCACCGAAGCGCACGCGGCGTTCGACGTTCTCCCCTTCGATGTAGGTGACGGCGCGATCGACGTCGCGGTTGCCTTCGAGAATGTCGAGCAGTGTCTGGTGAGTCATCGTGCCCCGTCCGTCATCGTGCGCCTTCCCTCATCGTGTCCTCGCCTCTCCTGCCCTGCCGTCATCGTCGCTCCTCGATCCTCATCATCAGATCCGGCCGCGGTCGCAAGTTGATTTGGGCCTCGAGCTCGATCGGCTCGCGGCTCGCGCGGCTCAAGCGAAACCGGCGGGTCATGCGGCTCACATGGACCAGCATCTCGAACATGGCCATGTTTTCGCCGATGCAGTGCCGCGGACCTACGGAAAACGGAATGTAGGCGAAGCGATGGCGCTCCTTGGCATCGATGCCGGCGAAGCGCTCCGGCCTCCATTCCTCGGGCGCGCTCCAGAACTCCGGGTGCCGGTGCAGCGTATAGGGGCAAATGAACACGTCCGTGCGGGCGGGCACGTCATAGCCGCCGAGCTCATCGCTCTCGATCGTGCGCCGCGTGAACAGCCACCCCGGCGGGTACAGGCGCATTGCCTCCTGCACCACTTGATGCGTGAACGCGAGCGATTCGGCGGCGTCCAACCCGAGGATCGCGTTAGGGGCGCGGTCCGCTTCGGCCTCGAGCTCGGCGGTCGTCTCGGGGTGCTGGCTCAGGAGGTACCAGGTCCAGGTGAGTGCCGCGGCCGTGGTCTCGTGGCCCGCCACGATCAAGGTCATCACCTCGTCGATCAGCTCCTTGTCGCTCATCGCGGCGTCGTGCTCTCGGTCGCGCGCCGCCATCAGGAGGCCGAGGAAGTCGGCTCCAGCGGGCTCGCCCCCGTCGCAAGCCTTATCCCCCTCGCTCATCTCGCTGCGCCGCCGCTCGAGAAGTTGCTGGATCAGCTTGGTGAGCGAGCGAAAGCGAAAGGCGAACTTGAGATCGCGGTTTTGCTCCTTGGCGACGACGTCGAACGGATTGGCACCGAGCTGGCGCTCGAGGCGCTGCAGATCCGCGCCGAAGATGGAGCGCAGCACGATCTCGAGTGTGAGCTCGCTCGCATCCTGGGTGAGGTTGATGGGCTCGCCGGATGCGGCGCAGGCGGCCCAGCGCTCGGCGAATTTCTCGTTCACCTCATGAATCAAGCGGGCGAAGCGATCGAGAACGCGCCGGTGAAAGCATGGCTGCATCATCCGCCGCTGCCGCCGCCAGAAGTCGCCCTCGCTGGTCATGATGCCGTTGCCGAGCAAGATCTTGACCCGATCCATGCCTTCGCCCTTGGTGTAATTGCGATGGTTGGAGAGGAGCACATGCTTGATGTCGTCGGGGTGATTGATGAGGTAGTCGTAGACCCCGCGGCGCGGCGCGAACACGCGATACAGGTCGCCGAAGCGCTTGAAATACTCGACCAGGCGCGGCAATGCCTCCTCGCTCCCGCTGAGATCGAAGCCCTCGGTAGGGCCAGGTGGAATGGCCGTGGTCTGCATCATGGCATTGTAACGCACCAGCTCCGGGCGCAAGGCTTGCGCGACCGATGGCGCCGGCTTGCACCGCCGAGCACGCTTCCCGAGAATGTCCCGCGTGCAGAAAAAACCCGCCGACAGCCTTCGCAACACCCTCTATCAACAACAGACGCGCTCGGGGCGGCGCCTCACCCGTGGCCGAGTGCTGCTCTACAAGATGCTGGTACCCCTTGCCCATTGGCTGGGGCTCCTCGTGTGGCGCTGGTGCCGGAGCGTGCGGGTGAGCGGCCTCGAGCACGTTCGCGCCGCGCTCGAGCGAGCGCCCTCGTTCATCCCCGTCTACTGGCACCAGCAGCAGCTTCTGTGCGTGAAACCGCTCTTGGAGCTGCGAGGCGAGGGCGTGAAATTGGGGTTTTTGATCTCGCCCTCGGTCGATGGCGAGCTCGGCGCGATGCTGGTACGACGGCTCGGCGGCCACGTGATCCGGGGTTCCTCCTCGCACACCGGCGCGCGCGCGCTGCGCGATTACTACCAGGCGCTCGTCCACGAGGGCATTTCGCCCGCCATCACCCCGGACGGGCCGCGCGGCCCGCCGTTTCGGTTCAAGCCGGGCGCTTTGCTGCTCTCGCGGCTATCGCAGCGTCCGATCATCCCGATGGCATTCGCCGCATCACGCGCGTGGCAAATCCAGTGGGACCGATTCATCATTCCAAAGCCTTTGGCGCGCATCGCCATCGTGGTGGGTGCGCCGGTTTATGTCGGCAAGGGGCTCGATCAACGAGAGCTCGAAAGACTCCAGGGCGAGATGGAGCGAACCCTCGAGGCCCTTTCCCGGCAAGCGCGCTCGCTGGTGGTGGGCAATACGATGTAGATGCGTTGGGAGATCCTGCAAGCCCTAACAATACAAGCGCTTATCTTGCATTCATGATAACGTGTGCGAGAATCTTGCGGTATGTGCCAGGTGCGGGCGGCTTGGGAAAACTGTGTGACGCATTCGCATTTTCTCTCGGTTTGGGTGGCAAACTATTGATCTACCATCGCAATTTCATGCGGGGAACCTCTAGAGGCGCATGGCGATAGCACCCATCGAACCCCGACATCCGGACCTCTCCGCGTCGGATGTTCTGTCGCCTCAAACATGGCCGCGGCGAGGTGTGCGGCCAAGCGTCGGCATCGACGTCATCTGCACCAAGATCGCGGTTGATTTTCAGATGATGACCGCGCAGAACGCCGCCGGCTCCATCGTCTCGAACCTCGAGTTACTGCGTGAGGCGACGCGCGCGGACGCGACGTTTCACGCGAGCCTCGATGATGAGGGGCGCTGCCACGAGGTGCAGGTGGCGCGAGGGATGTTGGCCACGGGCAACCCCGAGCAGTTGCGCGGCCAGGGCCTCGATGCGCTGCCCTGGCTCAAGTCGCGGCTCGCGCCGCTGCGCGTATCGGAGCTGCGCGATACCGGCCACCCCCGTCCCGATCAAGCGCAGGACGCCGCTCTCTGGTCGAACCTGGGCATCGGCTCCGTGCTGATCATCGGCTATTTCATCGAGGGCCGAGCCGCCGGGATCCTCGGCATTGCGGGTGCGCGACCGCGCGACAACTGGGAAGTGCAGCTCCACCTCATGATGAAACTCGTGGGCTCGAGCCTCGCCACCGGTCTCGAGCGCATCCAAATTCAGGCGCACTTGCGCGATCTGGAGGAGCGCAACAACCTCGCGCTGTACAGCGCCAATGACGGTCTTTGGGATTTCGACACGCTGAACAATCGTGTCTACATGTCGCCGCGCTGGAAGGCGATGCTCGGCTACGACGAGGCTGACGTGGGGCCCCCCGATTGGCGCACTCTCGTGCACTCCGATGACATGTCGCGCGTCCAGGCCGCCATCCGCGATCACGTGGCGGGAAAAACCCCGATCTTCGAGAGCCTGCATCGCATGCGTCACGCGAGCGGCGAATGGCGCTGGGTCATCAGCCGGGCCAAGGCGAAGGTCGACGACAAAGGGCGCCTGCTGCGCCTCGTCGGCGTGGAGCTCGACATCACCGAGCGCAAGCTCTACGAAGAGGCGCTGTTTCGCGAAAAAGAAAGCGCGCAGATCACCCTGCAAAGCATCGGCGACGGGGTGATTACCACGGACGCCAAGGGCGTGATCGACTACGTGAACCCGGTCGCCGAGTCGCTCACGGGCTGGCGCCTCGAGGACAGCCAGGGCCGGGCGATCGAGGAAATCTTCCGGGCATTTCACGAGGAGACTTGCGAGCCGTTGGAAAACCCGCTCGCCGTGGCGATCCGCCGCACGCGTTCCATCAAATCGGTGCGACCGATGCTGCTCATCCGCCGCGACGGCAACGAGATCTATGTGGAGAGCACGGCCTCGCCCATCCGCGACGGGAGCGGCGCGGTCTCGGGCGGCGTTCTCGTATTCCACGACGTGAGCGAGGCGCGCGAGCTCAACCGTCGCCTCTCCTATCACGCGAGCCACGACGTGCTCACGGGGCTCGTCAATCGTCGCGAGTTCGAGAATCGCATGGAGCGCGCGCTGAAGAGCGCGAAAGCCCGCGAGACCTCCTACGCGCTCTGCTACCTCGATCTCGACCAGTTCAAGATCGTGAACGACACCTGCGGCCACAGTGCCGGCGACGCCTTGCTCGGCCAAGTGGGATCGCTCCTCAAATCGAAGGTGCGCTGGCGCGATACGTTGGCGCGCTTGGGGGGCGATGAGTTCGGGATCCTGCTCGAAAGCTGCTCGCTCGATGAGGCGATGCGCACGGCCGAGGCACTGCGTGAGGCGGTGCGAAATTTCAAGTTCACCTGGGAGGAGCGCACCTTCCGCCTTGGCGCTAGCATCGGAGTGGTGCCGATCTCGGCAGACAACGCGGACGTGGCCTCGGTGCTCTCCGCAGCCGATAGCGCCTGTCAGGCGGCAAAGGAGGCCGGGCGCAACCGCGTGCACAGCTTCGAGGAGAACGACATTGACCTCATGCGGCGGCGGCGCGAGATGCAGTGGGCCGCGCGCATCAACAACGCGCTCGAGGAGGGCCGCTTCGAGCTGTTCCGGCAGACCATTCTGCCGCTGCAGCATACCGAGGAGGGGTTTCACTACGAGCTGTTGCTGCGGATGCGGGACGAAGGCGGCAAGATCGTCGCGCCCGATAATTTCATCAACGCCGCAGAGCGCTACGGCATCACGCCGAGCATCGATCGCTGGGTCATCGAGAATGCCTTCCGCTGGCTCGTATCGGAGGCGGACGAGCGCGAGAAGCTCTCGATGTGCTCGATCAATCTATCGGGGCAAAGCCTGGGCGACGACAAGTTCCTGCCCTACGTGATCGATCAATTCCACCGCAGCGGGCTGGACGCCACCAAGATCTGCTTCGAGATCACCGAGACCGCGGCGATCGCGAGCTTCTCGCAGGCCAATCGCTTCATTCAGGCGCTGAAGGAGCTCGGATGCAAGTTCGCGCTGGACGATTTCGGCACCGGCCTGTCGTCGTTCGGGTACTTGAAGCACTTTCCCGTGGATTTCCTCAAGATCGACGGCAGCTTCGTGAAGGAAATCCTGCACGATCCCATTGATCGGGAGATGGTGCGCTCGATCAACGAGATCGGCCATCTCACGGGCAAGCAAACGATCGCCGAGTTCGCCGAGAACGCCGAGATCATCAACATGCTGCGCAGTCTCGGCGTCGACTACGCTCAAGGCTACGGCGTATCGCAGCCGCAGCGGGTGCTCAAGGCGGCGAGCGTTGCGTAGGCGCCTGTCTGAGTCATTCGCGGCCACCCTGATCTCCTACGTGGCGGTGAGCGCCCTCACCCGATCTCCGCAGCCTGCATAACGCCTATGCCTTACACCAAATCCGACATCACCGGCTCGCGCGAATACGATCCGATGAAAGAGCCCCGATACACCGAGATCGCGACCTTCATGCGCGCTCCGCTCGCGCGCTCGCTTGCGGAAGTGGATATCGGCCTCATCGGCGTGCCGACGGACCTCGGGGTGACCAATCGACCGGGCGCACGCCACGGGCCCCGCGAGATGCGCAACGCATCGAGCCTGATGCGCTCGTACAATTTCTCGCTCGGGGTGGATCCTTACGAGCGCTGCCGGATCGCGGATCTGGGGGACGTGCCGCTGTCGGATCGCTTCGATCTGGAAAAGCAGAATGCCGACATCGAGCGCTTCTACCGCGAGGTTCACGCCGCCGGCGTGCTGCCCGTCTCGGCCGGCGGAGATCACTCGATCACCTATCCGATATTCATGGGCATCGCCGCGGATGCGCCCGTCGGCATGGTCCACGTGGATGCCCACACCGATACTCTGGGGGAGTTCTTCGGCTCGAAGTTCACGCACGGAGCGCCGTTCAAGCTGGCCGTCGAGGCGGGAGTGCTGGATCCGAAGCGCACGATCCAGATCGGCATCCGCGGCGCACTGAATCTCATGGAAGGCATCGAATTCTCGCGCTCCCACGGCATGCGCGTCGTCACCATGGACGAATTCGCGACGATCGGTGTGGAGCGAGTGATCGAGGAGGCGCGGCGTGTCGTGGGAGACGGGCCGACGTACATCTCGTTCGACGTCGACGGTCTTGATCCGGTCTACGCTCCAGGTACCGGTACACCCGAGATCGGCGGCATCACGACCCTCGAGGCGCAGCGGCTGCTGCGGGGCTTGCGCGGCTTGAATCTGGCCGGCGGCGACGTGGTCGAGGTCGCACCGCCCTACGATCAGACCGGAAATACCGCGCTCGTCGGCGCGACGATGATGTTCGAGATTCTGTGCCTCGTCGCCGACCGGCATTTCGGCGTGGGCGGTCGCAGCGCCTGAGCGGTCGCGTTTGAGCGCCGGCGCTCAGCGCAAGCGGATCACGATCCCGTCGCCGGACTCGTTCACGGAGAGGGCCGGGTCTCGGGCGAGAACCTGAAGGAGGGAGTCTGCGTCATCGGCGTCGAACACGCCGGTGTAGACCCGTTGCATGACGCCGCTACCTTCCAATCGAATGGGATTCTTCCGGTAGCGATTGAACTCGCCGACGATGTGCTCCAGGGTCTGATCCCTGAAGATGAGCCGACGCTCGCGCCACGCCACGGTATCCGTCACGTTACTCACCTCGCGAATGCTGAGAGTTCCCTCGTGGGTTACTCGCGCCTCCTGGCTCGCGCCGAGGCTGCGGCTGACGATGGGTGCGGCCGCCGCGCCACCCGAAACCCGGGAGGGCTTGGCGCCGCCGAGGAGCGCCTGTTGGAGGGCGGGGGTCGCGGGCGTGATATTCACCTTGCCCTCGAGCACCGCGATCATCGTGTCGTCATCACGCCGATACACGTCGAATTGCGTCCCGACGGCCTGCACAACGGCATCGTCGGTGGATACCCGAAACGGCCGATCGGCCTCGTGATGCACTCGAAAGAGCGCCTCCCCACTCAGCAGGCGCACTTCACGGGTGCGAGCGCCGAGGCGAATCGCAACTCGCGAGTGGGTGTTCAATGAAACGACCGAGCCGTCCTCGAGCTCGAGCGTGCGTTGCTCACCCGTGGCGGTCTCGAACTCCTGCCACATCGCTCGACCGTGTAGGAACCACGCCGAGCCGGCCACTGTCGCCACGAGGATGCCGGCCGCCGCGGCCGCCGCGGCCGCCCAACTGAAGCGGCGCACTCCGGCGGGCGCAGCGGTGCGCACCGAGAGCGGCACGACGCGAGCATCCACCCGGGCGAGGAGCGCATCGATGTCCTGCAGCCGTGCGGCATCGATCTTCTCGAGCGCGTGATCGACCGAGAGCATGAGCAGGAAATCGCGGACGTTGCGCGGGGACTCCTTGAGCCACGCCACGAAACGTCGATCCTCGCCGCGGCTCGGATGTCGCATGATTTCCACCCAGCTCGACGCCTGCTGGGCGTACAAGGACTCGAGTTGGCGGGCTTTCTGATCCATGACAAGCTCCTAAGGAACCTCAGCCAGGATCGTGCGGAGCCGCGCGCGCGCCTCCACCACGTATTTCTCGATCGTATGCACCGAGAGGCCCGAAGCGCGCGCGGCTTCGGTGTAGGAGAGACCGTCGCGCTTGACGAGGAGAAGCACCAGCTGATGGGCAGGTGGGAGCTGCTTCAGGGCCCTGTCGAGCCGCTCGCGCAGCTCGAGCTGGGCGGCAAAGCTCTCCTCGGGAGCGCCTTCCGTGTGGTCGGCGAGGTCGTCGGCGAGGTCGGAATCGAACAGCACGCGCTCGTGCAGGCGGCGCTGCCTGAACTCGCGCACTACGTGTGTTGCGATACCGAGGAGGTAGGACAAGGGGTTGCGCACGAGGTCCGCATTGCGCACTCGCAGCAGCCGAGCAAAGACCTCCTGGGCGAGATCGTCCGCGTCCTGCGCCTTGGCGACGCGGCGCGCCAGGAATCGGTGCAGTTCGCCCGCATGATCGCGGAACGCCGTGCCGGCCAGGTCGGAAGCTGATTGGGAGCCGCCTGAGATCATCCGTATATACTAAGTGTTGTTTCGACGCGAAACCCGGTAGTCGAAATCGACTACCGGGTTTTTCTCCCAGCACTACACATAGGTAACAAGGACCGGCGTCTCAGCGTCGGGAACGTCGGCACCGGAGCACGGTGCCACTTAGGGATGGGGAACCATGGCCTCTCGCACGCAGCCGCTCTTGACCGTCGGCGCTGTCGTCTTGTGGACGGCGGCGGCCGCGCAGGCGCCCTCGGCTTCGGGGGTCAAGAACCTGAGCATTCCCGCCGAACCCCTCGCTAATGCACTCAATGACCTGGCCCAGCAGTCGGGTCTGCAAGTGATGTTTGCCTCGGATCTGGTCGCAAGGCTCAAAAGTCCCGAAGTCAGGGGGTCGCTCACCGCCACCGAGGCGCTGCAGCGCTTATTGACCAACACGGGACTGCGGTTCGAGTTCGTCAATTCCCGCACCATCACGATTGTGGGACCTGCCCCGACCGCGACGTCCGCGACGTCCGCCACGACCACTTCGGGGCCCAAGCCCGCGGCCGAGGGCCCGCAGAGCGGGACGGACACCCATCCGGTCAATCAAGGAGACAACGCCATGCCTCGTCGAAGCTTTTTCGCGCGCTTGTTAGGCATTTCTGCCGCATGCGGCGCCGCCCTGCACGGCGCGGGTGCCTGCGCCCAGGAGACGACGGCTGGAGCGACCGCCACCGAGGCGGTGACCCTCGAGACCGTGATCGTCACGGCGCGTAAACGCGACGAGTCGCTCGCGAACGTGCCGGAGGCCATCACGGTGTTCACCTCGCAAACTCTCGATGCGTACAACATCCAGTCCTTCGATGACTACGCGACCAAGACCCCCAATGTCTCGTTCGCCTATGGCGGGGGCCCCACCGGTATCGCCGATGCACGCACGGTCGCGATCCGCGGCATCACCGGTCAGAACCTGTTCGGCACGGCGGGCGCGACCGGCTTCTACATCGACGACACGCCCCTGCCGGGATCGGTCGACCCACGCGTGCTCGACATCGACAACATCGAGGTGCTGAAGGGGCCTCAGGGAACCCTGTTCGGCGAGAGCTCCTTGGGCGGTAACGTCCGTTTGATCACCAAGCGTCCCGACACTTCGGGAAACGACATCGGCTACATGGCGCAGGGAGGGTGGACATCGCGCGGGGGGAGCCCGGACCTCGGAGCGGGAGTCATCGGAAATCTCGTGTTGATTCCCGATGTGGCGGCGGTTCGCGTGGTCATGTTCGGCAATCACGATGCCGGATACCTCACCCGGACCTTTCCGACGGGCCCCATCAGCAGTGCGACGGGTGATCCTTTCATCAATCCGCTTGAGGACGTGCCGCGCACGACTGTGGGCGATCAAGGCGCGCAGACCACCTACGGGGGCTCGGTCTCGGCGCTGTTCAAGATCACCGATGACTTCGAGGCCCGGTTTCGGGTGATGTATCAAGACAGCGAGTATCATGGGTTTCCGGCGGCCTTTGCCCCCTTGCCCGCCTTCCAGCCGGACTACATTCTGAACCGCGCGTTCAACCTTCAGCCGGACGCGAGGGACCGCTGGGCGCTGCCCTCGCTCGACCTCAAGTACAAGGGGAACGGCTTCAGCGTGGTCTCCTCGACCAGTTACCTCTACCGCCACACCCACGATCTCGAGGATTCCACTTACGGCACCGAGCAGGTGATCTACAACCCCAACATCTACGATTACCAGACCTTCCCGAATCAGCCCGTCACGTGGGATGGGGAGCGCTACCACAATCAGCGCACCGAAGAGCTGCGCCTCTCCTTCGATCCGATCTACAACTTGAGCGGCACGGTGGGCGCGTTCTACTCGTACACGGACGCACTGTTCTACATTCCAGATACGATGGCGTACGGCATACCCACGGGCCCGTGGCCCACGGACCTCCTCTGGACGCAGAACAATCCGAGCACCCAAAAAGACACGTCGATCTTCGGGGAGCTGTATTACAAGTTCCTCGATAAATTCTCTCTGACTCTGGGTGGCCGCAAGTACTGGCTCAAGCAGACCACCGACTACACCGCCAACGGCTACCAGAACGGCGGCCCGACGCCGAGCAGCCCGCAGGAGAACAAGCAGCAGGGGGTCGATCCGAAGTTCGGGCTGTCCTATCAGCTGACCGACGCTACGATGCTGTACACCTCGGCCTCGAAGGGCTTCCGGGCCGGCGGGGCGCAGGCGAACTTCCCGGCCTGCCAGCTGCCCGGGCTTCCGCTGAACGACATCGAGCACATCAAGTCCGATACGCTCTGGACTTACGAGGCGGGGGCGAAGGTCCAGGTGCCGCAGACGGGCCTGTTGCTCACGGCGGACGGCTTTCACATCAACTGGGATAACCTGCAGCAGCAGGTGGCATTGCCCTGCGGCTTCTATCTGCAGCTGAACGGCGGCTCGGCATCGATCAACGGCGGCGAGATCGAGCTCGCGGGCAAGGTGACGCCCGGCTTCCAGTTGCGCTTCGGTATGGGCTACGAGAAGACCGAGATCGTCAACCCGGGCACGCTCGCACACGCAGGTGTCATCGCCGGCCTACGCATCCCGGAGGTGCCTGCCTGGACCGCCTCGGTGGGCGCCAACTACACCTGGACGCTGACCTCTGAGCTCGATGGATTTGTCGAGGGGGATTACAGCTATACGGGCAACAGCTATTCGGTCCTGAACGGCGGTCTGATCAAGGACGGGGTCGGCCTGACGGGGGACCGTCCGCCTTACTCGCTCGCGAATCTGCGATTCGGCGTCAAGCACGATAAGCAAGAGGTATCCTTGAACATCCATAATCTGACGAACGCCAAGCCCAATCTCGGAGACATCGGCTACGTCGGCTACGCTCAGTTCGAGCCCGACATGCACACGCCGATTCCGCAGGTGGCGACCATGCCGCCGCTCACGGTGATCTTGCAGTACAAGAACAACTTCTGAGGCGCAGGCGGGGGAAGAGTCGAGAGGAAATCGCTACCCGCCCGCAGGGGGGTGTCTATCGACTTTGCCTCCACTCGAAACGCATCGAGAGATCGATCGCCCGCACGTGCTTGGTGATGCTGCCCACAGAAATGAAATCCACGCCGGTTTCGGCGATGCTGCGGACCGTGTCGAGAGTCACGCCGCCGGAGGCCTCGATCTTCAGGGGCCGGGTCGCCCGGCGGTTGATCGCCACGGCCTCGCACATGAGCTCGAGGGAGAACTCATCCAGCATCGCAATGTCGGCGCCTGCCTCGATCGCCTCGCGTAACTCCTCGATGCTCTCGACCTCGACCTCGACGGGAACCTTTGCTGCCGCCGACTTGGCGGCAGCGACAGCGCGGGTGATGGAGCCCGCCGCCACGATATGGTTCTCCTTGATCAGAACGCCGTCAAAGAGCCCCATGCGGTGGTTCTCACCTCCGCCGACGCGCACCGCGTACTTTTGTGCCCGGCGCAGTCCCGGAATGGTTTTGCGAGTGTCGAGCAGGCGACATCCCGTGCCTTGGAGCCGCTGGGCGTAGGCGTGTGTGGCCGTGGCGGTGCCCGACAGGAGCTGAAGAAAATTGAGCGCCGTACGCTCGCCCGTCAGCAAAGCCCGAGCGGGTCCTTCGACTTCGAACAGCACTTGGTTCGCGGCCGCAGCGTCGCCCTCGCTCACCTTCCAGTCGATACGCACCCGCGGATCGACGCCCCGGAAGGTGGCCTCGACGTAGGGAATGCCGCAGATGATGGCCTCTTCGCGGGTGATGACCCAGGCGCGCCCGGGCATGCCCTCGGGAATGAGGGCAGCGGTCAAATCGCCGCTCCCGACGTCCTCCTCGAGCGCCCGCTGGAGGAGCTGCGGCAGGTCGCCGGGGACCGGCACCGGGGTCATGATCGGGTATCCTAGGGGCTGGAAAGGCTGGAAGAATAGGGAAAGCGCCCCAATACTGCAATCATGAGCGACTGCTGGCCCGCCTCGCCGTGCATCGACATTTGCACCCTCGACGCGCGAGGGATTTGCGTGGGCTGCTATCGTACAATGGAGGAGATAGCCGCCTGGCGAAGCCTCTGTGCTGCGGAGCAGTGGGCGGTGCTGCGGGAGCTACCGCAGCGCGCTGCGGCACGCGCGCCCAAGCCCGAATGATTGCTGTGGAGATGGATTATGAATGCGATTGAGCGAATCAAGAGCCAGCTGGCCTCTGCCCCGGTCGTGCTGTACATGAAGGGTACCCCCGATTTCCCGCAATGCGGCTTCTCGGCGCAGACCGTGGGCGCGCTACGCGCCTGCAAGGCCGAGTTCGCTCACGTGAATATCTTCGAGGACCCCGAGGTGCGCGAGGCTCTGAAGAGCTATTCCAACTGGCCCACCTTCCCGCAGCTCTATGTGAACGGCGAGCTCATCGGGGGCTGTGACATCACTCTCGAGATGTACAGGAGCGGTGAGCTGAAACAGCTTCTGGCCGAGGCGGGCGCGCTCACCGCCGGGTGAGTAGGCAGCGAGCCCCGGCCAGCTACTTCGTGCCCGGATCCGGTGTGCTCGCAGGATCCGTGGTGATTTCCCCCTCCGTGGACATCTCGGCCTCCGAGCAGATCCGGAGCTCGATCTCGAGCGGTCCCACCGCGGCGAGGCGGCGACGACTCGCCTCGAAGATACCCTGAAATTGGTTGCAGACGGTGCAGAACAGATCGGCGGTACGCTCGGCATCGTAGGCCGCCGAGTGCGCCGAGCTCGCGTCCCATTCGAGGCCTGCGGCGAGCGTGGCGCGCTTGAGGACGGTCTGACCAAACGCGACGCCGCCCAACGTGGCGGTGTCGAAGCTCGAGAAAGGATGAAACGGATTGCGCTTGATCTGCGCGCGCGCCACCGCGGCGTTCAGGAAGGCGAGGTCGAAGAAGGCGTTGTGGCCGACGAGTATCGCGCGGGTGCAATCGGCCGCGCGGATGGCCGTGCGCACTTCGCGAAAAATCCGCATGAGCGCCTCCTCCTCCGAGATGGCCGGCCGCAGCGGGTGGTGAGGGTCGATGCCCGTCACCGCGAGCGAAGCCGGCTCGAGGTTCGATCCGGAAAAGGGAATGACGTGGTGGCGGTGCGTCTCGCCGCGCGTCAATGTGCCGTCACTGCGCATTTCGATGAGCACGGCCGCAATCTCGAGCAGGGCATCGGTCTGCGGGTTGAATCCGCCGGTCTCGACATCGATGACCACCGGCAGAAAGCCTCGAAAGCGCGTTGCGAAGGTGATGGGCGGAAGCTGCGTCATGCGTCTGGCTCGAGGCGCCAGGCCACGCCTTCGCCGGCGCGATAGGGTACGAGCGATCCGCCGCCGAAATCGTACGACGCCGGCACCGTCCACGGCTGCTTGGTCAGGGTGATGCGATCGGAGTGGCGCGGCAATCCGTAAAAGTCGGCGCCGTGCTGGCTCGCGAATGCCTCGAGGCGATCCAAGCGGCCGACGCTCTCGAACACCTCCGCATAGAGCTCGAGCGAGGCATGCGCGGTGAACATCCCGGCGCAACCGCACGCGCTCTCCTTGGCCGACCGCTCGTGCGGGGCGCTATCGGTGCCGAGAAAAAACCGCGGATTGCCGCCGGTGGCGGCACCCACCAGCGCCTCCCGATCGCGCTCGCGCTTGAGTATCGGGAGGCAATAGAAATGCGGCCGGATGCCGCCCGCAAAAATCGCGTTGCGATTGTGCAAGAGGTGCTGGGGCGTGATCGTCGCCGCAACGCCCGCGCGCGCGCCGACGATGAACTCGGCGGCGCTCGCGGTCGTGATGTGCTCCAACACCACCTTGAGCCGCTTGAAGCGCTCGAGGAGCGGTGCGAGCAGCTCATCGATGAAGGTTGCCTCCCGATCGAAGACGTCGACGTCGGCGCGCACCGTCTCGCCATGCACGAGAAGCGGCAAGCCACGCTCCTCCATGCGCTCGAGCACCTCGAAGGTGTTTTCGATGTTCCTCACGCCGGCACCCGAGTGGGTGGTCGCGCCCGCCGGGTAGAGCTTCACGCCGTGTACGAAACCGCTTTGAAGCGCCCGGTCGATCTCTGCGGGTGTCGTGGTCTCAGTCAGAAACAGCGTCATCAGCGGCACGAAACGGCTGTGCACGGGGAGCGAGGCCAGGATGCGGCTGCGGTAGGCGGTGGCGAGCGCCGTGGTGGTGATAGGCGGTGTGAGATTGGGCATGACGATCGCGCGACCGAATCGCACGGCAGTGAACTTCGCGACCGAGACGAGCGCCGCACCGTCGCGCAGGTGCACATGCCAGTCGTCGGGACGATGAATCGTCAGGCTCTCCATGCTCAGGCCGCCTGCGGCCATCCGCGACGCAACAGATCGAGCGTGTAGCGCACGCCGAAGCCCGTGATCTCAGTGCCGATGTGTGCAAGACCGCCATGGCGTGTGCCGGCGGCGAGGTCCAAATGGAGCCAGGCGATCTCCTGCGGCACGAAGCGACTCAGGAAGCGCGCCGCCAGAATATGATCGCCCTTGGACTCGGGCGCACACTGCAGCACGTCCGCCACCGTGCTTTCGAGATCGGTGTCGTAGTCCTTGTCCATGGGGAAGCACCACACGCGCTCGCCGCTTGCGACGCCCGCGGCCTCGATCAGGTTGCGCGTCTCGGGGCGATTGGTAAATGCGCCACTGTAGCGCTCGGTGAGCGCGTAGACGCAGGCCCCGGTGAGCGTCGCGTAATCGATGATCGAGCCCGGCTTGTTGCGCGCCGCGAGCGATAGGGCATCCGCGAGGACCATGCGCCCCTCGGCATCGGTGTGAATCACCTGGATCGTAGTCCCGTTGTGGGCGCGCACCACGTCCTGAGGCTTGTATGCGCGCGGACCGATCCGGTTCTCGGTGATGGCCAACCAGCATTCGACCGTGAGTGGTGAGCGCAGGGAGTGCAAGGCATAGAGGCTGCCGACGGCCACGGCGCTGCCCTCCATGTCGATGTGCATGTCGAGCATGCCCTTGTGCGTCTTGAGGTTCGTGCCTCCGGTATCGAAGCAGATACCCTTGCCCACGAGACTCACGGCGGGTGGGCGGCCGCCGCGCGGCCTGTAGGTGAGCCTGACGATGCCCGCGTCGCGCGCCGCATTGCCCTGCGCCACGGCCAGGAAGGCGCCTGCCCCGAGGCGGCGCAATTCGCGCTCACCGTAGAATCTATAGCCGATGCGCAGATGCCGGGCGAAATCCTCGAGCACACGCCGATAGGCGCGAGCGTCGAGTGAGTTCGGTGGAAGCGCCGTGAGCCAACGGGCAATGTTGTTGCCCGCGGCGCAGGCGAGCGTATATCGCAGGTCGCTGAGTTTTCCCGCGTACGCGATGTCGAGTGCCTTGAGGGCGACTCGCGCCTTCGGCTTGCTCTTGAAGGCGGCGAGCTGAAACGCGGCCGCTTCGACTGCGGCCGCGAGGGCATGGAGCATCGCGCCAGCCGCTTCCTCCTCGCAGCCCTGCTGCCAAACGAGAAGCGACGGCGGCTCGCATTCTAGGGCCGCTCGAGCAAGCTTGCCCGCGGCTTGCAGCCGCTCGAACGTGCTCGCTTGAGCGCAGACGCTCGCGGCGATGAGCAGGGTTTCAGCGCGCTCGCCGACCCGAAGCTGGCAGCAGTCTCCTTCCTTGCGCACCTTTCTGCGATATAGCTCGCGCAGCACGCGGCCATGCGGTAGAGCCGCCCAATCGGCCGCGGCCGGCTTCAGGGGCAAAAGAACGATGGCGGCGGCGTAGCGGGAAAGCTTCGATTCTGGGACACGCTCCGTGATTTGCCGCGCGGGAACGAGCAAGGAGCTGAAGGGCAAGCGAATCGGCATAACTATCTTAGTGTGCTAAATCAGAAATTCGCCATGCACCGAGAGCGCCGCCGCGGCCCGACCGCAAGGCGCGACGACCGCGAATACTTTAGCGTATTCAAGAGAGGAGCAACGCAGCGGGCGGGGCGCCGCGGTGTTCGAATGCCGGCGAATTTCTGATTCAGGACACTAGCCGCAGGCGCAGCGCGGCACGCCCCGCAGTTCGCCCGCACGGCGCGCGCAGTCTGCCAGCTGATCCTGTTGCTTGACCGCGAAAAACCAAACCCCGAAGATAGCGCTGCTTTTTGGGGCAAATAGCGCTTGGGCGCTGTCACGTGCCTGGCATCTTAACAGGACACGTGGGCGCGTGCATGGGCACGTGGGTTTTTTCAAGGTCCTTCTTTTATGACTCAGCAGTCGCCGTTCGAAGACATCGATCCCACGGAAACGCAGGAGTGGCTCGAATCGATCGAGTCGGTGATGCGCGCCCAAGGACCCGAGCGCGCGCATTTTCTGCTCGAGAAGTTGGTGGACTTCACCCGTCGATCCGGCGCTTATCTGCCCTTCAAGCCGAACACCGCGTACCTCAACACGATCTCCCGTGCCCAGGAACCCGAATATCCCGGCGACCGCTCGCTCGAGCGGCGCAACGAGGCGTATATGCGCTGGAACGCGCTTGCCATGGTGGTACAAGCCAACCGCGCGAGCTCCGAGTACGGTGGGCACATCGCGAGCTATGCGTCGGCGGCAACGCTCTACGAGGTCGGATTCAATCACTTTTGGCGGGCAAAGAGCGCCCAACATCCAGGCGACCTGGTGTTCATGCAGGGCCACTCGAGCCCGGGAATCTACGCACGAGCCTATTTGGAGGGTCGCCTCGATGAGGCGCAATTACTGCGCTTTCGTCAGGAGGTGAAGGGCGATGGCCTGTCCTCGTACACGCACCCCTGGCTGATGCCCGATTTCTGGCAGTTCCCGACCGTCTCGATGGGATTGGGCCCGATGATGGCGATTTTTCAGGCGCGCTTCGTGCGCTATCTGGAGCATCGCGGCATCGTTGCGCCCTCCGACCGTAAAGTGTGGGCGTTCCTCGGCGACGGCGAGATGGACGAGCCGGAATCGATGGGCGCGCTCACCATGCCGGTGCGCGAGGAACTCGACAATCTCATCTTCGTCATCAATTGCAATTTGCAGCGGCTCGACGGGCCGGTGCGCGGCAACGGCAAGATCATCCAGGAGCTCGAGGCGGCCTTCTTGGGCGCCGGCTGGAACGTCATCAAGGTGCTGTGGGGCTCACGCTGGGACCCGCTGCTCGAGCGCGACCAGAAGGGTCTGTTGAAGCGCTTGATGGAGGAGTGTGTCGACGGCGAATACCAGAACTTCAAGTCCAAAGGCGGCGCCTATACGCGCGAACATTTCTTCGGCAAATACCCCGAGCTCAAGGAGATGGTCGCCAACATGTCCGACGAGGAGATCTGGCGCTTGAACCGCGGCGGCCACGATCCGGTGAAGGTGTACGCGGCGTATGCGGCCGCCGTGGCCAACAAGGGCTCGCCAACGGTGATTCTGGCGAAGACCGTGAAGGGATTCGGGCTCGGTAAGTCCGCCGAAGGCTTGAACGTCGCGCATCAGCAGAAAAAGCTCGGCGACGAGGACTTAAAGACCGTTCGTGACCGGTTCAATATTCCGATCTCCGACGAGGAAATCGCCGGCCTGTCCTTCAGAAAGCCCGCGCCCGACAGCGAGGAAATGCGCTATCTGCAGGAGCGCAGGGCAGAGCTCGGCGGGTACCTCCCGGCGCGCTACACCTCGGCGCCGCCGCTCGTGGTGCCACCGCTCGAGGCATTCAGCGCGCTGCTCGAAGGCACGCAGGACCGCGAGATCTCCACCACCATGGCGCTGGTGCGCATTCTCACGACCTTGGTGCGCGACAAGAACATCGGCAAGCACATTGTGCCGATCATCCCCGACGAGGCACGCACCTTCGGCATGGAGGGCATGTTTCGGCAAGTCGGCATCTACTCGTCGGTGGGCCAGCTTTACACGCCCCAAGATGCCGATCAACTCATGTTCTATCGAGAGGACAAGCAAGGCCAGATCCTCGAGGAAGGCATCAACGAGGCAGGGAGTCTGTGCTCATGGCTCGCTGCGGCGACGGCCTACGCGAACCACGGCGTGAGCATGGTGCCGTTCTACGTCTACTACTCGATGTTCGGCTTTCAGCGGGTCGGCGATTTCATATGGGCGGCGGGCGACAGCCAAGCGCGGGGATTCTTGATTGGCGGCACGGCCGGGCGTACCACGCTCGCGGGTGAGGGATTGCAGCATCAAGACGGGCACAGTCAGCTGGTGATGACCGCCGTGCCGAACTGCGTGGCCTACGATCCGGCTTACGCGTATGAGCTCGCCACGATCATCCAGGATGGCCTGCGGCGGATGTATCAGGAGCAGGAGAGCATCTTCTACTACATCACCTGCATGAACGAGAACTACGTTCATCCGCCGATGCCGGCCGGCGTCGAGCAGGGCATTTTGAGCGGGATGTACCTCCTTCAGATCGGCGGCCGCGGCAAGGTACGAGTCACGCTGTTCGGATCGGGGACGATCCTGCGCGAGGTGCAGGCCGCGGCGGAGATCCTGGAGCGCGACTTCGGCGTACCCGCCGACGTCTATTCGGTCACGAGTTTCAGCGAGTTGCGCAAGAACGCGCTCGATATCGAGCGCTGGAACCTGCTGCACCCGACCGCGCCGCCGAAGCAGAGCTACATTCGGCAGGCGCTCGGCGATCGCGAGGGGCCGTTCGTCGCGGCCACCGATTACATAAAGACCGTGCCCGACCAGATCCGTCAATGGGTTCCAGGCCGCTACACGGTGCTCGGGACCGACGGTTTCGGACGCAGCGACTCGCGTGCCCAGCTGCGCCACTTCTTCGAGGTGGATCGCCACTACGTCGTGGTCGCTGCGCTCAAGGCCCTGGCCGACGAGCAGAAGATCGACGTTCAAACGGTTACCAAGGCGATCGAGGCCTTCGGCATCGATCCCGAAAAACCCAATCCGCTCTCCGTGTAGGCTCGAGACACGTGGCGGCGACTCCCCTCAGCGTTCTCGTCCCGGATATCGGAGGCTTCAAGGATGTCGACGTGATCGACGTGCTGGTCAAGGACGGCCAGCGTATCGACAAGGAGACGCCGCTCATCACGCTGGAAACGGACAAGGCGTCGATGGACGTGCCCTCGCCCGCGGCCGGACGCATTGCCCAGATCAGAGTCAAACAGGGTGACAAGGTATCCGAGGGCAGCCTGATCCTGCTGCTCGAAAGCGATGATCAAGCGGCCGAGGCACCGGCTCCGCCGGCCCCCGCAGCGGCGTCCAAGCCCGTGCTCGAGACCAAGGCGGCCCCCGATGTGCCGAGGCCCGCGCCGGAGGCTGCGAGGCCTGCAGCGCCCGAGGCAAGGCCCGCAGCGCCGCAGGCAAAGCCTGCGCCAGTGACCGCGACGGAAGCGACACCGGCAACCGGGGACGGGGCCCGCCCGTCCGCGGTGGATGAATCGGCGTTCTCCAAAGCCTATGCGAGCCCCTCGGTTCGCAAGCTCGCGCGTGAGCTCGGAGCCGATCTCGGCAAGGTCAAAGGCACAGGCCCCAAGAGCCGTATCACGCACGAGGACGTGAAAGCCCATGTGAAGGCGCTTCTCACCAAACCCGCCGCGGCGCCGACGGGGGGAGCGATTCCGCAGGTCGCCAGAGTCGATTTCGCAGCGTACGGACCCGTGGAGGTCAGGCCGCTCTCGCGCATCCAGCGCATTTCCGGCGCGCGCTTGCAGGCGAGCTGGCTCAATCTGCCGCATGTCACGCAGCACGAGGACGCGGACATCACCGATATGGAGATCGCTCGCGTCGCGCTGAAGGGCAAGGCGACGCAGGAAGGCGTGCGGCTGACGCCGCTCGCGTTCATCATCAAGGCCTGCATCGTGGCGCTCAAGGAATTTCCGCGATTCAACGCATCGCTCGATGCCGCCGGCGAGAACCTGGTGCTCAAGAAGTACTTCCACATCGGCTTTGCGGCCGATACGCCGAACGGACTCGTCGTGCCGGTGATTCGCGACGCTGACCGCTGCAACCTGTTCGACATCGCGCGCTCACTCTCCGTCTTGTCCGAGAAGGCGCGCGCCGGGAAACTGAGCGCGGCCGAGATGCAGGGGGGCTCGTTCACGATCTCGAGTCTCGGCGGGATCGGCGGCACGGCGTTTACACCCATCATCAATGCTCCCGAGGTAGCGATCCTCGGCGTATCGCGATCCGCGCAAAAACCGGTGTTCGACAAGGGCGCATTCGTGCCCCGACTGATGTTGCCGCTGTCGCTGTCCTATGATCATCGGGTGATCGACGGCGCCGAAGCGGTACGCTTCATCGTATTTTTGAGCCAGACCCTCGGCGACGTGAAGGCCATGTTATGAGCCTCACCGAGGTGCGGGTGCCCGATCTGGGGGACGCCAAGGATGTGACGGTCGTCGAGCTGCTGGTGAGGATCGGTGCCGAGATTCGCACCGACGATCCGCTCATCACGCTCGAGTCCGAGAAGGCCTCGATGGACGTACCCTCGCCGGTGAGCGGGACGGTGGCGTCGATCGAGATCAAGAAAGGTCAAGCGGTAACGACCGGCACGTTGATCGCGACCGTCACGACCTCGCAAGCCGTGCCTACGCCCTCACCGACAGGCCCGGCCGCAGCGGCCGCCGCGGCGGGGAAGCCCGCTCCGCCCGTGGCGGCGCCGGCGCAGTCTGCCGCGAGGCCCGCAGCGCCTGCGCCGATGGGAGCGCCGCCGGCGGCCTCTAGCGGCGCGCCGAGGCTTCAGCCCTCGCAGGAAGCTCCGCCTGCGCCCCCCGGCGCCCTCGATCTGGTCGTGCTCGGGTCCGGGCCGGGCGGCTACACGGCGGCCTTTCGCGCCGCCGATCTGGGTCTCAAGGTCACGCTCATCGAGCGCTTCCCCGTGCTCGGCGGCGTGTGCCTGAACGTTGGCTGCATCCCGTCGAAGGCGCTGCTGCACGCCGCGAAGGTGATCGAGGATGCGCAGGACATGGCCGCCAACGGCATCGTTTTCGGGCCGCCGCAGATCGATCGCGAACGACTGCGCGCCTGGAAAAATCGCGTGGTGACCAAACTGACGAACGGTCTTAGCTTGCTCGCGAAGCAGCGCAAGGTCGACGTGTTGCGCGGCGAGGCGAGGTTCATCGGCGCGCACTCGCTCGAGCTGACCACGGGCGGCGCGACGCGGCGCGTCGATTTCAAGCAATGCATCATTGCGGCGGGTTCCGAGTCTGTGCGATTGCCGGCCTTTCCCGATGACCCGCGCGTCATGGATTCGACCGGCGCACTCGAATTGCCCGAATGCAAGCGGCTGCTCGTGATCGGCGGGGGCATCATCGGTCTGGAGATGGCCTGCGTCTACGATGGTTTGGGCTCGGCAGTGACCGTGGTCGAGCTGATGGACGAGCTGATGCCCGGCGCGGATCGCGACCTCGTGCGCCCGTTGCAAAAGCGAATCGAGAAGCGTTACGAGCGCATCATGGTGAAGTCGCGGGTCGCCAAGCTCGAGGCGCATGCGCAGGGCTTGCGGGCCACCTTCGAAGGACCCGACGTCCCGCCGCCCCAGGATTTCGATCGGGTGCTGGTGGCCGTGGGACGCAGCGCGAACGGTCATGCGGTCAACGCCGCCGCGGCCGGAGTCACCGTGGACAGGCGCGGGATCATCGCCGTCGACCGGCAGATGCGCACCAGCGCGCCGCATATTTTTGCCATCGGCGACATCGTCGGGGCACCGATGCTGGCGCACAAGGCCTCGCATGAGGCGAAGGTAGCTGCAGAGGTCGCCGCCGGCCTCAAGGCCTCGTTCGACGCGCGCTCCATTCCCTCCGTCGCGTACACCGACCCGGAGATCGCCTGGGCCGGGCTCACCGAGACCGAGGCCAAGGCGCAGGGGATCGGCTACGGCAAGGGGTTGTTCCCGTGGGCGGCAAGCGGTCGCTCACTGGCGATCAATCGCGACGAGGGCTTCACCAAGCTCCTGTTCGACAAAGACACGCACCGCGTCATCGGTGCAGGGATCGTCGGCACCAACGCGGGAGATTTGATTGCAGAAGTCGCGCTCGCGATCGAAATGGGCGCCGACGCGGCGGACATTGGATTGACGGTGCACGCCCATCCGACGCTCTCCGAGACGGTGGCGTTCTCCGCGGAGGCGTTCGAGGGAACGCTGACGGACCTGTACGTGCCGAAGAAGTAGTCGGCTCGCCGGCTGCGGAGCGCAGCGCCGCAATTTAGGATGAAACTCTGATGCCATTGCACTCGAGCATCTCTGCCTGCGTCGGTGGTTCCCAGAGGGTCTCGACGAAGTCGAACATCTCGCGAGTGACATCGAAGGGCAGATCGTAGGTGCCGCCCTTCGCGGCGTTACGTATCTGTACCCTGCGCCAGCGCTCCTCCGGGGGCACGTCCAGAAAGTGCAGCTGCACGGATAGCCCGAACTCGGCCGCCCGCTTCGCAAAGCGCACGCGGCTCGCCTTTTGACTCAGTCCGAGATCGAGCACGCAGGGCACTCCGCGCCGGGCTACCTGCGATGCGGTCGACCAGATCTGCGTGAGGCAGCGCTCGACTCGCTGCATCGACCACGCGGGCTGGAGCGGCCGCGGACTGTCGATCCAAAACAGCGCCGTCATCCATTCGTCAATCGAGAATCTGACCGCGCCGATTCGCTCACTGAGCGCTCGAGCGTAGGTCGTCTTTCCCGCTCCGGTGGATCCGCAAACGAGATGGATGAGGTGATCTGTCATTGCCACGAACTGCGACCGTCGAGGCAGCCATCCTGCCGGTTCGGGTAAACGGGTCGATGGGCCGGAGTCTATGGAGTGCTGGCACACTCCTTGATGAACGCCGTCTTCTGGGCACCGACGAGTTTCTTGGCTCTGGCCTCCTTCACGCAGGTTGTGCGCTTCGCATGCTTCGCGGCGTCGCGGTCTGCGCTCGCGGCCGCGGTGCTCACGTCCTTCGCTTTGGCAGCTCCCGCGGGAGAGGACGGTGCCGAGGGTGAGGCGGCTGATGGAGGGGCTGCCGGCGTGTCGGCGGGGGAGGCAGGCGAGGCCCAGGCTACACCGTGAGCGGATAGAACCAGGAAGACGGCAAGTGCCGCAGCGATGGAGCGCATGGTCGACCCTCGAATCGATGGCCAGCGGCCTGCCACGATGGCCATCGCGTCCGGCCCTCAATCGACGAACCGAGCATAGCGGCCCCGAGCGAGCACTCCGATGAAGCGTGGATGAAACTTGCTTAACCTTGTAACGCCGCGCGAAGTTGCTCCAGAGTGGAGTGCCGCCCCCGATGTCATCGTGCGCCGAGTGCGCCCAGGCGGCTGCGCACGAGCTCGAGGTAGCGTGCCTCATCGGGCGCCCGAGTGGCGCGCTGCGCTTCCCACAGAGCTTGCGCGAGGCTCTCCATGAGCGCGTGCTCGGCGCTGTGCTCACCGCCGAGCCGGCACGTGAGTGAACGATGCAATTCGCGGATTCCCGGGGGCCGATCGATGGACAGCTGTTCGCGGACGGCGAGATGCAGTCCCATATGTAAAAACGGATTATGTTCGGTGGCCGTGGATTCGAGCGCTCGCGCCGCCTGCGGGTCCGCCACGAGGGCCTGATATTGCGGATGACGCTCGATCACATCGGCAATCATCGACTCGAGGGGCGTCAGGGGAGAGCCGGCTAGGCGCCTCTTCCAGGCATCGCTATAGCTCTGCCGCAGCTCGTCTCGGGTATATCCGCCGAGGGTCATGGGGCCGGTGCCTTCGTCTTGTGCCGGTACTCGCAGAGGTCGGCAATGATGCAGCGCCCGCAGGCCGGGTTTCGTGCCGTGCACACGTAGCGGCCGTGCAGGATCAGCCAGTGGTGAGCATCTTTTAGAAATTCCTCGGGCACGAATTTCAATAGCTTGTCCTCGACCGCGCGCACCGTCTTGCCGGGGGCGAGTCCCGTACGATTGGCCACGCGAAAGATGTGGGTGTCGACGGCCATCGTGGCCTCACCAAACGCAGTGTTCAAGACCACGTTCGCCGTTTTGCGCCCGACCCCCGGCAGCCGTTCCAGGGCCTCGCGGGACCTCGGAACCTCGCCGCCGTGCTCGGCCTCGAGGGCCGCGCAGGTCGCGATGATGTTCTTGGCCTTGCTGTTGTAAAGGCCAATCGACTTGATGTACGGCGTGATGCCCTCCACGCCGAGCGCGAGCATGGCGGCCGGCGTGTCGGCACGAGCGAACAGCGCCGCCGTCGCCTTGTTGACGCTCTTGTCTGTCGCCTGGGCCGACAGTATCACCGCGATCAGGAGCTCGAACGGCGAGCGATAGTGCAATTCGGTGCGCGGCGTCGGATTGTCCTTGCGCAGCCGCTCGAAGATGGCGCGCCGTCGCGCCGCGTTCACGATCTCCCCGGCGCGTCGGCAGCGCGCGACGCGGCGGCCTTCATCGCCGCGAGCTGCCGCTGCCGTTCCTCGGCGCGCCTCTCGATCCTCTGCGTGTGCGCCTGGTAGCGTGTGCGATTGAGAGCGGGTCGCAGCGCCGCCGGCTCGGGCGCCGGTCGCATCTCGATGCAGTCGACCGGGCAGGGAGCCAGACAGAGCTCACATCCCGTGCAGCGATCGGCAAGCACGGTGTGCAGGTACTTCCCAGCACCGACGATGGCGTCGACCGGGCAGGGCGGCAGACAGCGCGCGCAGCCGATGCAGCGTGCCTCGTCGATCCACGCGACGCGCAGCGGCGATTCCACCCCGTTCGCCGGATTGAGCGGCCGATACTCTCGGCCCACAAGCTGCGCGAGCGCGCGAATCGTGGCGCTGCCCCCCGGCGGACATTGATTGATTTCGGCCTCCCCGCGCGCGATGGCCTCGGCATAGGGCCGGCACCCCGGGTAGCCGCAGCGAGTGCATTGGGTCTGCGGAAGCAGCGCATCGATACACGCCACGTCGCCGCCAGCGCTGCGCGAGCTCATCGCGGTTACTTGATGCGCATACCGGGAACGGCTCCGGTATCGGGGGACAGGATGAATAACTCACTTCCGCCCGGTCCCGCCGCGAGCAGCATCCCTTCGGAGGTTCCGAAGCGCATTTTGCGGGGCTCGAGATTGGCAACGACCACGATGAGCCGGCCGATGAGCGAGGCGGGCTCGTAGGCGGCGCGAATGCCGGCAAAGATCCGCCGCTCGCCGAGCTCTCCCACATCGAGATGCAATTTCAACAGCTTGTCCGCGCCTGCGATGAAATCGGCATCGAGTACCCGGGCGACGCGCAGATCGATTCGCATGAACTCATCGATCGTTATCGGCGCCGGAGCGGTCGTGCTCGCAGCCCCGTCGGCGGGCGCCCGGGCGTGCGCGGCGGCGGGAGCACGCGCCGCGGCAGTCGCGGCGGCAGTGGTGGCAGTGGTGGCAGTGGTGGCAGCCGTGGAGGTTGCGGCGCCGGCCCTGGCGGCTGGAGCAGGGGCGGATTGCGCAGCGTCGGTGACGGGCTCGATCAGGCGAGCAACGGTCTTCGGATCCAAGCGCGTGGCGAGCGGACGGTAGGGCAGAATCCGGCTACCGAGGAGCGGCCGCGCGGCGCTGTCCCAGCCCCACGCCGGCTCTTGGAAAAACTGCTGGGCCCGTGCGGCCATTTCCGGCAATACCGGCTGCAAATAGATCATCAATGCGCGGAACAGATTGAGTCCCTGAGTGCAGATACCCTGCACCTCGGCGGACCTGCCCGGCTCCTTGGCGAGGGTCCAGGGCTTGTGCGCATCGATGTATTGATTCGCCCGATCGGCGAGACTCATGATCTCGCGTATGGCGGCGGCCGTGTCGCGAATCTCGTAAGCGGCGGCGATCGTCTCACCCGCTGCCGCGAAGGCGGTGTACAACGATGCGTCCGGCAGGTCGCTCGAGAGCGACCCGCCCGCACTCTTGGTGATGAAGCCTGCGCAGCGGCTCGCGATGTTCACGAGCTTGCCCACGATGTCGGAGTTGAGCCGCTGGGTGAACTCATCGAGGTTCATGTCGAGATCCTCGATGCCGAGTCCGAGCTTCGCCGCAAAGTAGTAACGCAGGTACTCGGGATTCAGATGGTCGAGATAGCGGCGCGCGGTGATGAAGGTGCCGCGCGATTTCGACATCTTCTGTCCGTTGATCGTGAGGAATCCATGGGCATGCACGTTGGTCGGGCGGCGCATGCCCGCGGCCTCGAGCACCGCGGGCCAGAACAAGGTGTGAAAGTACAGGATGTCCTTGCCGATGAAGTGATGCAATTCGGCGTTCGAATCGGGCCCGAGGAAGTCCTCGAAGCGCAGGCCGGTGCGCGTGCACAGTTGCGTGAAGCTCCCCAGATAGCCGATCGGCGCATCGAACCAGACGTAGAAATACTTGCCCGGCGCATCGGGAATCTCGAAGCCGAAATACGGGGCGTCGCGTGAGATGTCCCAGTCCTTCAGGCCCTGGGCGAACCACTCCGAGAGCTTGTGCGCGACGCTCTCTTGTACGGCGCTGGTCTTGACCCAGCCCGCCAAGCGCTCTTCGAAGGCGCTCAGGCGAAAGAAGTAATGCTCCGATTCGCGCCACACGGGCGGCGTTCCGCTCACCGCGGAGAGCGGATTCTTGAGATCCGCAGGGGTGTAGGTCGAGTGGCAATTCTCGCAGGAATCGCCGTACTGATCCGGCGTGCCACACACCGGACAAGTGCCTTTGACATAGCGATCGGGCAAGAACATCTTCGCCGTCTCGTCGTAGGCCTGGCGGACGCTGCGCCGGTCGATGTAGCCGGCCTCGCGCAGGCGCAAGTACATGCGGTCGCAAACCGCCCGGTTCTCCGGCGAATGAGTCGAGTCGAAGTTGTCGAATCCGATCAGCATCTGCGCCAGATCGCGCCGATGCTCGACGTTGACGCGCTCGATCAACTCTTCGGGCGTGATTCCCTCCGCCTGGGCCTTGAGCATGATGGGCGTGCCGTGGGTGTCGTCCGCACCCACGTAGTGGCATTCGTGCCCGCGGAGCTTCTGAAAGCGTACCCAGACATCGGTTTGAACGGCCTCGAGGACGTAGCCCAAGTGTATGGGGCCGTTGGCGTACGGCAGCGCGCTCGTGACCAGAATTCGCCGTCGAGGAGTCATAGTAAAATTATGCCATGCCCGCGCAGGGTCCCCTAGATGAATCCCCGGCGTTGGCGCGGGAGTTAGGGCTCGCTCGCCTCGCGATACTGCTCGAATCTCGCTTTGTTGATTGCCTTCTTGTAGGCGTCCTTGCCGGTGATGAGCTTCTGATCGAGAAGCGACTGGATGGCCGCATCCATGAGACGCATGCCGGAAGCGGATCCGGTTTGCATGCCGTTTTCCAACTGATCCATCTTTCCCTGGCGAATCAGATTCGCGATGGCGGGCGTGTTGACCAAAATCTCCAGAGCGGCGACTCGGCCTTTCTTGTCGGCCTTCGGAATGAGCTGCTGCGATACCACCCCGCGCAGGCTGGTGGAGAGCATCGTACGCACGTGAGGCTGCTTGTCGGCGGGAAACGCGTTGACCAAACGATCGACCGTGGCCGCGGCTCCGTTCGTGTGCAGCGTCCCCATCACCAGAATACCCATTTCGGCCGCTGTCACCGCAATGCTCATGGTTTCCAGATCGCGCAGCTCGCCCACCAGGATGACGTCCGGATCCTCGCGCAGCGCCGACATCAGCGCCGTGGAGAAGCTCGCGGCATGCACCCCGATTTCACGTTGGCTGATCAGGCAGTTCTTGCGCGTGTGCACGAATTCGATCGGATCCTCGATGGTGAGAATGTGGCCCTTCTCGCGCGAGTTGATGTCGTCGATCATGGCGGCAAGCGTCGTGGACTTGCCCGACCCCGTCTTTCCGGTGACCAAGATGAGACCGCTGTTGATCTTGCAAAGCCCCATCACGGCATCCGGCAAATTGAGCTCCTTCGCCGTGCGCGCCTTGGATGGAATCGCACGAAACACGGCGCCCATGCCGTTCAGCTGGCGCATGACGTTGACGCGGAATCGAGCGACGCCCGGAATGGAGTGAGCGAAATCGGTGCCGTCCTTCGATTCGAAGCGCTCGATCGAGAGCTTCGGCATGATCTCGTACAGCGTGCTCTTCACCATGTCCGCGGCGAGCGGTTCCGTACGCAACGGCTTGAGCTCCCCGTACTGGCGCACTCGCGGCAGATCTCCTGCGAGAAAGTGTAGATCCGAGCCGTCGCGCTCGAGGATTTGGGTGAGGAAGGCGTCGATGGCGGCCACGGCGCGCTACGACTCGGCGGGCTCGAGGGGCGCCGGTGCGCCGGAGAGATCGCTGACGAAGCGCTGGAATGGGCGCTTGTCGGCCGCATAGGAGTAGGCCTGCTCCGGATCGATCTCCTTCGCCTGAATCGCCGCAAGCAGCGCCTGATCCAGCAATTGCATGCCCTGATCCTTGCCCATTTGCAGCTGACTCGGTATCTGGTGTGTCTGATCGGTCATGATCAGTTTTCCGATGGCCTTCGTGAGCACCATGATCTCGCACACCGCGCGGCGCGCGCGCAGGTCCGGAGTCTTGAGCAGCACCTGGGTGATGACGGCGATCAGGCTCGAGGCGAGGAAGGTCTTGGTTTGCTCGCGTTCTTCGTGCGGCAGCGCATCGATGATCCGATCGATTGTCTTGGTGGCGCTCGTGGTGTGCAAGGTCCCGAGCACGAGATGCCCGGTCTCCGCCGCCGTCATCGCCATGGAGATCGTCTCCGCATCGCGCATTTCGCCGACGAGGATCACGTCCGGATCCTCTCTCATGGCGGCGCGGACGCCTTCGGCGAACGATGGCAGGTGCGTACCCAATTCACGCTGGATGACTTGGCTCGACTTGCTCTTGTGGACGAACTCGATCGGATCCTCCAGGCTGATGATGTTGAGCGTGCGCGTGGAGTTCAGATAGTCGATCATCGATGCGAGCGTGGTCGTTTTGCCCGTGCCGGTGGACCCGGTGACCAGGATCATGCCCTGATGGTGATCGCAGAGCTTCTTGACGATCGGCGGCAGCCCGAGCTGATCGATGCTCGGCATCTGCGTGGGAATGGCACGAAAGGCGGCGCCGACGCCGGTTTCCTTGCGGTACACATTGACCCGAAAGCGCCCGCCATCGGCGGACACGTAGGAGAAATCGAGATCATGCCCCTCGCGCAATACCTTCATCTGTGACTGCGTGAGGATTTCCGTGATGTAGCTCTCGAGTTCCGCATCGCCCAAGTTGCGAAACTTGATCGGCATCAGATCCCCGTGCATGCGCAGCATCGGCGGCACGCCGACCGCCAGGTGCAGGTCCGAGCAGCCCTGCGCGGTGCCGAGCTTGAGGAACGCGTCGACTCTTGCCATAACGCCCAAGGCTACCTGTAAGCACTTGGATTTTCGAGCGTTTACTGCCGCGAAGGTCCATAAACGTGAGCTGCGTCTAGCGCCTCACGTCCGACTGTCGGTCAAATCGGGTGCCGGAGGGGGTCCCGGAAGCGTTAGAGGAACTTCTCGAGCGATTGGCGCAGCTCATCCATCGATTGCGCCCGCTTGGACTTGTCGAGGGCCATGCACTTCATCACCAAGTTGCTCAATTCGATCGGCAGGGACTTGTTGATCTCGATAGGCGGCCGCGCCTTGCCCTGAACGTGCTGGTACATGACCGACATGTGATCGCCGCGGGAGTAGGGAGGAACCCCCGTGAACAGCTCATACAGGATCACCCCGAGGCTGTAAATGTCGGCGCGCTCGTCGACCTTCTTGCCGAGAATCTGCTCGGGCGCCATGTATTTCGGGGAACCGATGACATAGCCGGTCTTGGTCAGCTGCGTATCGCCCTCTCTCTGTGCCGCCGCCACGCCAAAGTCCACGATCTTGACCAGCCCCTCGTTGTCGATCAGCACGTTGGCGGGCTTCAAGTCGCGATGGACGATTCCGGCCTGGTGCGCGACTGCCATACCGGTCGCGATGTCGATGCCGAATTTCACGGCGCGCTTGAGCTCGACCGGCCTCTCGTTGACGATCTCCCCGCCCAAGGTGTGAGACGGGAAGTACTCCATGGAGATCGCGTAATTGCCGCGGATGTACAGGAAGTCGTAAATGCGGATCACGTTCTTGTGGGTGATCTTGCGGCTGTAGCGCAACTCGTGCACGAAGCGCTTCATCATCTCCTCGTCGGCGGAGACGTTGGGGTTTAGGAATTTGAGGATCAAGCGCTCCTCGACGACGGTGTCCTCCATGAGCAGCACCGTGCCGAATGCCCCCTTGCCGATCTTCTCGATGAATTTGTACCGGCCCTCGATGACGTCGCCCGTCTTGAGCGTAGCGATATCGAGCTTCGCGGACAGCGACTGGGCCTCGCTTTCGCGGATGACCTGGGCGATCTCCTTATTGTCGATGAGCAAGGTCTTCGACGGCTCAGATGCCGGCGGCGTCGGCCGCTGCGCGGCCACGCGTTGACTCGACGCGGCCATGGGCGTCGCGGCGGTCGAATGCGCCGAGAATCGCTGGTCGAGCTCGTCCACGGCGCGCGTGACCGCCTGATTGAGCGTTCCGTCGTCGCCGGTCGAGAGCGCCTGCAAACGCACCCGAATCGTATTCGCGCGCCGCTCGTCGGCCAATTTGGCGAGCGCCGCGATCGTTTCCACCTTGATATCGTTTTCCGAACGCTGCAGGAGCGGCAACAGCTGCTCGACGCTCTTCTGATCGCCGACCTTGCCGATGGCTCGCACCACCGTCGGCAAAGATTTGGGCTCAGCGGAGGAGAGCATCTCGACGAATCGCGGCAGCGCCTTGGTGCTGCCGATCTCGGCAAGCGCATCCACGGCGCGCTCGCTAACCCACCAATCGCGATCCTTGGTGGCCTCGATCAGCTGCGCCACCGCCCGCTCATCCTTGGTCTGGTTCAGGATTTCGATGGCCGCGCGCCGAATGTCCTGATTCTCGTCCTTGACCAGTGCCAACACGGCCTCCACCACTTTCGGACCGCCGATCTTGCCGAGCGCATCGGCTGCGCGCGTGCGCACCCACCAATCGCTGTCGGCGATTACTTCGAGCAAGTACTTGACCGATTTGGATGTCCCCACCACGTTGAGCACCTCGACGGCGGCGCGCCGAGCGTACTCGTTCTCGTCCTTGAGCACCTCCACCAGATGCTTGACCGTGTCGGGGTGGTTGGCGTGGACCACCAGATCGACCGCCTTGTTCTGCACTTCGATCTCCGGATCACGGAGCATGCCGCAGATGAGCGCCATGTCGAACGGTGGCTCCATGCGCGCGAGCGCCGAGAGCGCTGCTGACCGAATCAGCTTGCCGTGGTCCTTGAGTTGTTTCTGAAGGGCCTCCTTGACGCGCGGCAGATTGAAGCGCGACAGGACCTGGATGATGTTCAGCCGCACGAGCGGGTCCTTGCCGTCCATTCGAGCGATCAAATCGTCGACCGAGGATTCGTCCGCCATGTCGGCGATGATCTTGAAGAGCGCGGCGCGCTCGGTCGGCTCCTGCGTGTGGGCCGCATTCAACAGATCGCGCACCGCGAAGCGGCTCTTCTGCGCGGCGATCACCTCGATGATCGCCGGCTTCGGCATGCCCTCCTTGCTCAAGGCATCGAGCAGGGCCGAGGTCGGGTAGTTTCGGCTCGAGCAGAGGGCCCACACAATCCCTGATACCGCCCGACCGTTGGTCTCTCCCATGGTCTTGAGGAGCTGGGGGAGCGTTTTCGCGTCGATGAGCTTCGCCAGCACCTCGATGTAGGCGGCCGTCTCGCGCTTCTCCGCCGTCGCAAGCGCCAGCACGATCGGCTCGATAGCGCTCGGCCCCAGGCCAAGAAGCTTCTCCAGCGCCTTTTGCCCCTCCGGGCTCGCCGGATTGGCTCCGGACTTGATTTCGGCAATGAGCCGATCGGCACGGTAGTTGGCGAATAAACTCATTCGCGGGCCTGGACTCGACTGCCTCGGAGAAGCTCCATTCTCACCGTATTCGCAACGCGCACCCGGCTTCAATTCTCACTTTAGCGAATTATGCCACATTGCAAGGCGCCCGCCGCCGCCCTCGCCCCCGAGCACGATGTGGACGGGCCCGCCGTAGCACCCTGGGTTAGAATGCGTCGATGAGCTCCACCCTCGATACCGCGTATCTGCGAGAGAAACTAGCGACTTATACGGATCCCTACATGGCCCAGACGCTCGGCCAGGCGAAAGCCATCGAAGCGATCAGCGTGCACGGCGGCGCGGTCGATATCGACCTCAAGCTCGGGTTTCCGTGCAGCGACTACGCGGGGGAGCTCGGGCCGGCCTTGCAGAGCTTCCTTGCCCCAACGCTCGGCGGCGCACGCCTCAACCTGAGGTTGCGGGCCGACATCATCGCCCACGCGGTGCAGCGCACGCTGAAGCCCCTCGCCCAGGTCAAGAACATCGTTGCGGTCGCTTCTGGCAAGGGCGGCGTGGGTAAGTCGACCACCGCCGCCAATTTAGCGCTCGCCTGGGCGGCGCAGGGCGCACGGGTCGGGCTTCTCGATGCCGATATCTACGGCCCGAGCCAGCCCCAGATGATGGGACTCGCCGGATCCAGGCCACAATCCGCGGACGGCAAGCACATCCTCCCCCTGCGGGCGCACGGAGTCGAAGTCATGTCGATCGGCTTCCTGATCGATGCCGAGCAGCCGATGGCCTGGCGCGGACCGATGGTGACCCAGGCGCTGACCCAGCTCTTGGGCGAGACCAGCTGGGGCGAGCTGGATTATCTGGTCGTCGACATGCCGCCGGGGACGGGTGACATTCAGTTGACCCTGGCCCAGCGGGTGCCCGTGAGCGGCGCTATCATCGTCACCACCCCCCAGGACATCGCCCTTCTGGACGCGCGCAAGGGACTCAAGATGTTCGAGAAGGTGGAAGTGCGGGTCCTCGGCGTCGTCGAGAACATGAGCGTCCACGTGTGCAGCCAATGCGGCCACGCGGAGCACATCTTCGGCGCCGGAGGGGGCGCACGCATGGCCCAACAATACGGCGTGCAGTTGCTCGGCGAATTACCGCTCGACATCCGCATCCGTGAGGAAGCCGACGGCGGCACTCCGACCGTCGTCGCCGCGCCCGGGAGCGTCCGCAGTCGCGCCTATCTCGAGATGGCGCGTCGCGCCGCGGCGAGGCTCTCGACCTTGAACAAGGACTACAGCGCGATGTTCCCCAAGATCACGATCGAGGCGACGTGAGCATCAAAAGCGACCGGTGGATTCGCCGCATGGCGAGCGAGCATCGGATGATCGAGCCGTTCTCGCCGCAGCAGGTACGAACCGCGGGGGACCAGAAGATCGTCTCCTACGGCACCTCGAGCTACGGCTACGACGTGCGCTGCGCGGATGAGTTCAAGATCTTCACCAACATCAATTCGACGATCGTCGACCCCAAGGGTTTCGACGAGAAGTCGTTCGTCGACTTCAAAGGACCCGTCTGCATCATTCCACCCAATTCATTCGCGCTCGCGAGCACGGTCGAGTATTTCCGCATCCCGCGAACGATTCTCACGGTGTGCTTGGGGAAGTGCGTGACCGGCGACACGCGCGTCGTCGACGCCGGCACGGGCGCGTACGTGCCGATCACGGAGATGGGTTGGGGTAAGAGCACCCTGGCCTGGAACGGCCGCCGGATGCAGCGCGCGAAAGTCTCGGCCTTCATGGCGCAAGGCAAGCGCGAGATCTTCGAGTTGCGCACCCGTGCCGGGCTGCGCATTCGTGCGACGGCGAATCATCCGTTCCTCGCGCTCAATAAGTGGGTTCCGTTGAGCGACTTGGGGCCGGGCGATCGCATAGCGGTGGCTCGGGAGATTCCCGTCTTTGGGAAGACGCCGGTTCCGGACCGCCTAGCGACTCTTCTCGGAGTGAGCCTCGGGCTTCGGGGCGCGGCCGAGAAGTTCGTGCCGCAGTCGATCTTCACGGCACCCGAGCGCTCCGTTCGGCTGTTCCTGCAGTCGCTCTTCAGCGGCGAGGCGGGCCATGTCCGACTCGTAGACCAGAAGGTGTCCATCGAGTACGACTCGACGTCACGGCGGTTGATCGAGGACGTGCGCCATCTGCTGCTGCGCTTCGGTATTTTGTCGCTGATCCGTGATGAGGCGACGGCAGCGAGCGGCGGGGTCTGCAAGCTACAGATTCGAGAGGATGAGCAAATACGTCGCTTCGCGCAGAGAGTCGGTCTCGTCCCCGGATCCGTGAGACAGGGCGTGCTCGAGGATGCGGTGCGCGCGATCAGCGTGCAGGCGCCCCTCGCCGTTCGCGCCATGCCGGATGGGTCGGAGCCGAGGGTAGCGCGGGGTGCGCGCTTTGCCGTTGACGCAGATGTCACGGCGGGCGTTGAAGGACCCGTATGGGACGAGGTCGAGCGAATCGAGCCGGCCGGAGTGGAAGAGGTCTTCGACATCACCGTCCCGGGGCCGCACAACTTCGTCGCCAATGACTTCATCGTTCACAATTCGACTTACGCGCGTTGTTTTCGGGGCGACACTCGCGTGGCTCTTGTCGATGGGACGGCGCCTACGCTCGAAGAGATGGCTGCTCGGCACGACTCCGGCGAGCTCTTCTGGGGCTACAGCATCGGGCAAAATGGCAGGCTCATCGTGAGTCTGCTGGACAAACCCCGGTTCATAGGGCGAGACTCGCTCCTGCAGATCGAGTTAGATAACGGCGAGCAGATTCGCGCGACGCCAGATCACCTGTTCATGAGGCGCGACGGGCGCATGACGGCGGCTCATAGCCTGCGCCCGGGAGATGCACTGATGCCGCTGTACCGGGACCTGGTCCACGGATACGAGTCGGTATATCAGCCGATCGACGGTCATCTCTGCCCCACGCAGCGCTTGGTGGATGAGTGGAACGTGCGGCACGAAATTTACGCGGACGTTCCTGGTACGCATCGCCGGCATATGGACTTCGATCGCCGCAATAACCGGCCAACGAATATCGAAAGAATGATGGCGTCTCGTCATGCCGATCCGAGCGAACGGGCGCGTCAATCGAACCTCATGGTCGCTGCGTGGGCTGCGGATGGGGGCGTGATCGCGCCCTTCACAGGGAGCCCCGCTCATCGCAACCACAAGGTCGCAGCCCTTCGCGAGATGGACGGCGACCACGATGTCTACTGCTTGACGGTTCCGGAGGCCGGTAACTTCGCCTTGCAGTCGGGGGTATTCGTCCATAATTGCGGAATTATCGTGAACGTGACCCCGCTCGAACCCGAATGGGAGGGTCACGTCACGCTCGAGTTCTCCAACACCACGCCGCTTCCCGCGAAGATCTATGCGAACGAAGGTGTCGCGCAGATGCTGTTCTTCGAATCGGACGAGGTGTGCGAGACCTCTTACAAGGATCGCGGCGGAAAATATCAAGGCCAGCGCGGCGTCACGCTGCCGAAGACCTGACGAGCCGCCTCAGCGCTTCAGGGACCGGATCCGGATCGCAAACTCGAGCTTGTTCTCGCGCGTCCGTTCGGCCTGGATCGGGACGAAGCCAAGCTCGGGCGCAAACCACATGCGCAAGATGCGATTGCTGCCAGTCTGGCGGCTTGCGACGATCACGGTGTGCAGCGTACCGAGCGCGGTCTCGAGATCCGTCTCGCCTTCGCGCCGGTAGGAAAATTCCTTTACCCTGTCCTTGTCGATGATGTGAAAGGTCGGCGGGAGGTTCCCGTTCTTGAGGTCGAGCATGACCGCGATCTGAATGGACAAGAGGTCCTGTGTTCCCGGCGGAAGCGCGAGGTCGAGCGGCTTGCCTTCCGTGGAACCGCGCGCATGGCCCGAGTCCCAATCGAAATCGAAGCTGACCGAAGAGGAGCCCTCCTCGGCCCTGTATTTCTCGGGGCGCACTTGATCGTCGATCACCCGCAACCAGCTTTGCTGAATGAGGTCGCTCGAGTACACCAGGCGAAAAATGCCGCGCGCGCTGGTCGTCCAGGTGTAATGATAGCGGCCCGCTTGCTTGTCGATCTGCAGTTGCAGATCGCTGGTTCCCACGCTGATATTTTTCCATTCCGCTACGTAGTGCGCTGAAAAGGGTCGAGGGATCGCATCATGCCCTATGCCCGGCGCCTCCGCGGCGGCCGGCGCCGGCTCCGCCGGCGGCTCGGACGCCTGAGGTTGCAAGACGGTCAACGCCGCCAGCGCGATGACCCAAAGCGGCATGTCGAAAGCGGGAAACCGCATCAGGGCGCCTCCGCAGCATCCAACCCTTGGTATTGCACGGGGCTCGACAGGGCCTTGCCGTCGAGCCAAGCGCCGCCCTCCGCGCAGCGCAGGCGCCCGGTACAGTACCAGCGCACGGCGAGTGGATAGATCCGGTGCTCGAGGACCTGCACTCGCGCGGCTAGGCTGTCGGCGTCATCGTCCGGCTCGACCTGAACTCGAGCCTGGATGATGCGCGGCCCCCCATCGAGCTCCTCGGTGACGAAGTGCACGGTCGCTCCATGTTGCAGCTCACGCGCCTCGAGGACGCGCCGGTGCGTGTGTAGCCCCGGATACTTGGGCAACAGCGAGGGATGGATGTTCATGATTCGACCTGCGTATCGCTGGACGAAGCCGCCGGAGAGGATCCGCATGAATCCGGCGAGCACGATGAGGGTAGGAGAGAAAGTATCGATCTCGCCGGCGAGCGCGCTGTCGTAGTCCGAGCGCGAACCCTGAGCGGGCAGTGCGCGGGCGCTGATTCCGAGATCGCGAGCCACCTGTAGGCCCGCGGCATCCGGCCGGTCCGAAAGGACGCCCACGACCGCGTAGCCCATGGCCGAATCGCGGCTGCGCTCGACGAGCGCCCGCATGTTGCTGCCGCGTCCGGAGATCAGCACGACGACAGGCTCGCGATGTTCTTGGTGGCTCAAGCGATCACGACGCCGCGCGATCCTCTGCGCACTTCGCCGATGGGGAGCGCGGGCTGGCCGACGCGCTGCAGGCTCGAGATCGCGCGGGCAGCGTCGCTCGAGCGGACATGGATGGTCATGCCGATGCCGCAGTTGAACACGCGATACATCTCCTCGTCCGCGATATGCCCCTCGGCTTGCAGCCAATCGAACACCGGCTCACGAGGCCAGGAGCTACGCTCGAGAACGACTTCGAGGCCTTCCGGTAGCACGCGGGGTATATTCTCGAGAAGTCCCCCGCCCGTGATGTGGGCGAGACCTTGCACGGGAATCTCGCGCATGAGCTCGAGCAACGGCTTGACATAGATGCGGGTGGGTGCCATGAGCCGATCGAGGAGTGCCACGCCATCCACCCCGAGGTCGGGCCGGGCGCCGCTCACCTCGAGAATCTTGCGAATCAAGGAGAAGCCGTTCGAATGAGGCCCCGAGGAGGGCAGGCCCAGCACCACATCGCCGGCCGCCGTGCGCGCGCCGTCGATGATGCGATCCTTCTCCACGATACCGACACAGAAACCGGCAAGATCGTAGTCCTTTCCGTGGTACATGCCCGGCATCTCGGCCGTCTCGCCGCCCACCAGCGCGCAACCCGCTTGCAGGCAGCCCTCGACGATGCCTGCGATGATGCGCTCGCCGACACCCACGTCGAGATGACCGGTCGCGAAATAGTCGAGGAAGAACAGCGGCTCCGCGCCCTGCACGACGACATCGTTCGCGCACATGGCGACCAAATCGATGCCGACACCGTCATGCCGTCCCGTATCGATGGCGAGCCGCAGCTTCGTGCCGACACCGTCGGTTCCGGATACGAGTACGGGTCTGGTGTAGCGCTCGAGCGGGACCTCCACCAGGGCGGCGAAGCCGCCGATTCCGGCGAGGACCTCGCGGCGCAGGGAGCGCTCGACGCGCGGCTTGATGCGCTCGATGAGCTCGTCACCCGCATCGATGTCGACGCCCGCCTCGCGATAGGTCAGTCGCTCAGTCATCCGATTCCTCAGCGCGCGGGGCCTACCCCGGGCGATTCCTTGAATACGCGGCGAGCCTACCCCGGCGCGTCGGCAAGCTGTGGTATTTTACATGAGAGAATCGAACGACTGATGCAATTGCGCCATGGCACGTGATTTCAACGCTTGCACTCGACATTTGCGCCTGTGGGTGTTCGTGTGCGCGACCTTCGGCTCGTTGGGCTCGAGCTTTGCGCTCACGCGCGCGGATCTCTATCAGGCGACGGCGCCGGTAGCCGATCGATCCGAGGCCGCGCAAACCGCCGCGTTCGAGGCGGCTCTGCGAACGGTATTGATCCGTGTCACCGGCCGGTTGACGGCCGATGCGGATCCGGCGTTCGCGCCGTTGCTCGACAACGCACGCCGCTACGTGCAGCAATACCGCGCGGCGCCCGAGAATCAGCTTTGGGTCGCTTTCGATGGAGCTGCCATCGACCGCTGGCTCACACAGAATAACCAGCCGTTATGGGGGCGCGAACGGCCGTCGACCTTCGTCTGGCTCAGCGTGCAAACCGGCCCACAATCGGGCACGGTAGTCACCGCTGACGAGGGCTCGGAGCTCAAGTCCTCCATCGATGCGACGGCGATGGTGCGTGGTGCTCCGATCATCTGGCCGAGCGCGGCGGATTTGCAGCGCAATCACCTGGACTACGCCGGCCTCGCGAGCGCAACCCCGAGCTCCCTCGCCGAGCTCGGGCACCGGCTAGGAGGCGCGGGTATTCTGGTTGGTCATGCCAACACCTCGACCCTCTCGGCCGGGGTGAGATGGACTTACCTGTTTCAGGATCGCAGCAGCGAGTTCTCGGGATCGGGCACGGACGGCGTCAATCGTGCCGCGGATACCTATGCGAGCCTATATGCGGTGAGCGGGAGCCTGGCCCCCGTCGATATCGAAGTCACGGGGGTGAGCGATCTCAAGGACTATGCCCTGGTGCAGAGCTACCTCGAATCCATGACTTTCGTTTCCCACGTGAGCGTCGAAGGGTTGAGCGGCGATGCGGTCCGATTCCGCCTGAGCACTCGCGGTGGCGCCGAGCCCCTTCAGCATGCGCTTT
>DATHCO010000107.1:0-10948 GCA_035319505.1 Steroidobacteraceae bacterium | reverse complement strand
CGGAGAGCACGGCGTAGTCGCTCGGATGGTAGGCGTAGTGCGTCGTCGGGCGATACACGACGTGGTCGCCCTCGGTGACGGTAAAGTAATCCGCGAGCGAGATCGCCTCGGAGTGGGTGATCAGAAATCCGTGGAAAGGGCCTGCCTTGGGCGTCCAGGTGCGCACGCGCGTGCTGGCGCCCGGGCGGTTCAAGTAGATCGCGCAGCCCGATCCCTTTTTGTGGCGGCCGCCATCGCCGGGAAAGTGCTTCTCGTGCGTGCCCCAGCCGAGCTCGGCAGGTTGCGATCCTTCGCTCACGAACCCGTCCACCGACCAGGTATTGACGAACTCGTTGAGCCTCTTCGGCACCGGGCTCACCTGGGTATCACGCTCCGCGATATGCATGACCTTGACACCCAGAGTCTGTGCGAGCTTCGCCCACTCGGCGCGGTTCGCCGGCACCTGGGTCCCCATCCCGACGTCCCCGGCGATATTGAGGAGCGCCTGTTTGGCGAGGTGTGATACGAGGCCCGGATTCGCTCCGTGGGTGAGCACCGCGGTCGGCGTCGTCTTGGTGGTATCGCGCAGGTTGAGTGCGTCGAGGCGCATGGTGTAGTTGCTGCGAGTCTCGACCGAGAGCTTGGTATCGGTATAGCCGCCGGCCCAGGGCTCGATGCAGGTGTCCAGATACAGCGCTCCGCGCTCGCGCGCGAGGAGGATCAGCGCGACGCTCGAGACGTCGACCGATAAGTTCAACAGAAAATCGCCCGCCCCGAGCAGCGGCAACAATGTCTGGCGGTAGTTCTCGCGGGTGAGCGGGGCCTTGATGAACTTGACGCCGTAGCTTTCGGCCTCGGCCCGGCCGGCATCGTCCGCGGTGACGATCGTGATGCGATCCGCCGAAGTGTCTATGTGACGTAAAATCAACGGCAATACGCCCTGCCCGATGCTTCCGAAACCGACAAACACGATCTTGCCTGCAAATCTCACGTGCACTTCGCTCATGATGCCTTTCCCATGGTTTCCTTGATTGTTGTGTGCCCTCGGGGGGCGTCGCCAGCCTACAGGGTGGCGCGAGGAATGCTCAAGTCTCGCCGGGCGTCGTCTGCCAGTGGGGCGGATAGGTGCGGTCGTAGCCGGGAAGAGCTTCGATGCGCGCGATCCAACGCGCGAGCGCCGGGTAGTTTCTCTCCATGGGCAGAAAGCGCGCCCGAAGCTCGGCCGCAGCCCGCTTGGTCAGAGCTCGGCGCAGCAGCTGTATCCAAGGGAAAATGACCATGTCGGCGGCCGAGTAACTGGCGCCGACGATCCACAGCTCCTTGCTCAGGCGCCCCTCGATCGTGCGCGCCTCGCGCGCCACGATGTGCATCGCATCGGTGAGCTCCTCGAACGCATCCTGAACCCCGTCGCTCAAGATGGCCTGCACGATCCTCGAGAGAGAGGGCTCGGCGTAGTTCTGAAACTCGCAGATCACGCGCATGATCACGCCCGATTCCTCGGGGCTCGTCCCGAAGATCGGCACCTGCGGGTGCTTCACGTCGAGGTAGTAGAGAATGGCGACCGACTCGAATATCACGTAGTCGCCGTCCTTCAATACCGGAAGCCGCCCCCGGGGATTCATCTTCAGCATCGGGGGCGACTGGTGCTCTTGCTTGTCGAAGTGCAGGAGATGCGACTCGTAGGAGAGCCCCTTGTGCGCCAGCGCCAACAGCACGCGCCATGAATACGGACTTCCGCTCCCCCAGTATAGAGTGAGTGCCATGTCGCCGATTGTAGCGGATGCGATTCGGGCGGCATCGCGCTAAGCTCCAGGAAACCTCCGGGTTGCGAGCCGTGAAGTTCAACAGCCTCGTCGATGTCGCCGCTCTCGAAGCGCTGATCGGGTCGGCCGTGATCCTCGACTGCCGTTTCGATCTCACCTCGCCCGACGCCGGGCGGCAAGCGTACCTGCGCGAGCACATCCCGACGGCTCGCTACGTGGATTTGAACCGCGACCTGTCGGGGCCGGTGACGCCCTCGAGCGGCCGCCACCCTCTGCCCCCGCCCGAGCGCCTGGCCGCCCGCTTGCATGAGCTCGGCGTCGGTCCCGACACCCAGGTCGTCGCTTACGACGAGATGAACGGCTCGATCGCCGCGCGCGCCTGGTGGCTCCTGCGCTGGCTCGGGCACTCGCCGGTGGCGGTCCTCGACGGAGGCCTCAAGGGCTGGATTGCCGCGGGTGGCGCGCTCGAATCCGGCGAGGCACCGCAGATTGCCAGCGCATCGGGCGCGAGCGCCTCGAGCGCCCCCGCATTGCTCGTGTCGCAGCCCGACCCGAGCGCCGTGGTGACGACCGCAGAGCTCATTCGGGCTCGCGAGGATCCACGACGGCGACTCGTGGACGCGCGCGCAGCGGAGCGCTTCGCCGGCACCGTGGAGCCCCTCGATCCGGTGGCGGGCCACATTCCCGGCGCGATCAACCACCCCTACACCGCCAACCTGCATGCGGACGGCCGTTTTCTGGCGCCCGCCGAGCTCAGGCGTCGCTGGCTCGAGCTCCTCGCGGGGAGCACGCCGGCCGAGGTGATCGCGATGTGCGGCTCCGGGGTGACCGCCTGTCACAACTTGCTCGCGCTCGAGCTCGCGGGCTTGGCCGGCGCCAAGCTCTACGCCGGCTCGTGGAGCGAATGGATTCGCGATCCGGGTCGACCGGTCGAGCGCGGCCCGGCGGGTCGCGCCGCGCGTTGAGTGATCGACGTCATTTACATGCAGCCCCAATTTGTTATGTTGCGCGACTCATGAACACACCCGCCAAGAAGCTGCCGCTGACTCAAGCCTGGAAGATCGAGGAAGCGATCGATCTGTACCAGGTCGAGGCGTGGGGGAAGGGCTACTTCTCGATCAACGCCGACGGTCACGTGGTGATTCGCCCGAGCATGGATCCGAGCCGCGAGATCGACCTGTATGAGGTCGTGCAGGGACTGAAGGCCCGCGATCTACACACCCCCGTGGTCATCCGCTTTTCCGATATTCTCGCCCATCGGCTGCGCCACCTCGCGGATGCCTTCGGGACGGCGATTCAAGAAAACGAGTACCGCAACCGCTATGCGGCGGTCTTTCCGATCAAGGTGAATCAGCAACGCCTCGTCGTCGAAGAGGTCTACCGCTACGGGAAGGAGTTCGGCTTCGGGCTCGAGGTCGGATCGAAGCCGGAGCTGCTCGCCGTCATGTCCATCACCGAGGATGCGCCCGACCGGATCGTCGTATGCAACGGCTTCAAGGACGACAGCTACATCGAGGCGGTCGTCATTGCCACCAAGCTCGGCCGCAACATCATTCCCGTGGTGGAGAATTACGAGGAGATTCATGCGATTTTGAAACATGCCGAGCGCTACGGCGTGCGTCCGAAGATCGGCGTTCGAGTCAAGCTCGCGAGCGACGGCGCCGGGCGCTGGCGAGAGTCCGCGGGCGAGAAGTCCAAGTTCGGCCTGTTCGTGAGTGAGATTCTCGATCTGTACGCGCTCCTGAAGGAGCGCGACATGCTCGATTGCCTGCAGCTCGTGCACTGCCATGTGGGAAGCCAGCTGCAGGACATCCGGCGGGTGAAGGACGCCATCAACGAGCTCGCGCACGTCTATGCGGAGCTCAAGATCATGGGCGCCGGGCTTCAATACATCGATATCGGCGGGGGGCTGGGCGTCGACTACGACGGCAGCGGCACCAACTACGAGTCCTCGATGAACTACACGCTCAATGAGTATGCGAGCGACGTTGTGTACCGCATCAAAAGCGTCTGCGATGCGCGCGACGTGCCCCACCCGATGATCGTGAGCGAATCCGGGCGCGCGATCGCTGCACAGCATAGTTTGCTGGTATTCGACGTGCTGGGCGCCTCCAAGCTCGACCAGTTCAAGGTGTCGGGGCGGCCCGAGGATGACTACCTCGGCCGTCACGAGCTGCCCCAGCCCGTGCGCGATCTCGCCGACAGCTTTCGATCCGTGAACGAGCGCCGCCTGGTGGAGTGCTATCACGATGCGCTGCAGGCGCGCGACCAGGCGCTGCAGATGTTCAACTGGGGTTATTTGAGCCTCGAGTTTCGGGGACTTGCCGAGCGGCTTTACTGGGCGACCTGCTCGAAGATTCGCGACTATTGCCGCAAGCTCGATCGGGTCCCCGAGGAGCTGGAGAACCTCGAGGACATGCTGAGCGATATCTATTTCTGCAACTTCTCGGTATTCCAGTCTCTGCCGGACAGCTGGGCGATCGGCCAGCTGTTTCCCATCATGCCCATTCAACGGCTGGGCGAGAGACCGACCCGAAACGCCGTGCTTGCCGACATTACCTGCGATTCGGACGGCAAAATCGACCGCTTCGTCCATCCGCGCACCACCAAGCGCACTCTTGAGGTGCATGAGCTCATTCCGGGGGAGCCCTACTACCTGGCCGTATTCCTCGTGGGCGCCTATCAGGAGACCCTGGGCGATCTGCACAACCTGTTCGGCGACACGCACGTCGTGCATATCCGGCTGCAGGCGGGCGGCGGGTGGTGGATCGAAGAGATCGTCAAAGGGGACACGGCCAACCGCGTGCTGGAATATATGGAATATGACACCGACGAGCTGTATCCGCGCATCGCACGGGACTGCGAGCGGGCCATCCAGGAGGGCCGGATGTCCATAACCGAGGCGCAGTCGGTCAAGCGCTTCTACGAAAACGAGTTGAACGGCTACGCCTACCTGGAGGTCGAGTAGAAACGGTGGGGTTTGCCGTTTGCCAACGATAGGTCCCTGGGCGTAGCATCGCCCGGCAGGTCGTTCCCTGACTAGAGACGGTTCAAGTGCGCGACCTGAAGGTGCTGGCTACGTCACAGCGGGATGTGGTCTGGTTGAGTGGAAACTGTTAGCGAGACTAGTTGAATGACGACGATCTACGTTGGAAACCTGCCGTTCACGGCTACCGAGGATGAAGTGCGTAGCCTGTTCGAGCGCTACGGCAAAGTCGATTCCGTCAAGCTCATCAACGATCGTGAGACCGGGCGCCCACGCGGTTTCGCGTTCGTGGACATGCCGGCGACCGAGGCGCAGAACGCGATTCAGCAGACGAACGGCTTTCAGATGGGCGGCCGTCCACTGCGGGTGAACGAGGCGCAGGAGAGGGCACCTCGATCCAAGCCGTCGGGTGGCGGCGGCGGTGGCGGCGGCGGCGGGCCCCGCCGCTGGTGATGGCATAGCCGATCGATTCGATCGGCTTCGGTTGGCGCCTCGCTTGCAACCCCGGTTCGAGGGGTGCGCGCGAGTGCGCTCGCTCACCACATCTCTTTGAGCTCCGCGACGACGTTCACCGTCGTCGTCTCGTCTGCGCGCAGGTTATCGGCGCCGGCGAGACTGCGATAGGAGGTGCGCTCGAAGGAGTCGAGCACCTTCTGCGTCATGAATCGGCTCTTCGCCCCGTAGACGTGAGCATCGCCGTTCTTCGACTGCTGAGTGATCGCATACCTCAAGGGTGCGCACAGGTGTAGCTCGTTGCGGGCGCGGGTCATCGCCACATACAGCAGGCGCCGCTCCTCCTCGACCATCTCGGGCTTGCTCGCCGCGAATTCCGACGGAAAGTTTCCGTCCGCCACGTTGAGCACGTAGACCACGTCCCACTCCTGTCCCTTGGCGGAGTGAATGGTCGACAGGACCACGTATTCCTCGTCCTTCGAGGCCGCTCCCGACTGGTCGCAGGTGACTGCCGGCGGATCGAGCGTGAGCTCGGTGAGGAAGCGCTCGCGCGTCTGGTGCTGCCTCGACAATTGCTCGAGCTGCTCGAGGTCGCCGGTCCGAGTGAATCCGGCATCGTGGAGCCGGTCGAGCTGCGGCTTGTACCAGTCGAGCACCAGTCCGACCTGCCCTGCCCAGGGAGTGGCGGGATCGGCGAGCTTCTCGATGAGCGCGCAGAATCTCTTCCAGTCCATCTTGTTGAGCTGGGGCGCCTCGAAGGCGGCCAAGCTCTTGACGGCAAGACCTTGCGCCTCGAAATGCTCGAGCGCCTTCTTGGCATGCGCGGGACCGAAGCCGGGGACGAGCTTCAATACGCGAAAGCCCGCGACGCTGTTACGCGGATTGTCGGCCCATCTCAAGATCGAGAGCACGTCCTTGACGTGCGCAGCCTCGAGGAACTTGAGCCCGCCGTACTTGACATAGGGGATGTTGCGCCGGGTGAGCTCCACCTCGAGCACATCGCTGTGATGCGAGCTTCGGAACAGGATCGCATGGCGCTTGAGCGAGCCGCCGATCTCGCGCGTCGCGAGGAGCTTCGCCGCGATGTACTCGGCCTGGCCCTGGGCGTCATCGAGCGACACGTAAAACGGTTTTTGCTGCGCTTGGCGCGTTCCGAGAAGCGTCTTGCGATGCTGTCGCGCGCCTTCGGCCATGAGCGCGTTGGCCGAGTCCAGGATCGGCTGTACCGAGCGGTAGTTCTGCGCGAGAACCACGATTTCAGCCTTCGGTTTGTAGCGGTCCGCGAACCCCAGGATGTTCTCCACCGCGGCCGCGCGAAACGAATAGATGGCCTGCGCATCGTCGCCCACCACCGTCACGCCGCTCCCGTCGGGCTTGAGCGCCTGAACGATCTCGCCCTGCAGCGAGCTCGTGTCCTGATATTCGTCGACGAGCACGTGGTCGAAATTGCTGCCGAGGTTCTGTGCCAGCGCCGAATTCTTCATCATCGCGTGCCAGTAGAGCAGCAGATCGTCGAAATCGAGCACATTGTTCTTTTGCTTGCGCGCGACGTACTCGCGGTACAGGCGCGTCAGATCCTGCTCGAAGTCGCTCACCCAGGGGAACTGCTCGTCGAGCGTCTGCTTGAGCGTGAGGCGTGTGTTGACCCGATAACTGTAAATCGCAAGACAGGTATCCTTGCGCGGGAAGCGCTTGTCCTTCTGCGATAACCCCTGCTCGTGGCGAATGACGTCCATGAAGTCGGCCGCATCGGAGCGATCGAGCACGCTGAAGGTCGGGTCGAGGCCGAGGTGCTTCGCGTACAAGCGCAGGATCCGATTTCCCACGGAGTGGAACGTGCCTGCCCACAAAAGTCGCGTCTGTACGCTCCGGTCGCCCCCTTTACCACGATCGGCGAGCACCGAGGAGACGATTGTCTGGGTGCGGCGAACCATCTCCTGGGCCGCGCGCCGCGTGAAGGTGAGCATCAGGATGCGCGCCGGATCGACACCATTCAGCACCAGGTGCGCCGTGCGGTGCGCGAGGGTGTGGGTCTTGCCGGTGCCGGAGCCCGCGAGGATGAGCAGGGGCCCTGCTGCCACCCCCTTGTCCTTGAGAGGCGTCCCGTAGCTGGCGGCGCGCCGCTGCTGCGGGTTCAGCGCGTCAAACGCCGACGTCGTCGTCTTCGACTTCATCATGAGGAGCCACTATACCGCGTGACTGTATGGATATCCAGATAACTTAAACCCACCCACCACGAAGGATCGCGCGCTTCGGGAGAGTCGCGCGAGGAGACAGGTCACAGGCGCCAGCTTTCGAGCGCCGTACGAAGCTCGCAGTACGCCTCGGCCGACTCGTCCGAGTCGGTGTGAAATACCCAACGCGGACCGGGAACGTCGATGAATGCCGGTGCCTCGCGCGCGTACGCTTCCAGCTCGTCGCTCGATAGCGACGCATCTCTGTGACCCGCGTGCCTCACCCGGGTTGTGAAGCGACGCACGATTTCCGAAGGCTGGGCGCAGCAGCAGACTTGAGCTGCTCGCGCCCCGCTCTCGTCGAGGATGGCACCGAGCGAGGGCGCATGCGAGCTACGCCAATTCCCCTCGACGATGCAGGAGTGCCCGAGGAGGAGCTGCGTGCGAGCCAATCGGGCCAGCACGGTGAAGCTCGCCTCGGAGAGCCGGCGCGAGAAGCCGCGATCTTCCGAGCCCAGCGCATCGAACAACGCCTCCTTGACGTCGTCCTTGCCGAGAACGCCAAGATTGAGATCCGTGCCGAGGCGGCGAGCGAGCGTTGACTTGCCGCTGGCCGGACTCCCTAGGATGATCACCAGCTTTGCCGTTGTGCTTACCATGAGGGCCGCTCCATGCTGAAGCCGGAAGTGATCGCGAGCAAGGTGGGATTTCGCGGTCGGGTGATCGAGGTATCGAGCGAGACGCTGCGCTACGCGAACGGGCGCGAGTACCAGATCGATTTCGTGCGTCATCCCGGGGCGGCCGCGGTGGTCGCGGTGGACGCGGCCGGCCGTGTGTGCCTGGTACGCCAGTATCGACATGGCGTCGCGGACTTCCTGTGGGAGATTCCCGCCGGCAAGCTCGATGCCGGGGAGGCGCCCGAGGTTTGCGCGGTGCGCGAACTCGCCGAGGAAACCGGAGTGACGGCGCGCGACTGGACGGCCCTCGGGCTGTATATTCCGGCACCGAGCCTGTTCACCGAAGTGATCCACTTGTACCTTGCGCGAGAGCTCGAGGTCGGCGCGCCCAATCCCGACTCCGACGAGGAGCTCGAGATCCGCTGGCTAGCGCTCGAGGAGGCGCTCGGGCGAGTACTCGGCGGCGAGTGGAATGACGGGAAGACTGCGCTCGCCCTCGCGCGCGCCGAGCGCGAGCTGCGCCGCTCCTCCCGGAGCACAAAACTGTGACGCATGCACTGGCTCGTTGTGACGCTTTGCAAATATTTCGCCAGTCGATTTGACATGCCGCGGGCATGGATTAAAAAGAACATCATGAGTATTGGAGACTCAAAGAAGGCGGTGCCGAGGCCGCAGGCGCCGCAGGTGCCAGCGAGGCCGGAAGCGGCAGCGATGCCGGAAGCGCCAGCGAGGCCCGCGGCGCCCGCAAGAGCTACCCCCGCCACGGATGCGACCGCGGCCATGACCAAGCCCGGCTTCAAGATGGATGGCAAGCAGACCGGCCGGGTCAATTTCGACGAGCGCGGCAACGCCGTGTGGGAGTGGTCGATCTCCACCGGCGCATTCGGCCGCGACGTCTCAACCGAGCGCTTGCAGAAGCTCGAAAACCCGTCACTGTCGCTCGCCGATGAGGCGCCGATCTCGCAGCAGGGGGTGAGGGCCAATCCGACGGGAACGGTCAAGGGCTACGATCCCTACGATAGCGGCCGCCTGGGCAAGTCCAAGCCCGAGGCGCCGCGCAAGAAGGACCTCAAGAAGCTCTCCGAGTGGCTCAAGCTCAAGAAGCAGGCCGCCGACAACGATCCCGACGAGTAGCGGCACGGCTAGCTCGGCCCGCTGGGGCTCGCGCTAGGCGCCGGCGTAGCGGAGCTTCGCGGCGCTTCTCAAGCGATAGAATTTCCTGAGCTCGCGCACCAGCGCCTCGAGCTGGGCCCTGCCGCGGCTCACGAATTTGCTTTCCAGCCTTTTGCAAAAATTCGCGGCGCAGCGGTGCGCCGTTCGATAGCGCTCGTGCTGCGCGGGACTCAGCCGCTCGTCGAACCCGACTCGATCGAAGAGCCGCGCGTGCACCTGCCCCGGATAGCCCCCGCCCTGCTGATCGGCGACGAGAAAGACGGTCGCCGCATACTTGTCGACCTCGGCCTGGGTCTCGAGCTCGAGCAGCGATACCGGCGCGTCGCATTCCAGCCGCCAGGTCGAGTAGAGGAAGTGGCTGACGCCCTCGAGCGCCGTGCAATAGTCGGCGAGATTCCGTTCCGTCAGCGCGCCCAGCGGATCGGCTTTCTCGAGCCGACGCAACACCGCCTGGTCGATATAGAGGGCCACTCGCGCGCCGTCGGCGCTCTCGGCGAGCAAGAGCTCCTCTTCGGGCGCGTGTCGGCCGTCGGTCGGCATCAGCTCATCGCGGGCGCCTCGATCGGTGAGCAGAAAATCGTACACGTCATAATCGACGTCGAGGTCGTACAGGCGACCCAGAAGCGACTGCAGCCGGCGCAGAACCATGATCTCAATGCCGGCGGCAGAACCCCGGGTGCTTGACCGGCTGCACCCCGAGGCGGTTGAGCAGGCCGTGGGCACGTTCACTTCCGGTCTTCATCCAGATCTCGTAGAGCCGCAGGATGTCGGCGTCCGTGTGCACGTAGGACATCTCGCTCACCTCGTTGAGCGCGTCCACCAGGCGCTGAAATTTACGTGCGAGCTCGGCATAGGTGGCCGCGATCGAGCGCCCCGACACTGAGCGCTGCATCGAAGCGGCGAGCGAGCTGTAGGCGTTGCCCCCCATCGCGATGTGATAGTCGATGTCGACCAGCTTGCGCGCGAAGCTGCGCGCGAAGAATCCGGCGATGAACAGCGACACATCCCCGAGGCGCTTGAGGCCGCGCTGCCGCTCCGTCGTGCTCGGCGCATCGAGCGCCTCTGCGAGCATGTGGGCGAGCGGCTTGATGCGCAGGCCCTCGGGCGTCTTCTCGTAGAGCGCTTCGGCGCGCGAGAACATGGTGAGGAGATTGACGACGTACTGCTCGGCCTGCTCGTCGATCTCGAGATGCTGCCGCTCGCTTGCCTCGTGAAATGCGTCACGAAAAAATTCGCGCAGCGAGCTGACAGCTACCAGTGACCTCTCGCGCATCGCTTGCATGCGTATGCCCCCACGTTGCCCGGTGATCATCCTATCGGCTCGGCATGGGTCGAGTGAAGCAGCAAAAGCGTGACAGCGCGTCAGAAAATGCCGGTAACTCCAGTACTTTTCCTATCAGCAGCCGCCGTCAAAGGCTGCTAACTCCTCGTGCATCCCGCCGCCCCGGCGCATGCATCATTGCGGTGCTAGGAGCCTGTCTGAGTAATCAGACAGGCTCCTATAGGATCTGCGCGAGCGTCGAGATGGTGCGCGACGGCGGCGCAAGCATGACGGGCCAGGCGCGCGCGTCGCGGTTGAGCCAGGCCGACTGCATCCCCGCCTGCCTCGCGCCCACGACGTCCGCCACGGGATCATCCCCGACGTGCAGTATTTCGCCTGCATCGACGCCCGCCAGGTCGGCGAGCGCCGCGAAGATCCTGGCGTCGGGCTTGGCTGCGCCCGCGCCGATCGCGGTGACGTGA
>DATHCO010000106.1:0-18507 GCA_035319505.1 Steroidobacteraceae bacterium | reverse complement strand
CGCGCCGTTCACGTGCACGGTGCAAGCCCCACACAGTCCGACTCCGCAGCCATACTTGGTGCCCGTCAAGTCCAGATTGTCACGCAGCACCCACAAGAGCGGCGTGTCGCCCTCGGCCTCCACGACACGCTGGATCCCGTTCACTTGGATGGTGTAGCTCATTAAGGCCCCCGAGCTCCTGACGCTTTGACGGAGAGTGCTTGTAGCTCTTGGATAAGCAGTTGGCAAGCGAGTTCCGGTGAATCACTCGGCAGCGCCGCGGCCGACCACTGCGGCGCGCGCGATGCAGCGCAGCGGACCTCGCAGTTACAATAGGCCTCACGCAACATCATGCCGCGCTCGTCGCAACGATGATGAGAGCGCGCGCGGTCGAGCAGCACATGTCGGTATTCAAGTCGAATTCGAGCCTCCTGGGAGTCGTACTGGGTCTTGCGTCCTTCTTCATTTTTCCCCTCCACGATGCGTTGGCGAAATGGCTGGTGAAGGACTTCTCGGTCTGGCAAATCATGTTCGTGCGAAGCGGCATCATCTTGTTGCTCATTGCACTCGCAAACGGAGCGCGACCCTTTCCGCAGGCGTACCGATCCCCGGTGCGCTCGCTCCTCGCAATGCGCGCGCTCATCATCGTCGCGGCCTGGGCCATGTATTATTCCGCTGCGCGCTATCTCCCCCTGGGAGAGTTGGTGACCATCTACTTCGGATCGCCCATTCTGGTCGCCTTGATGGCCGGGCCGATCCTGCGCGAGCGGGTAAGCACGGGACGGTGGCTTGCCGTGTTGGTGGGCTTCGCCGGCGTGGTGATCGCCTGCCGTCCCGGTCTTGGCGCTACGGCGCCGATCTGGCTGGCGCTCGGCGCCGCGGCTCTCTGGTCGATGTCCACGATCCTGATCCGCTTGACGCGCCTCGCCGAGCCGACGAGCGTCAACATGGTGATGACCAATCTGGGGTTCTTCGTTTTCGCCGGGATGATGATTCCGTGGGTATGGCGAACCCCGTCGCTGCATGACTGGCTGATCTTCGTGACGATCGCGCTCACCGGTGCGGCCTCGCAATTCCTCCTGTTCGAGGCGATTCGGCGAGCTTCGGCATCGACGATCGCGCCGCTCGAATTCACGAGCCTCGGCTGGGCCTTCCTTCTGGGCTGGCTCGTCTGGCACGATGTGCCGAACCTGCTCGTGGTCACGGGGGCGCTGCTGATCGGATTCAGCGGCCTCATCATCGTATCCATCGAGTGGAGGGAGTCGGTCAGGCTGAAGGAGGCGGGGACGCCAGAGGTCCGCGGGCCCGCCCGGGAGGGGGAGCGAGCATGAGGCGGCTCAGGACCCCCATTCGCGCGCCCGGCTCGTTCGCAAGTCGTGTCGGCGAAAACTCACACGCGCAGCCGCCGCACACCGGCAAAGCGGGGAATTGCCTTGATCTAGGCTTTTTTCGGTGCCCTTTGCAGGCACAGACGCGGGCAGAGTTTGTTTTCCTCAATTCTTCAAGGGTTTGGAAAAATGGGCAAAATCACCTATAAAGTCGTGAAGCACGACGGTGGCTGGACGTACGTGGCGAACGGCACTTACTCCGAGAGGTTTCCAACGCGTGAAGCGGCTCGCAAGGCGGCGAGGCTCGCCGCGCACGAGCAGACCGCACCGGGCCGCGCAACCACGCCGATCTCGTACGAGGATGAGAATGGACAGTAGCACGAGGAGGTCGCCGACGGCCTGCCGCAGACCACCGTCGAAAAACGACCGATCATAGGGAGCGGCTATGCAAATTCAAACGACACCGGTGGCGTTGGCCGAGATGCTGATCCGCCGCCCGGTTTCAGAGGTGTTCGAAGCCTTTGTCAATCCCGAACTGACCCGTCAGTTCTGGTTCACGAAGAGTAGCGGCAGGCTCGAGGCGGACAAGCAGCTTCGCTGGGACTGGGAAATGTATGGAAAATCCGCGCAAGTCAATGTGAAAATCATCGACAAGAACAAGCGCATCCTGATCGAGTGGGGAACGGGAGATCCCGATAGTGCGACGACGGCGGAGTGGATTTTCACACCGCGGTCCGACGAGTCGACCTTCGTCAGCACCAAGGAGTCGGGATTCGGCGGCAGCGGCGATGACATCGTTCAAAGGGCACTCGCCTCGACTCAGGGATTCACGCTGGTACTGGCCGGAGCCAAGGCATTGCTCGAGCACCGCGTGCGATTGAACCTCATCGCCGATCGCTTTCCGGACAATATCGTGAGCGGCTGGAGAGCCCAGTAACGGGGACCCGTGCGACACCAGGAAGGAATCATCCGAGCGATGGCGGTGCTGCTGCTCGCGGTGCTGGCAGCCCTCGGTGGCTGCCACCGCCCCAAACCGCAGGTCGCCACGCAGGCGGACGTAGCGGCTGCACAGGACGAGGCGCGCAAAGAGCTCGAGCAGGCTCGCATCGAGGCGAGGAAGGACCTCAAGAGCGCGACCAAGGTCTCCGGCGGCGACTCGAGGGTGGTCGCGGAGGCGAGGGTGAGCGGAAGCTTTGACATCGCGATGGCCAAGGCCGACGGCGACCACAAGGTCGCGCTGCAGACATGCATGACTCTGGAGCCCACGGCGCAGCCCCCTTGCAAGAATCAAGCGGACAGCGACTATCAAGCGGCGGTGGCAAGCGCAAAGGCGCAGCGCGCTTCGCAACAGCAGAGATGACGGGCAGGGCACGCTCGCGGTCGTCGGGCCTCATCGGCCGATGCGTGAGCGCACGGATCGATGCGTCAAGGGATCGAGCGATGGGCCGGGGCGGTGCTCGCCTCATAAGTCACGCGACCGCCCACGACCGTCGCGAGAACGCTCAAGGTACGTAGCTCACCGGGCGGCACCTCGTAGGGGCTGGCCGAGAGCGCGGTGAAATCTGCATATCGGCCGACGCGTAGACTGCCTCGGTCCTGTTCCTGGAAGGCCGCGTACGCAGGGCCGAAGGTCATGGTGCGCAGCGCTTGATCGACGTCGAGGCGTTGCTCGCTGTGCCAGCCGGTTTGTCCGGCGGCGCTCTGCCGGGTGACGAGGCAATGCAGCGCCGCAATCGGAGAGCCTGAATCGGAGGCCGGGAAATCCGAGCCCGACGCCACCGGCACACCGGCGGCGAGGAAATCGCGCGTTCTCAGCACCCACCGAGCGCGCTGCGGCCCCACCCTCGCCTCGGCCCAGCGACCGTACTCGCCGACGAAGACCGGCTGCACAGATGCGACGATCCCGAGGCGAGCGAACCGCATCAGATCCGAGTCCGTGACGATCGAGGCATGCTCGATGCGAAAGCGATCGGTCGCGGTGACACCGGCCTTCTCGAATGCATCGAGCGCGCGGTGGACGGCGAGATCGCCGATGGCGTGCGTCGCCACCTGAAAGCCATGTTGGCGCGCGCTTCGGACGATGCGCTCGAGCTCGGCGTCGCTCATGAGCTCGAGGCCGTGCTCGCTCGGAGCATCCGCGTAGGGTTGCGAGAGCTCGGCTCCGCGAGAGCCGAGTGCACCGTCGAGAAACAGCTTGAAGCTTCGCACCGTGAGCATGCCGTGCCCCAGATCGATCTCGGGTCCGACGGAGAGATAGTGCGCCCTCGCCCCCTCGCCCGCCGCCATGACGTAGATCCGCACGGGCAGCTCGCCGCTTTTCGCGAGTGCCCGGTAGATGTCGATTCCGCCGAGATCGACGCTGGCATCGTGCGCGCTGGTCAAACCCCATCGCGACAGCTGTCCGAGAGCGGCGCGAATTCGGCGCTCGCGGTCCGCGCGCGTGGGCCGTGGGATGAGCGGGTGAATCAGATCCTGAGCATTGTCGACGAGCACGCCCGTGGCCCGCTGCGTGGCGTCGCGCAATATCCTTCCTCCCGCAGGATCGGGCGTATCTTTGGAGATGCCAGCGAGTGCCAGCACCGCGGAGCTCACCCAGGTCGAGTGGCCGTCGATGCGATCGAGCACGACCGGGTGCCCAGCGCTCACCGCATCGAGCTCGGCGGGGCCGGGAAAAACGGCCGGCGTCCAGAACCCCTCATCCCAGCCCTCTCCGAGTACCCATCCGCCGGGCGGGGCGGCGCGCGCGGCCTCGGCGACCTTCGCGAGTAGCTGCTCCTTGGGGAGGCCCCGCAAGTCGAGCCGCTCGAGCTGCTCGCCGATCTCCTCGACGTGCAGGTGCGCGTCGGAGAGGCCGGGAAGCGCCACCCCCGGAACCCGTAGCGTGCGGGTAGTGCGCCCTGCGAGGGCCTGCACCTGCGAGCGGGAACCCGCCGCCACGATGCGGCCGCTCGATACCGCGATTGCCTCGACGCGGGGACGAGATCGATCGAGCGTGAGGAACTCGCCGAGGAAGATCGTCTCCGCTGCCTCGGCCGGCGTTGCCGCCGATGCCTCCGGCGAGGCATCGGCGGTGACCAGCAGGGCCAGAGCGGCGAGCAGTGCCCTGATCAGCTTGCCGCCTTCATGCGCGCGCTCAGCTCGGCCGCTTGCTCGGTCATGCGCTGGTACGCAGGGCGCCCTTGGATCCTCTCGACGTAAGCGTGAAAGACCGGGCGCGGATCGAGCCCTTTCATCATGAGGCCGAACCCGAGCTGGCCGGAGAGGTAGAGGTCCGCGGTCGTGAATCGCTGGCCGAGCAGATAGGGGCCTTCATCGTGTGCTTCTGGGCTGGTGGTGGGCGCCGAGTCTACTGCAAACGGTTGCAGCCGGTGTGAGCGGGGCGGATCCCATTCCCTCTCCCGCCCCCGGCCCCGGCCCGGGACCCCTTGGTCGTCATCCGGGATGACGACCGGGCTACCCGCCGATCTCCCGCGCGGCTCGGTACGCCGAATCGATGGCCACGTGCGCGTAAGCCTCCCAGCCCGCGTCGCTTCCCGCGAAGTGGATCTTGCCGACCGGCTGCGCGGCGCGCTTCTCCTGCGATACGAAATCCGGCGGATCGAAGAGCGGGTTCATTTCATAGGCGTAACCGTGTCCCCAGCGATTGACGGTGACGGCAGCGATGTCGCGGTCCGGATCGAAGCCGCCGGGTCCCAAGATGCGCGTGAGCTCATCGCGCAGGTGCGACTCGAAATCGGCGAAAGTGCGCGCATAGACGATTGCGCGGGCTTGACGCCAGGCGCTGCGCAGATCCGTGATCGGACCTTCGGGCCAGGGCACGTGGGTCAGGTGCACGATCATCGGCTCCTCGGGCCGCACCGGGAAGCGGTAGTCACCGAGGCTCACCGGATAGTCGAGCTTCGCGGTGGCGTAGAAGCCGGCCGGATTGTTGACCAAGTGAATGCCGCGGTTGACCCATGCACGCCAGTTGCGGATGGCCACGTTGACGTAGACCAGAGGTGCCTTGACCTGATCCGCGACGGCCTTGCGTTGCGACGGCGCGAGATCGTTGCAAATGTACGGAAGCATCGCCGAATAGCCGGCGTAGACTGCATGATGCGCGCTCACGCGCGCGAGCTCATCGCCGCGCGCGTACAGGATGTCGACCCCCGCGGGACGGTTTGCGAGCGCGACGACGGTCGAGGACAGGCGCAGCCGCACGGCGTTCTCGGAACGGTCGAGACGACTGTAATCGAAGCGTGCGGTGACGATGTCCTCCATCGAGCGACCGGGTGCGACGCCTGGAATCAGCGATCGAACGAAGAGGCGCGCCAGGGAGGCATTGCCGTCGGGGAAGTGGTCGATGTAAGGATCGCTCTCGACCACGCCGCCCTTGGGCTCGGTGAGGCGAAGCCCCTGAAAACCCGGGAGCTCGCAGTTCCAGGCGTCGAGCGCCGGCACGGCCACGGCCTTCGCCGCGAACAGATCGAGCGTGCGTCCGTCGAACATTGCCAGCGAGCGCGCGTCGAGATCGAAGTGCCGCTCGAGGTAGTCGTGATAGGAGATGCGTGTGAGGAGCTTTCGTTTCTCGGCCTCGCTGTGACCGGCGAGCACGTCGCGCCGGCCGGCATACAGGCTGAGCAGTCGCGCCCGCTGCACATCGTCGATCGGGCAATCGGCGAGGAAAGCGGCCGGTGAGCGGCCGTTGTGCAGCTCCCTCGGAACGTCGGAGGGGAGCGAGCGCACAGGATCGCCGCTCACGAGCCGATCGACGCCGTAGATTTCTCGGGGGAAGAACAAGCCCGACGATAGGCCGAGCCTCGAGTACAGGCCGACGTGAAACGCCGACTCGAGCCGCTCGAGATCGACGCCGAGATCCCCGAGGCATGCGCGCGCCGCGCTCGTCCAGAGCCGCCTCGGCCCCTCGATTGACTCGCTGCCCCCATACCCGAGCAGGAATCGGCCGTCCACGTCGAATTCGTTGCGCCGCGCGTGTCCGCCGAAGTCGTCGTGAGCATCGAGGAGGAGGATCCGAGCCCCGGGTCGCGCCTTGCTGAGGTAGTGTGCGGTCGCGAGGCCGCCGATTCCGGCGCCGATGATGACGACATCGTAGCGCTCGGTCACCGGCGTGCCGGCGAAGTCGTAACGGCGTCCGTCGCGAATGCCGTGAGCCACCGCAAAATCCCGCGCTGTGCCGCCCCCGTAGCCGGTGCGGGCCGGCGGATAGGGCGCAGGTTCGTCTGCGCCCCATGCAATGCGCGGCGCCGCCGCGGTCGCGACTGCGCACGCCATCCCGTCGATGAACTGCCTGCGAGTGATGTGGTCGTTCATGATCGTAGCCCCGTCGGCCGATGCCGGTACAATGTTACCCGAGCCTTGGCGCGCGATCGCTCGCGCTCGGCTGGAGCATCGTCTGCGCCTGAACCTAACGCAGATTGGGGGATCGCGATGAAAAAGATCAGGGGCGCTCGCGCGCCTGTCGCACGCCGGTGGCTGGCATCGCGAGCGGGGCTGGTGCGCGGATGGATCGCCGGGGCCGCGCTCGCGACGGCATCGATCGGCGGCCATACCCAGGATTTCCTGGCGGACGGTGCGCGTGTCGTGGTCGCGACCACGAGCGGCCCTGTCGTGGGTCTGCAAGCGGATCGAGTTCAGACGTTTCGCGGCATTCCATATGCGGCCGCCCCCGTGCGCGAGCTGCGCTTCCTACCCGCCATCCCACCCCGACCGTGGAAGGACCCTAAGGATGCGCGAGCCCGGGGGGCCGCGTGCCCGCAGGTGCTCGACCTGGAAGATCCCGCGGAAGACGGCGACAGCAACATGTCCGAGGACTGCCTGACGGTGAATGTGTGGACCCCTGGGGCGGACTCCAAGGCGAGGCCGGTCATGGTCTTCATTCACGGGGGAGCGCTCGAGGAAGGAAGTGCGGCGGATACCTCCTACGACGGCGCTGCGCTCGCCGTCCGAGGCGACCTCGTGGTCGTGACCGTGCAATATCGCCTTGGAGTCCTGGGCTTCCTCGAGCTCGGGGAGGTCGGCGGGCCGCGATTCGCCGACAGCGGCAATCTTGGGATTCTCGACCAGATCATGGCGCTGCGCTGGGTTCAGGCGAACGTCGGCGGTTTCGGCGGGGATCCTCGCAACGTGACCGTATTCGGCGAGTCGGCCGGAGGAGCGAGCATTCACGGTCTGCTCGCGATCCCCGCGGCGCGTGACCTCTTCCGCAGAGCCATCATCGAAAGCGGCGATCCCGGTCAGTTTCTCTCGATCGGGCAGGCAACCGCGATCAGTGCGCGATTCATGGCTCTCGCGAATGCCCACACCATCAAGGAGTTAGGAGGGCTCAGCGTGGAGGAGTTGATGCGCGCCCAATCGAAGCTGTTGGCTCAAGACTACGGCAACGGAACCTTCGGAATGGTGCAAGACGGACGCACATTCGACAAGACTCCGATTGAGACCCTCTCTGCGAATGCCGGCTTGAGCAAGCCCATGATCGTCGGCTCGAACTCCGAAGAGATGCGCTACTACATCGCGCTGAATGCGACGCCGCTCGATCGGCAGCCGCAATCGATCTTGCAGGCGCACCTCGTGCGCGTCTTCGGCGCTCCCGCCCGCAATGTGCTCGATGTTTACACGAGCGACAGCGAGTCTTACCCCGAGGCGGTCACTCGGCTCATCGGTGACATCATGTTCAGGATGCCCTCGATCCGGCTGGCGGAGCTCAACTGCGGCCGCCAGCCGACCTTCGTCTATCTCTTCACGTTTCGTTCATCGACCAAGGGTCCGACCGGACTCGAGTACGGAGCGATGCATGGTCTGGAGATACCGGTCGTATTCCATCTGGACTCGGCACTGGGCTATATGTACGTAGGACCGAAAGGAACCTGGAACCATCTCAGCGATCAAATGATGGACGCGTGGACGCGCTTCGCGCGCACGGGAGACCCGAACGGCCCCGGCCTGCCTCATTGGCCCCGCTACGACTCGGCGCAGCACGCGACGATGGAGTTCGGTGCCCATACCGATGTTGCGCTCGATCCTTATGGCGCCGAGCGCCGCGCGTGGGATGAGATCCCGTCCCGGCTTTTCGAGCAGTCGGATGCTGTTCGATTTGCCGATCCGCCCGCTGAGTAGGCAACTTCGATCGGAGACCTGATCCATGACTCCCTCGCCCCAGCTTGAGATTGGCCGTTTCCCCGTTCCCGCGCTCGAGGAGATGCCCGAAGACGTTCGCGAACGCCTGCTCGCCGTTCGGCAAAAGTCCGGTTTTATCCCCAACGTGTTTCTGGTGCTTGCGCACCGCCCGGATGAATTCCGCGCCTTTTTCGCCTATCACGACGCGCTCATGGACAAGCCGGGCAATCTCACCAAGGCCGAGCGCGAGATGATCGTGGTTGCGACGAGCAATGCCAACCAATGCCAGTACTGCGTCGTCGCGCATGGCGCGATCCTGCGCATCCGCGCAAAGAACCCGCTCATCGCCGATCAGGTCGCGATCAACTATCGCAAGGCCGACATCACGGCGCGCCAGCGCGCGATGCTGGATTTTGCAATGAAGGTGGCCTTCGAGGCCTACGGCGTGGAGGAAGAGGACTTCGCGACGCTCGCGCAGCACGGATTCAGCGACGAGGATGCCTGGGATATCGCCGCGATCGCCTCCTTCTTCGCGATGTCGAATCGCATGGCGAACGTCACCAAGATGCGCCCGAACGACGAGTTCTATACGCTCGGGCGCTGAACGCTTGCCGAGCGCGCCTCGGCTGCCTCCCGTGCGGGCGATGAGGGCGCACATCGCAGCCCATGAGGGCGCGTACGTCCAATACGGTGTCCCGAGAGTTCGATGAGCTTGTGGGACCGCAGTGGAGGTGTTTCGTATGAGCGATCAGAAGGTAGCTCCAAATAAGTCCCCGAGCCCGGATGCCGAGACGGGAGAGTCCCGGCTCCGCGGCGCAGCATCGAAGGGGCCCGAACAGACCACAGCCGTCGACCATGCGGCCTATGAGGTCACGCGCAATCCCGACACAGAGCTCAATCTCGAGGGCGAAGAGGACACCTTGTACACCGATGGGCTGGATGTCGATGCCGACGACGAGCCGCTCGCCGGAACCGATGGCGAGGATCCCAAGGGATACAAGGGATGATGCGTGCCTAGCCGCGCCGCGCGGCTGGTTCGGCACATTCGCTCGCTGCGGCATCGGAGTCGAGATCGCGATCCGCGATCGCGATCATGCGAATCTCCGCGGCGAGATCGAGCGAGCGACAGGCGATCAAGTAAATGGCCGCCGACACCGGCAGTCCCACCAGCATCGAGATATCGGCGCCACCGAGGGCTCTGGCGACCGGACCGCGATATATCCCGGTGCTGAAAAACGGAATCATCGCGACGAAGCCGCCGAAATAGGCGGTGAGACCGCGCCAGCCCCAGCGGCCGTACATGCCGTTCGGATTGAAGATCTCGCGCACCGAGTAGCGGCCGTTGCGGACGAAATAGAAATCCACCAGATTGATTGCCGTCCACGGCGTGAACAGATAAAGCAGAATCGCCAGGAACTCCCCGAACTGTGCGGCGAAATGCGGGGAGGACGCGAGCGCGATCGCGCAGGAAGCGCCGAACACTAGGGCGAGCGTCAGCACCCGCTGCGCGCGGGTCGGCGTGAGCGGCCGGATGGAATCCGCGACGCTGAGGAGCGTGAGCGAGGCGCTGTAGTACAGGATCGTCGTGATGGTCACGAGGCCGAGGAGCGAGACGACCAGAAACGAGCTGCCGGCCTGCGGGAGGATCCGATCGGCCGCCGACTTGAGGGCGGCGGACAATTCGAGCGTCGGAAAGAGCGCTGCGGCGACCGTACCGATCAACATCGGCCACGCGCCGCCGACGAGCGCCCCGACATACGTCCACCAGAACGACGCGCTGACGCTCAACTCACGCGGCAAGTAGCGCGAGTAATCCGACACCGAGATCGACCAGGTCACCTGGTAGGACGCGGCGGCAAACAGCTGCGTGAGAAATGGGATCAGCTTGAAGTCCTTGACGTCGAGGGTCTCGGCGGGGAACTGCAACCGATAGGCCGCGAGCGTCAGCGCGGCGAACGCCGCGAGCAGAAGGTAAGCGAGCCAGCGCTGCGCGACGTGAATGAGGTCGTAGCCCAGCACAGCCAATAGCGTGGCGATCGCGCCGAAGCTCACCATCGTCAGCGCTCGGTTCCAGCCCGCGAGGGTCGTGAGCGAGTCCGCGGCCAGGACCTGGTTGAATGCACAGTACCCGACCCCGGTCACGAGCGCGACGCCCCAGACGAGCAGCGCCCCCAGGTAGCCGAACTGCGGGCGCGACTGAATCATCTGCGGCAAACCGAGCTGCGGCCCCTGCGTCGCATGGAACGCCATGAAGAACGTGCCGAACGCGCAGCCGAGCACCACCGCGATTGCCGTCCAGAGAAGATTACCGCCGAGCGCGACGCCGACGAACCCGGTTGCGATGGTCGCGAGGTGGGCACCCCCCGTGAACCAAACCGGCCAGAGGTGCCAGAGCTTGCCGTGCCGCTCCCTGATCGGCACGTAGTCGATTGATCGCTGCTCGATGAGAGGCATTTTCATTTCGGCAGTCGCACGCTACGATCGCTCGAGCGCGAGGTCAAATCCGCGAGGAAAGCTCCTCGGGCTCGGGGCGCTCACCCTCCTACCCCTTAGAGCACTCGCGGAACTCCCTACTGGCGCGCGATCCTCCGGCCAAATAAAATGATTCGGTAAAGGGGGTGTCTCTTATGAGCGATGAGAAAGAGTCTTCGAGCACGAACCCGACCGCCAAGTCTGCAGAGCGCCGACTCCGGGGCCCCGCGCTGGAAGGCGCCGAACAGCCAACGGCCGTCGACCACGTCTCTTATGAGGCGTCACGTAATCCCGACGCCGAGCTGCAGGAGGAGGGCGCGCCAGATACCTTGTACAGCGACGGACTCGATGTGGGCGAGGATGAGGAGCCTCTTGCCGGGACGCACGGCGTGGGGCCGAAAGGCGCCAAAGGATAGGAGCCGGCGCGCCGGCGGGGGTTGCGGTGGGCCCAGACACGGCCACTGCGCTTTGCTCTTGACCGCCGAAGCGCCCTTTCGAGGGGGTCGAGGCTGACGCCTGACATCGGTTCCCTTGGAACGTCGATCGATCATGCCCTCCGTGACCTGAGCCGCTGATGTCACGGAATGGTCATATGAGGGCGCTGGCGACCACTTCGCCGCCGGCGATCCCCTGTGTTAGGGTGTGGCCAACTCCCGAACGGCAGTGCGCGAGTCCCTCGCCATAAGGAGAAGGAGCGGTGCGGGCTGCATCGAATTCACGGGCGTTCAGGGCACGGCCGGGCGCAGGGCTTCTGCTCTCCCTTGGGTTGATGCTCACCGCGCTTTGCTCTGTCCCCATCGGAGCGGTCGAGCAGCGGCGTATCGACCCGCCGGCGCCGGGGCCCATCGGGGTGTGGCGCAATGCGGATGGGCAGCCTTTCCGCTTCGATGGCAAGAGCTCGATCGCGATCGACGATCCCATTCTCGACTTGCCGAACGGATCTTCCTGGACGCTGGAAGCCTGGATCTACTTCCCCAGTCTTTCCCCGGCGAACATCGTGGGCAAGCGAGGTGTCTGCGGACCCGGCGACGGCTTCTATCAGATCGCGATCGATCATAATGCGCCCGGGACGGGCATGGGAGTCGACCCCCGGTGGGTGCAGGTAAATGCGTGGAACCACATCGCGATTGCGATGCACGGGAACTCGGGGTGGGTCGTCTATGCCAACGGGGTCGCTACGAAGACGGTGAATTCGCCCGGTTGGCGAATCAAGAATTCAGGGCAGTTTCGGATCGGAGGCTCCGGGACGTGCAAGGGGTTCGCTGGCTACATCCAGGAGGTCTCGCTCTACGATCGCGAACTCTCGGCCAATGAGGTCCAGAGGCTCTTTGCCTTGGGAATGAACGCTCCGATCACCGCCGCCCGTCCGACCGCCGTGCCTCCCGCGGCCTCGGTGGCTCCTGCATCGGCGAGCAGCGCTCCCGCGACCATAGCCTCCACGCCCGCGCCGCCCTCCCCCGGGCCCATCGGCGTGTGGCGCGATCCGAGCGGGCAACCGTACCACTTTGATGGCCGGAACTCGATCACCATCGACTCACCGGTCGTCGACTTGCCCGACGGCTCCTCATGGACACTGGAGACATGGGCGTTTATTACCAGCCTCGACGACGCGAACCTCATCGGCAAGCGAGGCAGGTGTGAAGACGGCGCGCCGTTTTACCAGATTGGGCTCTGGCACGATGCGCGCGGCGCAGGAATGTACGTCGATCCACAGTTCGTGCGCCTCAATGACTGGAATCACCTCGCCATCGTGGGGCACGGCCGGTCCGGGTGGACTGTCTATGCCAACGGCGTCCCTACCAAGACGGTAAATCAGCCGGGCTGGCGGATTCATAACTCGGCCCCGTTTCGAATCGGTACTTCCGGTACGTGTAAAGGGTTCACGGGCGACATCCAGGAGGTGTCGCTTTACGATCGCGAGCTCTCGGCCCAGGAAGTGCGCCAGCTCTTTCTGTTGGGACGGAATGCCCCGATCACGGCAGCCGCTCGACCGGGCGCTGTCCCTGCGGTGGCCTCGGCCCCTGCACCACCCGGGAGCCTCGCGAGCCTGACCGCCGCAAGCACGGAGGATGCCTGGATCCCGCAAAAGCGCCTCGCGCTCGTCATCGGCAACAGCCGCTATGGAGTGGCGGGCGCAACGGGTGGCGCCGTGACATGGCCGGACCTCGAGCAGGGACCCATCAAGGATGCCGACGCCATCGCGGTTCGGCTGCGCGCTCTTGGCTTCGAAGTCGCCGAGTTCAAGGACCAAAACATCGATCAGATGAACGCGGACCTGCGGGCTTTCGCCGATCGGATCGCCGCAGCGCCCGACGGTCTCGCCCTTTTCTATTATTCGGGTCACGGTGCGCGCGCTCCGCGGGACATCGGCAACGACGGCGAGGAGACCTATCTCATCCCGGTGGGCACTAACTTGGAATACGACGTCGACGCGCACTCCAAGGCCGTGGGGCTTGTCGAGGTGCGTAATGTGATGCGCCGCAGCCGCGCAGGCGTGGTGATTTTGGACGCCTGCCGCAACAATGCGCTGCGCCGGCCGCCCACTCGCGCGGCCGGCACGCGGGGTCTCGCGGCTCCTGAGAACATCAGCGGCATGCTGTTCGCGTATTCCACCTCGGCCGGCGACGTGGCCGATAACCGTCCTGGCGAGATGAGCGAATACACGGAGTTGCTGGTGCGTGAGCTGGGTCTTCCGGGGCAATCGTTGACCGGGTCCTTCAGAAAGGTCAGAAAGCAGATCGCGCAGCTCCACAACTCGCGCCTGCCCGAGCTGACCGATGAGCTCAATGACGATGTCGTACTCATGCCGCTCGGCGCCCCGCATTGAGAGCGGAGGCCTCGAAGGAGATGCCGCCGTGCGAGCGAGATTGAGCACCGCAGAGATCGCATCGACGAGGGTGGCAACGCTCGATCTTCGGGTAACGCTCGCTCTTTTCGCGGCGCTCGCGATTGGCTGCAAGCCGAGCGCGGCAAATCCGTTTCCGACGAAGCTCGCGGAGTGCGAGTCCAAGGCCGGCTGCGGGGGCGAGTGGACGTTTTCCGGCCGCGAGGGCAAGGCACAATGGCCGAACGGCGTCGAGGCGGATCTCCTCATCGAGCGCTTCGACGAGCAGCAGGTGCTCATCCGGCGCACGGACACGAGCCGCCTCACGACGGGGATAACCGCGGTCTATGCGGGGAAGGTCAACGGCAAGCACGTGGAGGGTGATGCCACCTTCTCATGGCCGGGTCACTGGAACCAGCCGGTGGTCGTCGAATGGATCGCGACCATCGAGGATGAACCTCGGCGCAGCGGCATCCCTGCGATCACGAAGCTCTCCGAATGCGAGACCCATGTCTGCGGAGGCGATTGGAGGTTCTCGGGACGCGACGGCATGGCGTATTGGCCGAACGGCGTTCAGGCGGAGCTCTCCATCGAGCGCTTCGACGACCAGCAAGTCCTCATTCGGCGCACCGACATCAGCCGCATCACGCAGGGAATGACCGTGGTGTATGCAGGGAAGGTCAACGGCCGGCGCTTGGAGGGCGACGCCACCTACTCATGGCCGGGTCACTGGAACCAGCCCGTGGTCGTACAGTGGAGTGCCTCGATCGAGGATCAGCTCGCCGCCTCCGCGATTGAGCCGGCTGCCCATCCGGCGGCGCAGCCCGCAACCGCTCCCGCGAGAACCTCGCCGGCGAGCACGGAGGATGCCTGGATCCCGCAGAAGCGCCTCGCGCTCATCATCGGCAACAGCCGCTACACGCTCCCCGGCACGCAGGCGGATGCATCGACCTGGCCGGACCTCGAGGAGGGACCCATCAAGGACGCCGACGCGATGGCGGCGCGATTGCGTTCGCTCGGCTTCGACGTCGTCGAGGCCAAGAATCAGACCATCGACCAGATGAATGCGGACCTGCGGGCCTTCGGCGACCGCATCGCCGCAGCTCCCGACAGTCTTGCCCTCTTCTATTACTCGGGCCACGGCGCGCGCGCTCCGCGGGATATCGGTGATGAGGCGGAAGAGACTTATCTCATCCCGGTCGGCACTAACCTCCAGTACGACGTGGATGCTCACTCCAAGGCTGTGGGGCTCATCGAAGTGAGCAACCTCATGCGCCGCAGCCGCGCGGGCGTGGTCATCCTGGACGCCTGCCGCAACAATGCGCTGCGCCGGCCGTCGGCTCGAGCGGCCGTCACGCGCGGCCTCGCCGCCCCGGAGAACATCAGCGGCATGCTGTTCGCGTACTCGACCCCCGCGGGGGATGTGGCCGACAATCGTCCCGGGAAGACGAGCGAATACACCGAACTGCTGATCGGCGAGCTCGGGGTGCCGGGGCAGTCGTTGACAGGCTCCTTCAGAAAGGTCCGCAAGCAGATCGCGCAGGTCCATAACTCGCGCCTGCCGGAGCTCACCGATCAGCTCAACGACGACATTGTGCTCGTGTCTCGCTAGCTCGGAGCGCCGCTCGAGGCCGGTCGCGGCTCGGCGGTGAGTGAGCTAGAGTGCAGGCCTCATGAGCGAGTCGCAGGTGATTCAGCACGGGCTGATGGAGCCGGCGTCGCGTTCCTCGTCGGACGGCGCTGCGCGTGATCTTTTTGCACGGCTTGCGCAAGGCGGACAGGCTGCGGAGCGCGCCGCCGGCGAGCTCTACGATGAATACGGGCCGCGGTTTCGCGCTTTCCTGCGCATGCGCGCCGTCAGCGCGCAGCAGGCCGAGGACCTGGTGCACGACGTGTTCGTGCGCGTGATCGAAGCCGGCCCGCGTCTGGCGCAGGTCGATTCCCCCCGCGCTTATCTCTGGTGCACGCTGCGCAATGCGCTCACCGATCAGATGCGCCAGATGAGGCGGGACCGGCGTCTCTTCACGGACCCGCCCGCCGCCGGCAAGGACGACGGTGAGGAGGATGCCTCCTTCGAGGCATGGCTGGAGAAAACCGCAGGGAGTGATGCGTGGGTGGCCGAGCGCATCGACCACCTCGAATGCGTCGGCCGAGCACTCGAGCGCTTCCGCCGGCAGGAGCCCGAGCGGGCCGCTGCGATCGATCTGGTGGCCATCGAAGGCTTCGAGGGTCGCGAGCTCGCGGAGGCGCTCGGCAAGAGCTACGGCGCCGCGCGCGAATATCTCTCCCAGGCACGCAAGGCGCTCAAGTCGCTGGTTCAGGCCTTGTGCGGGAGCGTGTATGCATAGGAGTCGACCGTGAGCGAGCCGAAACCGCCAGGTCCGGAGGATCCCGACGGAGCATGGCTCGCGGAGCTCGCGGGCCGGGAGCGCACGGCACACCCCGATCCCGATACGCGCCTCGCAGAGGCTGCCGGGAGGCTTATTCGCGCCCGCTTCGATTCCGCCTTGCGGGAAATCCGCGCCGCACCCGACCCGCAGTTGGCGCGCGCACGCGTCCTCGCACATGCGCGCTCGTTTCGCAGAGGACGCCGCGGGTGGCTGGCTGCGGCGTTCGCGGGAGGAGCCGGACTTGCGGCGGGAATCGTCGCTGCGACGTTATGGGTACAACTCAAGGGGCCGCAGCCCGAGTTCGGCGCCGTGACAGGCAGTGAAGCCGTGAGCCCGTCGCCGGACACGAAAACACTCGATCTTCTCGAGATGAAGCGCTACGTGATTCACTCGCGCGATGCGCAGGCCACGGCCGCGCAACTCGCCGCGCATCTGACCCGCGCGCATGCAAGCCTCCGGGTCGAGACGCTCGAGGATGGCCGCGTGCAGATCGACGTTGATCCTCTGCCATCCGTCCCGGAAGATTTGTCTCGAATTGCATCGCGGCTGGGCATCACGATCAAGAGCGGCGAGTCCGTGCGGTTCACGATCCAGACTCCGTGAAGGACTCGCCGCGTAGATCTCGAGGAGCGTTACAGCGTGATCTTGAACACCCCGCCCGTGCCGTTGGCTCCGCCGCCGGAGGCGGTGCCGTAGAGGTTGCCGTCGCTTCCCTGAACCACCCCGGCAAGCGGCGCCGCACCGTCGGTTCCCTCCGCCGTAAAGGAATGAAGCACGGTTTCCATGCCCGATGGAGTGACCTTGAATACGGTGCCGCCGTTCAAGCTCCCGCCCGCCTGGGTGGTGCCGTAGAGATTCCCATCGCTCGCCTCGATCAGAGCGCCGATCGGCCGGGGATCCTGATCATTCACGGGAGGCCCGAACGAGTACAGCACGCTCTCACTTCCGGAGGGTGTGATTTTGAACACCGTACCCGTGCCGTTCGCCCCGCCGGTCGAGGTGAGCCCGTAGAAATTGCCGTCGCTCGCCAGAAGCAGGCCGCCCGAGGGAGTTTGCCCATCCGTCCCGCCTTTGGGGCCGAAGGAGTAAAGGACGGTCTCCGCACCGGCGGGGGTGATCATGAATACCGTACCCGTATTGTTCGCGCCGCCGCCGGTCGTGGCTCCGTAGAAATTGCCGTCGCTCGCTTCCACCAGGTTGCCGATCGGACTTCCCCCATCCGTCCCGCCGGCGGGCCCAAAGGCGTGAATGACGGTCTCCGTCCCGGAAGGGGTCATTTTGAACACGGTCCCGAGAAAGCCGCTGCCACCGCTCGTCGTGGTGCCGTAGAAATTTCCATCGCTTCCCTGAATGAGGCCCGTCGGGTAGCTGCCGTTGAGCGCGCCGGTCGAGTCCAGAGGTCCGAACGCGTACAGGATGCTCCCCACGCCCGACGAGATCTCGAACACCGTTCCGAAGTCATCCGCCCCTCCGTTGTTGGTGACACCGTAGAAGTTTCCGTCGCTCGCCTGAAAGATGCTCCTCGGGTCGGTGGTCTCCACCACGCCGTTGATCACGTTGGGGCCGAACGAGTAGACCACCGTCTCGACGCCCGCGGGCGTGATCTCGAACACGGTCCCCACGTTGTGGGAGCCGCCCGATTCGGTGATCCCGTGGAAGTTACCATCGCTCCCTCGGATCAGCCCGTCGCCGTAACTGCCGTCAGGACCGCCGAAGGGGCCGAAAGAATAGAGCCAGGTCTCCGACGCCGTGACCGCTGCACAGCTCACCGCAACGTTCGTGACATCGGCAGATCCCACCTTTCCCGACCCGTTGCTCACCGAGCACGTCTCCCCGGCCGGTTGCGTGCCGACGGTCACCGCGTAGACCGAGCCGCGCGCGAGCGGCGTCTTGAACGTAAAGGTCCCGTTGGCAGTGAGCTTCAGCGAATCGGCCCCGTTGTCGAGCAGCGCCACCGAGGCGCCGGCGGCAAGCCCCGAGAGAGTTCCGCCGATGGTGTAGGCAGGTGGAGCGGTGGCTGCACACGCCACTGAGACGCTCGTGACGTTGCTCGAGCCGACCGTTCCCGAGCCGCTGCTCACCGTGCACGTCTCGCCGCTCGGCTGCGTGCCGACCGTCACGGCGTAGGCGGATCCGCTCGCGAGCGCGGTCTTGAACGTGAACGAACCATTTGCGCTCACGGTCAGGGAGTCGGCGCCATTGTCGAGCAGCACCATCGAGGCGCCGCCCGACAAGCCCGATACGGTTCCACCGACCGTGTAGGTCGCAGGGGGCGGTGGGGCGCCGCCTGAGGAGCCGCCGCCGCAGCCCGAGAGCGCCGCACACACTCCCGCGACGAGCGCGGGCGAGTGCAGGCGGTGCCTGTCATTGGCATTGGGAAAAGAGCGCGAATGAAGCATGA
>DATHCO010000105.1:0-24827 GCA_035319505.1 Steroidobacteraceae bacterium | reverse complement strand
GTACTACGTTCAGTGGAATGGCATTCAGCAGAACGTCTACGTCGCCGGCAACTGCGGCCTGCAGTTCACGGACAACTTGGGCACCGCGGTCGCCAAGGGTTTCGACATCCAGGCCGATGCGGACCTCGGAGCGGGATTCGTCGTCGAGTTAGCGGCGGGCTACACCAATGCCCGTTTCACCAAGACCTCGACCGGCGATCGGGCGGTGGCGGGCGATGCGATCGCGGGCAATGCGGCCATCAACTACGCCCCGGGCACGAACCCACCCTGGTCCGTCACCCTAGGTCCGCAATACAACTTCAAGGCCTTCGAGCACGATGCCTTCGTGCGCCTCGACTGGGAGTACGAGAGCCGCAACCCCTGGCTCGCGCCGGTGCAGGATCCGCGCAGCAGCCAGTTCGATCCCAACTCCTATACGCTCCCCTCGACGAGCTTCACCTCGGGACGCGCCGGTGTGAAGCTGGGCGGCTGGGACATCTCGGCGTTCTGCGACAATCTGTTTAACAAGCACCCGGTGGTGAACTACGCGCAGGTGCAGATCGACTCGTTCAATCCGAGCTATCTCGCCAATCCCTTGAAACCCACCTCCGTGCAGGAGAACGACTTCACGTTCCGCCCGCGTACCTTCGGCATCACCGCGACCTTCCGCATGTGAGAGCGCCTGCGCACGGCATCGTGTGCAGGCGTGAGCACGGCAAGCGCGCCGCGCCGCTGCCGCTCAAGCCGCGCGCGCCGACTCGGCGCCGCGAGCGTCCTTCACGGCCGCCGAGAGCAGGCTCAATCCTTCCTCGAGAATCGCGTCGGGAATGGTGAGCGGTGCCAGGAGCCGCACCACATTCGCCTCCGTTCCGCAGGAGAGCAGGATCAATCCGCGCTTTTCGGCGCAGGCGAGGATCGAGGCCGTCAACGCCGCGTCAGGCTCCTTGGTCTTCGGGTCCTTGACCAATTCGAAGGCGACCATGGCCCCGAGACCACGCACATCGCCGATCGCGGGAATTTCCTTCGCCAGCGCCTCCAAGTGCGCTCGCATCCTCTGTCCGATGCGGGTGGCGCGGGCGCACAGGCCCTCCGCCTCGATCACGTCGAGCACGGCGTGCGCTGCCGCGATGCTGATCGGGTTGCCACCGTAGGTACCGCCCAGCCCGCCCGTGTGCGCGGAATCCATGATGGTTGCGCGGCCGGTGACGCCGGAGAGCGGGAAGCCGCCGCCCAGGCCCTTGGCCGTGGTGAGGAGGTCGGGCACGACGCCCGAATGCTCGATCGAGAACATCTTGCCGGTGCGCGCGATGCCGCCCTGCACTTCGTCGGCGATCATCACGATGCCGTGCTCGTCGCACACGCGACGCAACGCGCGCAGGAAATCGAACGGCGCCACGTTGAAGCCGCCCTCCCCTTGCACCGGCTCGACGACGATGGCAGCGACCGACTTAGGATCGACGTCGCCTGCGAACAGCCGATCGAGATCTGCGAGCGCCTGCTCGGTCGTGATACCTCGATAAGGCAGCGGGAATTCGGCATGGTAGACCTCGGCTGGATACGGCCCGAAGCCGCGCTTGTATGGCATGACTTTTCCGGTGAGCGCGAGCGTCATGAGCGTGCGCCCATGGAAGCCCCCGGAGAATGCGATGATGGCCGAGCGTTTGGTGTGGTAGCGCGCGATCTTCACCGCGTTTTCGAGCGCCTCGGCCCCCGACGACAGGAATAGCGACTTCTTCGCAAAATCGCCCGGTGCGAGCGCGTTGAGCCGCTCCGCGAGCCGCACGTACGACTCGTAGGACACCACATGGAAGCAGGTGTGTGCGAACAGCTCCGCCTGCTGGGCGACGGCCGCCATGACGCGTGGGTGGCGATGCCCGGTATTGAGCACCGCGATCCCGGCGGCAAAATCGACGTAGCGCCGGCCGTCGACGTCCCAAAGCTCGGAATTCTCGGCTTTGGCCACATAGATGCCCTTGCTGCTCACGCCGGCCGCCACGGCAGCCGCCTTGCGAGCCCTGAGTTCTGCGGATTTCGACATGGAGAGCCCCCCACTTAAGTGCATCGCCTGAAGCAGCGCACGGTATCATTCGACATGCTTTTGAGCAAAGCTTGACTGTCATGGGCACCGCCGATCTTCACTTAATGCAGGGGCCCAAAGAGGCCGGGCCGTCCCCGGGGCCCGCCTGCGCCTCGGGCACTTCGACGGTACGCGTGCTGCGCGCATCGCTCCGCGGGCGCGCTGAAGAGGACGACCGAGTCGCGGTCGAGGCACCGCTCGAGTTCCAGCTGCATCATCCCTCCCTGGGGCTCGAGCCGGTCTCCTTCGGCACGACCATGAGAACGCCGGGGGACGATGAGTGGCTCGCCGCCGGTCTTTTGTACGGCGAGGGGATCGTCAATCAGGCCTCCGACATCGACGCGATCGAGTCGAGCACGCGCCGTCCCAATGTAGTGAACGTGAGGCTGCGTCCCCACGTCGCGATCGAGGCGCAGGCCTCCCCCCGGCGCTTCTCCGCCGGCTCGAGCTGCGGAGTGTGCGGCACGACCGGACTCGATGCAGCCATCGCCCGTGCCGCCGCGACCCGCATCGCCGCGGCGGGCGGGGTAGATCTCTCCGTATTGCTCGAGCTCCCCAAGCGCATGCGGGCCGCCCAGTCCAAATTCGGCGATACCGGCGGCATTCACGCCTCGGCCCTGTTCGATTTCCAGGGAAATCTGCTCGGACTTGCGGAAGATGTGGGACGCCACAATGCCTTCGACAAGCTCGTGGGCGAGAATCTTCTCGCGGGTCGGCTCCCCTGGTCGGGCCACCTCGTGCTGCTCTCCGGCAGAGCGAGCTTCGAGCTGGTTCAGAAGGCGCTACGGGCGCGAGTCGCGATCCTCGCCGCGATCGGCGCACCTTCGAGCCTCGCCGTGAGCCTGTCTCAGGCCTCGGGCCTTACGCTGATTGGCTTTCTGCGCGGGACGCAATGCAACGTGTACTCGAATGCTCAGCGTCTGCTGCCGGCGTGAAAGGCGCAACGGTCCCAGCGCGAAGGTTCTAGCGCGAACGCGCGCCGACCCTCAATTCACCTGATAGCCCCGGCCCTGCAGGCATGCCGCCATCGCCCGATCGTAGTTGCTATGCGAGCGATCAGCGTCGCCGGGCGCCACTCCGCCGCCAGGCTGGGTAGGATCAAAGCCGGTCTGGCTTCGCGCCCAGTTGTGACATTCGTATTCGTCAGCAGCCTGCTGGTCCTTCGATTGCCCGTTTTTCGGATAGATGATCAAGTCCGACTCGGAGGCGGGCGGGGGCTGACCGGGCGGAAGCTGACCCCCATCCGCGCCGCCATCCGGCGGAGGAGCCCCCTGGTCGCCCCCGGGCGGCGGCGCAACGACGGCATAGCCGTTTTGATCGGGCTGCCAGGTGTAGTACACGTTGTTCGCGTAATAATAAGGGACGCCGGCGATCCAAACAGTCGTGTAATAGAGCGGCAGCGCCGTGATGACGAGTCCTATGGGCGGAGTGACCACGACAAATCCCGCTCCGCCCGGGGCGTACCACACGCCGCCGCTAAAGTAATAACGCGCGCCGCCGCGATAGTACGGGCGATACTCCGCCGGCAGCGTGCGAACGACGGTCCCGACCGGGGCGTAATAGCGTCCATGGTTGTAGCGCGCATCGAGCACCTGCCCCCGTCCGTCAACGCGCATCGGCTCCGACAGACGTGGCGGCGCCGCCGGACGCGCGGGGTGAAAGCCCTCCGGCCGCCCCCTCGGTTCCTCCCCCGCAGCGCTACCCGTGTATCCGACGCACACCAACGCTGCCGTCAACCAAAGCGCACCCAACCGGCCGTCCATCATGCGGGCTTTCCCCTCGCTCTAGCTTTCTAGCTCACCGTGTAGCCGCGGCCTGTCAAGCAGGCGCTCAAGGCGCGCCGATAAGAATCGGCGCGCGCCCGTGCGGCGGCGGCGGCTTGCGCGGCTTGATTGATCTGCGCCTGATTCTGCTGGGCTTGAGCCTGAGCCTGTGCGGTCGCACTGGCTTCGGCAGCCGTTCCGACGATGGCGCCGGTCGCAGCTCCGAGCACTAGGCCCGCGCCCGCGTTTCGGGGCCCGGCCAGAATGGAGCCGAGGATGCCGCCCGCGATTGCTCCGGTCGCCGTGCCGCTGCCCGGCACCGGTGCCACGGGCGCCGGCCCCACGACGACTCGTCCGTAGGGCGAGGCGTCCGGGCGACTCGGATCCACGCCCGTCTGCTGGACCGCCCAGACATGGCACTCGTAGCGATCGCGGTCCGTTTGCTCCGGACTTTGGCCGTTACTCGGATACACGAAAATCCGTTGCGGCGGCGGCGGGGGCGGTGAGGGAGCTACCATCACGGGACGCGGAGGCGGAGGCGCCACACAGGCGGCCAAGGCAAGGCCGGCGGCCAGCATCGCAGCCCATCGTGCCGCTGTGCGCAAATGTCGGGAAATGTCAAGCAATGTCATAGACTTAGGATCTCCTAATCGCTCTTCCTTCAACGCGAACACCGGCCCTTCGTTGACAGTCGCTGGCGTGGGTAAGTTTCACGCGGCGAGACGGAGCTTCACGCCCCTCCTGGCTTGCGAAACTTCAGGATGAACTGATCGGTTCGGCCGCGGATGGATGGGTCAAAGACCTTGGCGGTGTGCGGATCGGCCGGCTGGCGCAGGAGGTCGCTTTCACCCACCAGCACAAATCCGGCGGCCAATACCTCCCGCTTGACGACTGCCGGATCAATCCGATGGAGGGTCTGGGTCTCGCTCGTGCCGGCACCGGGTGCCGTGGCGTGATCTAAGATCAGGTAGATTCCGCCGGGTCTCAGAGCCTCGAACACCATCTGGTTGAACACCGTAACATCGAGGCCGGGGAAATTGTGCAGGTCGTGATAATTCTGCGACGTCCATACCATATCGAGCGGCTCGGGAGTCTTGAGCTGCGCGAAGGGCTCGACCACCACGCTGACATTGGAGTAATTCGGGTCGGCTGCGAGCGCCTTCACGCGGGCCGCAAAGTCCGGCGAATTCGCGGGTGCATCCGGTAAGGGCGCGGGCACCAGCGCATAGATGTGCCCCGTGCTGCCGACCGCCTTCGCCATGATACGGGTGAAGTAGCCGCCGCCGGGCAAGAGCTCCCCGATCTTTTGGCCCGGCGCGATTCCGGCGAACCTCAGAGTCTCTGCCGGCTTGCGGTTCGAGTCCCTCTCGGTATCGGCGGCCGGGCGGGCGGGATCAGCGATCGCGGCCGACAAGAAGTCGCCCGTCGCGCCCGTGACGGGGATGACGGCCGAAGAGCCGACGAGCAATGCGACGAGAACGATCGAACGAGGAATCATTTGGAATCTCCCCGGGGGATTGGGTGAAGTGCAAAGGCGCAGCGATTCTACACGCCCGTTCCGCCATCGGCACGGGGCACAACCCGCCTGCAGTCGCCGGGAGAGCCGCGTATGATTCTCCTCAAAGAGGGTGATGCATGAGTCTGAGCGTCTTCGATATCTTCAAAATCGGAATCGGCCCCTCCAGCTCCCACACCATGGGACCGATGAATGCCGCGCGCAGCTTCGTCGAGCTCTTATCCAAGCGCGATTTGCTCGCGGCAACCACCCAAGTGTCGGCTCAGCTCTACGGCTCGCTGGCGCTCACCGGGCGCGGACATTGCACGGATCGGGCGATTTTGCTCGGGCTCGAGGGATTGGCGCCCGATAGCATCGATCCGGCGGCCATCGAGCCCACCTTGAAGCGCATCCGCACGAGCGGTCGCATTCGACTCCTGGGCCGTCACGAAGTCGCTTTCGATGAGCCGCTCAACGTGCTATTTCATCTCGACCAGGTCCTGCCCGGCCATTCCAACGGCATGCGCTTCACGGCGCACGATGCCGCCCTCAAGGTGCTCGCGCGCGAGGAGTACTACAGCATAGGCGGCGGTTTCATCACGCAGGCGGGAGCGCCGACGAACGCCCAAGAGGCGCGCGCAAAGCCTCCCTATGAGTTCGATTCGGCCGCGCGCTTGCTCGAGCTCGGCCGCCGGGAGGGACTCGAGGTCCACGAGCTCATGCTCGCGCGCGAGCGAACCTGGTACTCCGATGCCGAGATTCGCGCGCGCCTCATGCGCATCTGGCAGGTGATGCAGGACTGCGTGCGCCGCGGCTTCGAGGCCCAGGGCCTGCTTCCCGGAGTGCTCGGCGTGCGCCGGCGCGCGCCGAAGCTCCATCGTCAGCTGATGAGCGGCGACCCATCGAGCCCGATGCAAGCGCTCGACTGGGTGAACGTGTTCGCGCTCGCAGTCAACGAGGAAAACGCCGCCGGCGGCCAGGTGGTCACGGCGCCGACGAACGGCGCCGCCGGAATCGTTCCGGCGGTGCTGCACTATTATCGGCGCTTCGAGCCGGGTGCGGACGATGAGGGCGTGATGCGCTTTCTGTTGACTGCAGCGGCGATGGGCATGCTCTACAAGCGCAACGCGTCGATCTCCGGCGCCGAGATGGGTTGCCAGGGCGAGGTCGGCGTCGCCTGCTCGATGGCGGCGGCGGGGCTCGTCTCGGCGCTCAACGGGAGCAACGAGCAGATCGAGAACGCCGCCGAGATCGGCATGGAGCACAACCTCGGCCTCACCTGCGATCCCGTCGCCGGACTCGTGCAGATTCCCTGCATCGAGCGCAACGCGATGGGTGCGGTCAAGGCGATCAACGCGGCACGGCTCGCGCTGCGCGGCGACGGCTCTCACAAGGTATCGCTCGATCAGGTGATCGCCACCATGCGACAAACCGGCCACGACATGTCCACGATCTACAAGGAGACCTCGCAGGGCGGGCTCGCCGTGAACGTCCCGGAATGCTGAGCGTGGATACCGGCGCGCTGCCCGAAGCTCGTCCGCCACGAGGAGGCGATCGCCCTTGCCCTCTCAATGAGAGTTCAGCAGCACCGTGGTATCGAAGCTTTCGAAGTTCGAGAGCACGCGCCGGTAGGAATTCTGCATGATGCGCTCGGCGTTCTTGTCGGCTCGATGACCCAGCAGCATCCGGATCACCACGTCGTCCGCAGGGCGCGCGTTGTCCTCGCTGAGTAGCTGGAAGGTGTAGCGCGCCAATCGCTGAATGATCTCGTTGGAGAAGCGCAGGCGGCTCAGATCGTGGCCGTCGCCCGTCCCGACCTTGGCCTCCTCGGCGACCTCGTTGATCAAGCGCGTGATGAAGCGTGCCTTGTCGACCAGCCCCAAGTCACTGAAGAACTCGATTTCCGATTGGATGTTCATCCGGCGGGGAAGAAATCGATCGGCTTGGTCGCGGTCAGGGCCGCCACGTCCTTCGCGTCGAACTTGAACAGGCGAACGCGCGCGAGGAGCTTCGCCTCGAACTCCGGATCGTTGAGCTCGCTCGACACGATGCGTGCCGCGGTGATGTCGCCGGAGGGCGAGATGGTGATCTCGAGCACCACCTTGCCTTGCAAGGCAGGATTTTCGCGCAGCGCGCGTGCGTAGAGGGCGTCGATGGCTCCCTTGTTCCGGGTGAATACGAGCGCAATCTCATCGGCGCTGCGCGAGGCCTTGCCACTCCCGCCCGCACGCGTTGCGCCCTGGTTGCCCAGGGCGAGCGTCGGGTCCTTGACCTGCGCGGTGCGGATGCCGTTGAGCGAGCCCGAGCCCGCGGCCAATCCGCTGCTGGTCGGTCCGCTGATTCCCCCGCTCATGCCCCCAGCTTTCGAGGTGATGAGCGAGCGCGTGACCTGGGTGACGTCGCCCGGGTCGGTGGTTTTTGGCTGATTCTTCGCGAGCTTGTCGAGATCGATGTCGCGCAGCGCCGCCAGGTCGTCGACGCTCGCGAGCAAGCCGCTCTTCGAGGCCTTGACGCGCGCATCCACGGGCGGCACGGGCTTGGGCACGACGGGCGCCTTCTCGAGCGGCTTCTCCACCTTGGGCGGTGGCGGAGGCGGCGGCGGGGGCGGCGGCTCCATCACCAGCTGCACCACTCGCTCGGGCAGGGACTCGGTGTTCACCACGCGCTCGTGCCTCGGCAAGAAGGGCATGATCACGGCGATGATCCCGAACACGATGATGAGATTGCGGAGGATCTTGCGAAAGCGTCGCTCCATCTCCTCCGATGGTGACCAGGGCAGCTCGTAGCGCCGATAGTACGGAGCCAGAGCGGTCGGCGCACGCTGCGCGGATGTGGCTGCGGTTGCCATATCAGCTCTTCGCCCGCTCACGCTCGACCACGGCAAAGGAGACCTTGCCGTACTCGGCGTCGCTGCAGGTCAACATGATTCTCTTCAGCACGCTGTAGGGCAGGTCCTTGTCGCCCATGATCGTGACTTCGCGCTTGGCGATGTCGGTCGGCTGAGCACCCGCGAGTACGCGCTGGTTCACCGCGAGCAGCGCGCTCTTGAGCGGCACGAACACCGGACCCTGACCCGCGGCGACGTCGGCCATGGAACCGACCAGTTGGCCGTCCACATACACGGCGTCCTTGGTTACCATGACCACGACCGCGGCGTTGGGCTTTCGCTCCGAGAGCGACTGGGGAATCGTGATGTTCTTGGTGTTCGGCAGAATGTCGACCTCCGCCGTGTGCGCGAGCAAGAACACCACCAGGATGGTCATCATGTCGATGAACGGCACCAGCGCGTAGTGGCTCGCGCCGTGCTTGCGCCTGCGATGCCGCTGGATCCGGTACAACGTCATGTGGGCGCATCCCCGATCGAGATGTCCGGAAACAGCTCGGCTTTGGAGAACGGCGGCTCGGGTAGCTGGTAGACGCGCACCGTGTCCATGACCTGCACCAGCGTGTCATACGAGATGGACGGAGCCGACAGGATCGTTGCGTCCGTCATCTGCGGAAATTCCGATTTCACCCGCCGCATGAACGCGGACAGGTTCTCCAAGTCATAGCCGTTTGGCGTGTTCTCGATGAGCTTCAAGGGCCCCGAGTTGCGGTCGTTGACCAGCAAGTCGTTCGCGTGAATGATTACCTCGAGCTTCAGTCCCTTCGGCAGATCCACCGGCACGGGGCTGTTGTTCGCCGGTAGGTTGAGCTGCAGGATGTTGGTCTTGGAGAACACCGCCGTGAATATCAGGAAGAACACCAAGATCACCATCATGTCGATCATCGGCACGATATTGAGGTCGTCACGCCCCTCGTGATAGCGGGCGTGATTGCGCCGAACCAGGTTGGCGGATTTTGACTTCATGAGCTGTACACCGCTTTGCGCGACCCGTTGGGGGAACGCCTAGATCGTGCCGCGGGCCGCTGCGGATGAGCGCGTCGGCGATACCGGCGGAGCCACCGCGGCCCTGCTGTCCTGAGGCTCGTGCTGGCGCTCGGTGATCGAATTCAAGAATTTCACCGACGCGATCTCCAAGCTGTCGATCATGTTGGTGGTCTTCGACTCGAGAAACATGTGCGACAGCAACAGCGTGATGGCCACACCCAGACCCGAGGCGGTGTTGTTCATGGCCACCGAAATGGCGGCGGCGAGAAGGCTCGCCTTCTCCGCGGGGTTTGCGGTGGCGACGGCGCTGAACGCGCTGATGAGGCCGGTGATGGTGCCCAGCAGGCCGATGAGCAGGCCCACATTCGCAAGCGAGGACAGATAGTGGGTGCGCTTTTCGATCCGCGGAATGACCTCGAGCAGGCTCTCGTCCATGGCCTTCTCGATGTCGTCGCGCCGGCGCGCGCTAGCAACGCGTGCCACGCCGTAATTCAAGATCGTCGCGATCGAGGCCTTGGAATTCTGCGTGAGGCCGATCACCTGCTTGAAGTTGCCGGCAGAGAGCGCGGGAACGAGGTTGTCCCATAGCGTGCGATTGCGGATGGTTTCGCGCGTGAGATACACGTACCGCTCGATCGCGATCGCGACGCCCACGACGAAGATCAAGGCCAACGGATACAGGAACAACCCGCCGTCCTTGAAGAAATTGACGACCGAACTGGAGAAATTCATCTGCGCGCTCCTAGAAAAATGCCGACCCGCTCCGGGCCGTATGATTGATTAGATTCCGTAAAATCGGCTATGACTTACTTCTCACCCTGTCGTACCGGCTTGGACGCACCATTTTGAGACGCATCGGCCTTCACGGCCTGGTAATAGATGACCTCGCGCTTGAACTCGTCGCGGTCGATGGGCGCCAATGCCTCGTCCAGCAGGCTATTCATGGGTTTCCCCGAAAGGTCCCCGATATCCGACTTCTTCCACGGCACGATATACATGACTTTCGGCTGCTCGCGGTCCCCGGTGACAGTGGCGGTTCCCAGCTCGAGCCGATCCACCGCGGCCGATTTGCCGCCCCCGCCGGCGCTTGCCGCGAGCGCTGCCCGCGCGGCGGGCGTGCGCGTCGCGCCAGACGTCGTGGAACCGGGGGTCCCGGTCGATCCTGGGCCGGCCGATCCCGCGCTCGTCGAAGCCGGGCTCGCCAGCGCATCGGGGGAAGTCATGGCCCGCGGCTCGCCGGCCTCCTCCTGCGCGCTCACGTGGGACGAATCGGCGGGAGGCGGCGGGGTCGGCGCGGGCGCCTGGCCCAGCGCGGGCAGGGCGAACGCCGCCAGCGCCCCGTATAGGACGATCCCGGGAAATAGAGTGTTCATGCTGGCTCCTCCTTCTTGGCCGCGGCCGGGGGCGCGGCGGGGGCGCCCACGCGCTTGCGCAGCTCGATCACCCAGCCGGCCACTTGCTTATTGTCGCCCGCAAGCGTGAGGTAGTGCTCAAATTGCTCGAGCGCCTTGCCAGGCTCAGCGAGATACAGATCGTAGAGTACCCCGAGGTTGAGATACGCCGGGGCGTAGGTCGGTTGGAGTGCGATGGTGCGCTGGTACGCTGCCTCGGCCTCGGCGAATTTGCCGAGTTTGCGTTCCACGATGCCGAGTTCGGCGTTCGCGACCACGTGGTCGGGATTCTTGGCGATCGCCGCGTTGAACGCCGCTTCCGCTTCGGTGTAGCGCGAGGCGCGCAGGTACAAGAGACCCAGATTCACCTGCGGCCCGGCGAAATCAGGGTATTGAAGCGCGATGGCCTTGAACTCGAGCTCCGCATCGCTCAAACGCCCCGCCTTCACCAAGCCCAACGCCTGGGCGTATTGCTGCGCCGCACGCTCGGGTACCGGGACCTCGCTCGCCGCGCTGGTTGCGGCCGCGCCCGTGGCACCGGCGCCGGCGGGCGCACCCCCCGCCGCGGCAGCGGCTTGAGCGCCTTTGCCTGCACCGCCCGGCGCTTTCGAGGGTGCCGGCGCGTTCGACGCCGCCGGCGCGTTCGACGCCGCCGCCGCCTTCGCGCTGCTGCCCGGCGCGGCGCTGGCCGCGCCGCCGGCGGCCGACTTCGGCGGCTCGGGTCGCGGCGGGGCGCTGTGGCAGCCCACAAGGAGCGCGAGCGCCGCGAAGCTAGCGAATCGATTCGACCAGTTGTTCACCGACTTCCACCTTGCCGTAACGGCCCGGATTGAGCTGGGCCAACGCCGCGAAGCTCTTTTGCACCCACTCGTCATAGGTGCCGTCCTTCGCCCGCGCAGTGTTGACCTCATGCAATTTGATCGCCTTTTCCTCGAAGGGAAACGCCTGTTCCTCGAGCAGCACGTTGTATTGCTCGATCTCGTCTTTGGACAGATTCTTCGGGCGCTCCGAGCTCATGAGGTCCTTGCCGAGCTGGCGATAGAGCTCGGCGCTCTCATAGGTCGCCGCGGTCGTCACCTCGGACACCTGATAGTCGGCCGCTGCCGTATAAGCGCTGAGCGCCGCCTCCATGGCCTTGCGTTTCTCCGCGAGGGATTTCTTCAGGGGAATCACGAGCTTGATGCGCTCGAACTCGTCGCGCACCGGGCCTGCGAGGGTGAGGGTTGCCTTGGCGGCAAGAGCGCGGCTGCGGTCGGTGCGAGCGGCGCCGGCGGCTCGATCGGCGTTGATGATGTCCCTGAGCCAATAGTCGCGCGTGTTGAGGTCGCCCAACTTGGTGGCGATGAGGCAGAGCTTGTTGCGCGCCTCCATCGCCGGGTTCAAGGGCTGCGGGAAATGCTTCACGAAGGCCTCGAGCATGCTGCGCGACTTGGCGGTATTGCCCGCCTTGTCGTAGAGCTCGGCCGCCTGCAGGGTAGCCTCGCGCTGCACGTCCGCCGATTCCCCGGGCGACTGCGCAATTTGCTCGAACTCGACGGCCGCCTGTCCGGGCTTGTTCGACTCGGAGTAAGCGACCGCGAGCTTGCGCGTGACATCGGCCTGCAGCGGACTCTGAGGAAAGTTGCGCCTGAAGCCCTCGAGCACCACGATCGCCCGATCCCACTGCTTTTGACCGATGAGCAGGGCTGCCGCATCGAAGTCCGCGTTGGCCCGCACCTTCGAGGTCGGCGCCAGCGTCGAGACGCGCAAGAAGTCCTCGACTGCCGCGGCGCTGTCGCCTGCCTGACTCTTCTGCTCGCCCTGCTTGTAGATCGATGCGGCGAGCCGCTCGACGATGACGGGTCGCTCGGGATCGTTCGGCGACATCAGGGCCTGCGCGCTCGTATAGCTCGCCTCCGCCTTGTCGAAGTGGCCCTGCTCGAAGTTGGAGTTCGCGATCACGGTATAGGCGATGCGCTGCTTGGCGGCGTCGACCGGCGGTTGGCGGGCCAATAGCGTCTCGGCGGCAGCGCTCGCGCGCGCGTAGTCCTTGGCCGTGTAGAGGTCGGTCGCAGCGCGCGTGAGCACCTGGGCAGTCTCGGGGTGAAGCGGAAAGGCTTGCGCGAACTTGAGCGAGCTCTCGACCTCCTGCGCGTGAATCTTCGCCCTGGTGTCACCCGACAATCCCTCCTCTTCCTTGCCGTAGGCCACGAGGGCGGCGTAGCCCGCCTCCGCGGCCCTCGCGTGCGCGCCATAGGAGTATGCGGTGTTCTCGTACTGTTGCGCGGCGTCGAGATACTGCTTGCTCTCGTAGAGCGTGTCGGCCAAGAGGAAATTCGTGACCGCCGAATCCGGATCGTCGGGGAAGGAGGTGAGGTAGCTGCGATACCACCTCGCCGCCTCTTGATAATCGGCCGTGTTCTTGGTGCGCTGCGCCTGCGCATGGTAGTACTGCGCAACGTCTTTCAGATTCGTCTTGAGCACCGCGACCACCTTGGGCTCGTCCTTCGGCGATCGACCCTGCCAGTACGGGGTGCCGTAGCTGTAGTTGCGGACGAATTCGGTCTTGCCTTGCAGAACGAGCTCGGGGAATCCGCCCTTGGCGTACGCCTCGATGGCTTGCATCTCCAGGAGCGGCGCCTTCTCGTTGTTGCGATCCTGCGAGACGAACGCGCGATAGGCGTCCGCCGCATCCGTATAGCGCTCCTTCTCGATGAAGAGGTCGCCGAGACGCGCGTACAGCAGGTAGTAGTAAGGCCGAGGCTTGCGGTGCTTCACAAATTCGTCGATCGTCTTCGGTCCGTCGCCGTAGGAGAACGTGATCGACATGACGCGAAACGTGTCCTCGACCAATTCGCGATTGGGTTTGGAGAGCGTGTCGATCTCGATCAGCGCCTTCGGATCGCTCTTCGACACCAGCACCGAATCGAGCACCCCGGCGAAGGAGACGAGGCTGCGGTCGCTCTCGCCTTGCTTGAAGAGCGACCAGCCGTGCTTGTACAGACTCTGATTGTAGAAGGCCGATGCGGCGCCGATCTTGATGACGGCCTCGTAGGCGCTCTGCGCAGCGGCATACGACTTGTCGGAGAACAGGATCTCACCGCGGCGAAACTGCGCCTCGTCGATGTAGCGGCTGTTCGGATAGCTCGTCACCAGCCGATCGAGCGAGGCGAGTGCCTTGTCGAGCTGGGCATTGAGCTCATAAGCTCGCGCGAGTTGATAGAGCACCGAGTCGTTGCGCTCGTACTTCGGGTAGGTTTTGAGGAGCGCCGAGTAGAGGTGAATGGCCTCGGTCGCGCGCAAGCCCTCGTTGGTCGCGAGCTCGTGCTCGATGCGCTCGGTCTCGGAGCTTTCCAGATTGAGGTCTCCCAGCCGCCGCATGGCTTCCTCGCGCAGCGCCGCATCTCCGGCGTTCAAGTCGAGAAAGCGCTTGTAGCTTTCCATGGTCTTGTTGGTGTCGACGCCCGAAGGCGGATCGGGACTCACGTCGACCTGCTGACCCTCCAGATCCTTGATGGTGGTCGCGCCTTTTTTCTTGTCCGCCGCGCTCGCCGCGACGACGGCAAGCAAGACCAGCCCGGCCAGCACTCCCGCGATCGACGTTTCCTTCAGCCCGCGGATCACGGCTGCGCCTTTGGCTTCGCGTTCTGAGTCTTATCGTAGATCGCGGCGAGCTCGAAGCGAGCCTGCACCTGATAGGTCTCGATGCGCTGCTTTTGACGCCCGAGCTCATCGACCGCGATCTCTTGCAGGAATCGATTCTGTTTCTCGGCGAGCGCCGCCATCCGCTGCTCGAGCTCGTCCATGCGCGCACGCATGGTCGCGACCCGCGCTGCGAACGCTCCGGTGTTGGTAGGGATGCCGGCCCGTGCTTGCTTGACCTGCACGGCGCGCTTCTGCGTTTCAAGGAGCGAAGCCTCGAGCTCCTTGACCGAGCGGCGCTCGTTCCAGAGTCTCGCCTTGAAGCTCTCCGACAGCCGCCAATACACCACGCCCTTCATCAGGCGCAGCTTGTCGCGCATTTCCTGAAGATCCGGATCGTCGGGATGAAGCGCGAGATAATCCTCGATGCGCTTGAGCTTGGTCCAGGTCTGCTGCTCCTCGGGGGTGCCGAGTGCCGCCACGTCGTTGGATTTCTCGATCGCGTTCAAGCGCGATTCGAAATCGACGCGTTTCTGGGTCAAGGCGTCGAGATCCGTCGCCGCCATCACCGCGTCCGCCTTCGGGACCCGCTCGTTGTATGCCTCTTGACGGGTGTCGAGCATGTCGTTGTACGCCGAGACATCTTCGCGCCAATCGTCGAGGTTGTGACGCATGAAGTTGAGCTCGCGGTAATTCTTGAGCCCTTCCTGGAACTCGTTACTCGCGAGGATGTGGTACAGGTAGCGCGACTCGGGCGCATTGGGCAGCGTCTTGAGCTGCCAGTACCAGGTGAGCGTGTCCTTCTTGTCGTCGTTCAGCAACCGATCGAGGAGGTTCCCGCTGCGGATTTGCTCGATCGAATCGTCGATGCGCCTCAACTCCGCGTCGAACGACTCGATGGCCGCGCCGTAATACTCGGCGGCCTGACCGCTCGCGCCCAGCTGGTTGTAGGCATAGGGCACCGTGAGATACGCCTCCTGCACCGCGGAATCGAGGAGATTGCGCTTGCGCAGCGCGAGCCAGGGCACCAGGGCGCGCTTGAAGTCGCCGAGCGATGAGTCCGCCCAGCCGACCCCGAGGAGCGCTTTGCTCGAGTACGGGCCCTCGAGGCGGACCCGCTCGAGGATCGGCCGCGCCTCGGCCGCCCGCTGTGCCTGGAGGTAGGCGAAGCCCAGCGCGAGATTCGCCTTGTCCTTGAGCGACAGCAATTCCTCATTGGACGTTTCCATTCGCCCGACTCGGTCGAGGTAGGCGATGGCCTCGGGCAAGCGTCCCTTGCGCACCAGCGCGACGCCCAGGTTGAACTGCGCGTAGGCGGTCCAGTCGGGCGCCCCGTGCCAGGCTTGCAAGGCCGCGATGGCGTCGTCGTAACGGCCCTGGCGCAGCATCAGCTGAGCGAGCAGCATGTAGCGCTCGGCGCTGATACGCGGCTGGATCTTGTCCGAAACCTGCCTGAGCGCGCGCTCCGACTCCTCGAGGTAGCCGCGCTGATACCAAACCTTGCCGAGGTAGAACCAGGCCTTGTTGCGCACGCCTTCGGAGGTCTTTCCCGCGAGCAACGCCTCGAAGATCTTGCCCGCCTCGACGTGCTCGCCCAGGGAGAGATACAACCCACCGAGCAAGAGCTCCGCCTCGCCTTCGGTGTGCGGCAGCCGCTCGAGCTCCTGCGCCGCCAGGAGGCGCGTGATCGAGTCGAAGTAATCGTCCTGATAGAAATAGAAGAGCACATCGCCGTAGTGCAGATCCTTCACGTCGCGCGGCGGCAGCCCGTCGGGATCGGGCTTGACGTACTTCGCGGCGGACGCGGCCAGCGGCAGCGTCAGCAGTAAGCCGCCGAGCAGCATCAGCCGGAGCTTCGTTCTCATGCGCAGCACGTCATTCCCAGTCTTTGATCGCAAACTCCGGCTGGTGCTTCGCGACCTTGTCGGTGATCTTGAGCTCGAGGTACTTCGCGCCCACGCCCTTCTCGAAGTTGATCGTGGCACCGCGCCGGTAATCGCGCTGCACCGGTCCCTTGCCGGTGAAGAACGCCACGAGCTCGTGCTTGCCGACTTTGAGGTTTCCGAGGTAGATCTGCTGCACACCGCCCTTGAGCAAGGCGTCCGCCTCGCGAGCCGTGTACAGATAATTCTTCACCTGCTTGTTGTCGATCTTGACGGTTACCGAGTCGAGCGCGAAGAACGTTCCCACATCCATCGACACGTAGACGGCGACCTGGGTGTTCGCGGGGAACAGCAGTTCCTCCTCGAGAACGAACAGATCCTTGTTGAGGTCGACGACGTCCTTCTTCAGGCCCTGCACTTCCTGGTCCAACGTCTTGAATTCGGCAGGCGCCGAGTCCGAGGGCGCCGGCGCCGCGGCGGTCGAATCGGCAGGCGTCGCGCCAGCGGGGGCGGCTGCGCCGGGCGCAGCTCCATTGGCCGCCGGCACATCGGAGGAGCCGGCGGGCGCGGGAGCAGCGGACGGGGCGCTCTGCGGCGGTGAGGGCACGGGCGCCGCTGCCGCATTGCCCGCTGAGGCAGCGGGGTCGGTCGCTGGGGCGGCGGCCGCTGCGGCAGTAGGTGACGAGCCGGCCAGCGCATTGGCGACCGCAGAGAGAGAGGCCAGCACCACCCCAGCCATGATCGACGCCACTTTGAGCTTCTGCTTCATATCGGACCTTACTCGCGAAGCAATTCGCGTATTCGTTCGAGGTAAACCCGGTCATCGCCACGCTTGAATCCGACGTGGGAGTAGCGCACCACGCCCGAGCGGTCGACCAGTATCGTCATCGGCATCTTCTGCAGCTGGTAATCCCGCCCGATGTCCGACCCCGTGTCGAACATGATGGGATAGGAGACCTTCATGGCATCGGCGTACTCGCGCGCCCGGCGCAGGTCCTCATCGACCGATACACCGAGCACCACGAGCCCCGCACGCTCGTAGGTCGTGTTGATGCGGTTGAGCGCCGCCATCTCGCGGCGCGAGTCCCCGGCCCAGCGTGCCCAGAAATTCACCAGCACCACCTGACCGCGAAACTCGGACAGGCGCAGGTTGTTCCCGTCGATCGCCTTCAGTACGAAATCCGGTGCATCCTTGCCGATCAAGGATGGCGCGTCGGCGAGCGCTGCGGATGCGAGGCTCAAACCGAGGCACAGCGCCAGGGCGCGGACGACTCCGGCAGTCGATGCGCTCACCGCAACGCTTCGGAGCGTTTCTGGCCGACGCCCCGCGCGCGGCAACTTGTCAATCACGCTGGTAACCCCGCTGTCGTAGGTTCCTTGAGAACGAGGAGAGTTTGCCCTGATCAGACCTTATGCAAAATCGCACACTGCGAGCCGCAGTGTCAACGCGATGCACTCTGCTTTCCGGACGATCGAGTATGACGTGGCGCACATTCATGCAAAGTCGTTGCTCGCGCATGCCGATCCGTTGCAGGAAGGTTGCGCCGATCGCGTCGGCAAGCGCTATGACGGCCTCGCCGGGCGTGCGGCATCGCGCGATCGGAGGAAATTACAAGCGCACTGTCTCCCGACGGCGACAGCCGGGAACTCGCGCGGCTCGGCTCTGCGGTCGAGCCGAGCCGCGAGAAGCATCAGGCGGGCACTTTGCCGTTCACCAGGCCCGCCAACGGCTGATACATGATCAAAGGATCGAGTGCGGAAGCGCTCGAGCCGATCGTGTTGTTCGTGTTGGGGGCCGGCCAGAGTGTCGGCCAGTTCGACACGGCGGCGGTGCTGTGCAGCGCCATGTAGTTGAGCACGACGATCTGCACGAGGTTCGGCACGTTGTTGCCCGCCGGGCTCGAGGTGGTGTTCTGCGAGCCGTCGGGATTGTCGTAGCCGAGCTGCAGGCTCATCTCCGCACTGCTCTGCGCAGGCACGGCCTTGCCGGCCGGGTTGTAGATCAGCCAGTAGGTGGCCGCGACGTTCTGGTTGTCGGCGGTCCACACACCCTTGTCGCGGCCGGCGACCGAGGTGTCGATGGTGCCGTCGCTGAAGAGCGAGCCGTCGCTGAAGATATAGATCATGACCGGCTTGCCCTTGAGCGCGGCGTACTGGAGCACCGCGCCGATGCATTGGCCGGCTTGGAAGTCGCGCGTCTCCCCGGTCGCGCGCGTACCGTCGTGGTAGTCGAAGCCGTCGAGCTCGATGGTGCCGGCCGCGGCGTCGCCGTTGACTACGAGCTTCATCACCGCCGCCGTCTTCTGGAAGTCGGTGCTCGCCTGATATTCCGCGAGGTTGAAGATCGACCCCGAGCCGCTCGCGCTCACGATCAACGGATCGTCATCGGGATCGACCGCACCGGGGTTCGGATAGCGGTTGAGCAGATAGGCCGACTTGGTGTACGCGCAAGCCTGGACTCCCGCCGGTCCCAACGCGTTGGCATTGAGCTGCGCCCCGTTCGGAACTGCGTTCGAGTAGGCAGTCACCTGCGAGTACTTCGCATCGCTGATGCGCTTCATCGACTCGAGCACGTTGGTGATGTCCGAGGAGTTCGGCAACAGCGTGGAGAGCTGGCCCGTGCTCACCAGACCCGCGGTGTCGGCGCCGTCGTCGATCACGGTCGGCTGAGCGGAGATGTTGACCATGCCGGGAGGGGCCATCGAGTTGCCGCCCGACGTCGAGCTGTCGGTGCCGATGAGGTTCAGCAACGCGCCGCGCGCGCCGGCCTGGTAGATGCCGTACATCGGGTTGTGCGGGTTGGTGTTGGTATCGTTCTGCGAGAGCGCCGGGATCACCGTGCCGGTGACGTTGGCCATCGCCGCCGTGTTGGTGAAGCGCGTCTTGATACCGCGCAGGTGCGCGCTATCCGAGTGATAGCGCAGGCCGAGGCTCGCATCGACGAAGCTCTTGGTGCTCGAGTTCGGCACCATCGAGCCCGGGAGCCCGAGCTTGACGTAGCCCGCGACGCTCAAGAAATCGAGCTGGCCGCCCGGACCGCCGATCAGCACGTTCGAGCCCGCGATATTGGCGCCGCCCGAAAGGTCGAAGCAGATGAAGGGAATCATCCCCGCTCCGTTCGTGATGTTGCACGCCGTCACCGCGTTCTGGATGTCGCAGGCGAGTCCGCTCGGGGTTGGTTGAGTGCCGGTGCACGACTGGGCCCGCGCCGCACCCGGGCCCACCATCATGGTGAGCCCCGAGGGCAGGATGACCGAGGCCGCGCCCGTCATGAAGCCCTGGGCGATGAACTGCCGGCGCGTCGTCGGTTTCGGATGATCCTGATGGCGAAGCGGCTCGAATCGGCCCAGGCCTTTGGGTACCTTGCGGTGCTTCGGTGTGTTGCGCATGCGCATATAAAAACCTCTTAGATCCTCACGCTGATTAATCGATCATGACGTCGGCGTTGCCGAGCGCCGCGGCGCAGGCCGCGATGGTCACGGCTTGCACGCGGGCCGCGTTGTTGCAGGGGCTCGAGCCGTTGCACAGGATGCCGATGAGATTGCTAAGCTCGTTCGACACCGTCGATGCTGCCGGCTGACTCGCCAGGTTGCCGCTCCCCACCGCCAGTGAGGCGAGCGGGCCCGTGACCGAGTTGATGCCGGCCTGGGTCGAGAACAGCGAGGCGTTGTTGAAGTTCACGCTCCCGAAGATGTTCGCCTGCAACGAGGGCGTCGCCATCATCTGGTTGCAGTACTGGACCGCGATCTGCGCGACGCCGACCTGGTCGGCGGACGAGTAGGCCTCGAGCGTGTTGATCGGCGGCAGCTGCTGCTGAACACTCTGGTAAGTGCCGACCACCGCCGAGTTGGAGGTCGGCACGCCGGTGAGCTGCGAGAAGGTCGAGTTGACCTGCGCGAAGGTGCGCACGCCGACGTCGGCCATCGGCGGCCCGAGCGGGAGCGTCGCCGGCGGCGGAGTGGCCTCGACGATCACGTCGCTCGCGGTGCCGAGCTTGTCGAACTGCAGGAAGAACTGGTCGATCTGCGGCCCGCTCTCCAGCCCGATCACGGTGCCGATATCCGACAGGACCTCGCCCTGAGCGGTATAGCCCGCTGCCGTGATCGTGGTGTTGAGCGGCTTATATGCCTGCCCCACGAGCGGAATCGTGCCGTTGATGCCGATCCGCAGCCCCTGGATGGGGATGCTGGTCGGTTTCGCCGACGCATCGAGCGAGATGAAGGTCGGCTGATAGAACAGGTAGCTGTAATTGTCGAACTGGCTCACCGTCAACATGATGTACGACTGGGGCACGTTCACGCCCGGCACGCTCGACACGTTGAACAGCAGGTAGTAGCGCTGACCCACGCCGGCGTTGAAGTTCTGCAGCACCTGCGCGGCGGTGAGCGCTCGCTGGTGGATCGCGAGGAACTTGATCTCACCCTGGAACTGATTGTCACCCGACACCTCGCTGCCGAGGACGAGCGCGAAGGTGTTGTCCCAGTTGGAGATGCTGCCGCCTTTCTGCGGATCCGGAATGTTCTGGTTGACGCCGTTCACATAGATCTGACGTCCGTTGATCGGGTCGTAGGTGAGAACCACGTGCTGCAGCGCCGCTTGCAGGGCCATGGTCGAATCCGGCGTCTGCAACATCGGTGCGCCGTTCAGATCCGAGTTGGAGCTGCGCAGCGAGAAATCATAGTCCTGGTTGGTCTGGGCCATGGTGAAGTTGCGCAGGGTGTCGCTGCCCGAGTAGCTGACCATGTCGGACAGAGCCGTGGCTACCACGGCCGGTGCGACCCAGGCCTCGATCGAGAACTCGCCGGTCGCCTGGATGAGCGTGTAGAGCTTGGAGCTCGTCTCGACGGTGGCTTCCGCCTTGGCGCCGCCCGCCAGGAATATGACGCCCCAGCTGCCGTCCCAGGTGTAGTGGCCGCTCAGCGTGAGATTGGCCGCGGGATCGATGCCGCTCGTGTCATAGGCGACGGTCGAGCCGGCGCCTTCCGAGAACATGTACTTCGCGATCGTGTCGGCATCGAAGCGATTGGCACCGCTCGCGATCGTGCCCTGCGTCATCGTGAGCGCCTTGCTCACGACGAGATTCGGGTCGAGGTTGCTCGGGGTGAGCATTTGCGCGAACGCCTGAATCTCGCCGAGCATCTGCGCCGCATCGGTGGCACATACGCTCCAGCAGTTATGCATGTCGGTCTCGAGACGCTGATAGAAGCGCGAGTTGATGCCGCAGGTCTGCGCGAAGGTCGGCGAGTTGAGCGGCACGCAGCCCGTGAAGTCGATCTTCGGGATCGCGGCCTGATACGCGGTCGTGATGTTCGGATCGGCGAAGTAGGGCTGCTGCTGGTTCGCCGGGGCCGCCTGCGACGAATGGCACTTCGAGCAATAGACGCTCGTCAACGTATAAATCGTATTCTGATAATCGGTGGGCGATGCGGGGAAGTTCAAGCTCTGTCCGACCGATTCCACCGGCGGGGCGACGAGCGCCACCGTCGTTGCGGAGGAGGCACCGGTCGCATTCGCCCAGTTGGTGATCCAGGTGGTCAAGATCTGGCCGCAGGCGCTCGGGTCGGCGAGCCAGCAGTTGTGACCGCCCGAGACCTTCACGACCATGATCGAGGTCGAGGGCTGCGCCAGGTTGACGACGGTGTTCGCCTGCGCGTAGGCGAGGTTCACGTTGTCGCTGCGCGCGAAGTTCGGCATCTGCGCCGGCGTCGTCGCATTGTGGCACTGACCGCAGCGGTTCTGCCCGCGGATGTTGTTCCACAGGTTTACCTCAAAGGCCTGCACGTCGGCCGTTGCCGGTGGCGGTCCCGTGTAGGCGTCGACGCTGCTCGTCGGAGCCACGGCGGGCGTAGCGGTATCGGGGGCGCTGCCGCCGCTGCAGGCGGCAAGGCCCACGGAGGCTGCAAGAGTAGCGATGCCCAGGATGCGTATCGGTTTCATATCAATTTCCCATGCAATACGCGGCAGCTTCAGCGAACACCTGCCGCAACGAATAGTTGTTCGCCTGGAACGACGCGACCATCGATTGAATCTGGGCGGCATCGCTCGTGCCCGCGTTATTGCTGGTCGCGGGCGCTCGGAAACACACCGTTTTGAACACTCGGGTCACCTGGCAGGTCGCGAATGCTTGGCTGTTCTCGAGCTCGACCCCCAAGGACTGGGCGCCCTGACCGGCGCCGGGGAGGTTCGGGCTCCAGCCGAGAACCTGATTCGGTCCCGTGCGCCAGCGGTTGTTCCAGCTGTCGTCGGGCGTGTTGAAGCCGTCCGGGAAGTTGGTGTTGTTGATGTGATACTTCGCCTGGGTCTGGCCCGGCGTGTAGACGATATTGCCGATGGGCCACGCGGTGGCGCCTATCTCGCTCGCCGGATAGACGAAGTTGTAGTAGGCAAAGGCCTGCGCCATGGGATCCATGCCGCTGTGGCAGCCGATGCAGTTGGTCAGGAACAAGGTGCTGACGCCGCCCGGGCTGCGCGTCACGTCCTGGCGGATGCGGTCGGGCGGCCGGGTCGTGTCCATCACGGTCGGCAGGTCGCTCCACAGGTGATTGATCATCGTGAAGCGGAACATCGCGCGGTTCGTGCCGTTCACGAAGAAGGCGCTCGCCGCGCCGCGCGTCGTGATGATCCCGGCGACCGCCGAGGCGGGCAGTCCCGTGACGGCCGACTGCTGTTGCTGCTGCAGCGCCGTGCTCAAGTCCAGGTTCGCCGCATCCATCGCGATATAGAGGTCGTTGTTGTTGATCGAGTAGGCCGGCAGGCTGTTGGCCGATGTGGCCGCCGGGGTCGCGGTATAGATGATGTTGGCGCTCAGGATGGTGTTGAACGGGACGTTGTCACGCACCATGCCGACGACCGTCGCGGTGTAGTCGTTCAACGGCACGAACACCGATTGAGCACGATTGGTCCACGGCGCCGCCATGTTGCGAATCGTGTCGTCGTAGAACTTGGGGTCATTGGTCGCCACCAGCGCCGCTTGCACCGCATTCGGGGCCGCGAGCATCTTCGCTAGCTCCGCCGCGGTCGGCGGGATGCCGGCGATGCGGTTGTACATGCGCGTTGCCTGGTCGGCATTGACGGCCTGACCCATTGCACTTGCATTGCAGAGCGCGAGTGCGCCGGCACAAGCAGCGGCCTTGATTGCAAGCGTGACGAGACGCGGCGTCGCCGCGCGGCTTACGTACTGCCTCATCGATTTCTCCATCCCGTGCTTCATGTTCACATCCACTCACGCGAGTTGAGGTTTGGACCTGGCGCCAATATAAGCATCAACAAACCCTATAAAAAATGTCTCATTCGAACGACGTCGGTGTTTCGCGACAGTACCGAGCGCCGACTACGCACCTATATCCTGAGCCGCAATTTGGGAAACTCGGCTTCGTCTTGCTCAGAGAACCGGATATGTCGAAGTTCTTCTGTGAGTGCGTTAACAGATTGCGGGTGCGCATCGAACGAAGATGGCGATATGCGACCATTAAGTTCAATGACTCGGGTGCGCACCTGCGAATCGGTCCTCGGACCCTTCAAGTAGGTGACAGAAAATGAACACCCGTCGTCCTCGTGAATCTCGTCACGGACTTAAGAAATTGGCAGCGGTCGCATTGCCCCTCGCGATGCTGCTCGGCTGCGAGAGCGCCCCGACCGGGACCGCCCCCGGACTTGCCGGCGGACAGTCGCTCACCCCGGGCATTACCAACTACCCGATGGCCTACGTGAAGCAGCCGGTGCTCACCGCGACCAAGGTCAAGGGGGACAACGCCGCGACCCCGGCGGACATCAACGTCGAGGACCTGATCACCTCGATCACCGGGAGCGACCTCTACGTGCGCGACACCGCGAGCGCCTCGAGCCCCGAGACGAACGTCACCTCCTCGCTCACCATGGGCCAGGGAGCGGTGCGCGACCTCGACGTCTCACCCGACGGCAGCAAGGTCGTGTTTTCGCTGCGCCTGCCCTTGAACCCGCAGTTGAAGAACGACGATCCCAAGCAGCCCAACTGGCACATCTACGTGTACGACGCCAAGGCGAAAACGGTGACTCAGCTCACCAACGACGATGTCACCGCCGGACACGACGTGGGTGCGCATTATCTGCCCGACGGGCGCATCGTATTCGCCTCCTCGCGCCAGCTCGCAACGCAGGCGATCTTGCTCGACGAGGGTCGCCCGCAGTACCAGGCGGTCACGGATAACCAGCAACAGGTCATCTTTCTGCTGCACGTCATGAATGGCGACGGCACCGACATGCATCAGATCAGCTTCAACACCAATCACGATTTCGCGCCCTCGGTGCTCGCGAACGGCCAGGTGGTGTTCTCGCGCTGGGAGGTCTCGAACGGGCAGGACCAGATCAGCCTCTATGTGACCAATCCGGACGGCACAGGATTGCAGCTCTATTACGGCGCCAACAGCCACGCGACCGGCGCCAATATCGCGGGCACTAATAACAACGTGATTCAGTTCTTGGACGCCCGTCAGCGTGGCGACGGCATGCTGCTCGCCATCGACCGCCCCTTCCTCGGCACACAGCTCGGCGGCGACATCCTCGCCATCAACGCCAATCAGTTCGTCGAGATCAATCAGCCGAGCTCGCCCACGAGCACCGCCAAGGCTCCCGGGCAGGCGTCGGCGACTGCGCTCGGCGTGACCACCGATGCCAACATGCCCTCCGCGGGCGGGCGCTTCCATTCCTTCTATCCGCTCTACGATGGGACCAACCGGATGCTGGTGAGCTGGGCGCCCTGTCTGGTGCTG
>DATHCO010000104.1:0-16681 GCA_035319505.1 Steroidobacteraceae bacterium | reverse complement strand
GGCGGCCCGCTCGGGGCGCGCGGCGGAGCGCGAGAAAGTGCCCGGCCTGGTTGGGCTCGACAGCGATCCGCGCAGCGAGACGCTGCGTCTGCGGGCGGCGCTCGAGATGGCGTTCCCGGCGACCGAGATCGCCGGCTTCGACAGCAGCGGGAAGAAGCCCGAGCTCACCGTGACCCTGATGGGCCTGATCGGCGCGATCGGGGTGCTTCCGGGCCACTACTCGCGGCTCGTGCTCGAGGCGCTTCGCGACAATAACGAGGCTCCGCGAGATTTCTTCGACATGTTCAATCACCGGGCGCTCTCCTTGTTCGTGCGGGCGGCGGAGAAGTACCGGCTGCCGCTCGCCTTCGAGCGCGCGCCGGGAGCAGACCCGATCAGCGGGGTGCTGCTTGCGCTCATCGGCTTGCGCGGCGCGGCTCTCAAGGGTCGCCAGGCCCTGCGGGACGAGACACTCCTCTACTACGCCGGTCACTTCTCGCGGTGTGTGCGCACCGCCGATGCGCTGCGCCAGATGCTCTCGGAGCACTTCGATCGGCCGGTCGGGATCTCGCAATTCCAGGGCCACTGGGCGGATCTTCTTCCAGAGGAGCAAACGCGGCTCGGCGGCACAAGCGCCGGAGCCGCGGGCTATGCGCTGCTCGGTTCGAGCGCCGTCGTCGGCGCGAGAGTGTGGGATGTGCAGGGTTCGTTTCGCGTCACCTTGGGTCCGCTCGATTACCCCCAATTCCTGCGCTTCCTGCCGGGCGCTGCGGATATGGAGCAACTTGCCTCACTGACCCGAACCTACGTAGGGCCTCAGCTCGACTTCGACGTGCAACTGACGTTGAAAGGCTCGGAGGTGCCCGCGCTCGCTCTTTCGGTGGATCCCGAGCGGGGTGCGAGGCTGGGTTGGAACACCTGGCTGCCGACGCGCGGCGCGCGGGGCGATGCGAGCGATGCGATCCTCAAGGTAGATCCCGGCTCTTGAGGAGGAGGAGGACAGCCGATGGCCTATGAGAGCGAGAGAGGCACTCCGGCGAACGCTCAATGTGTCTGCGCGCAATCTCAAGCGTCACTTCTATTCGACGGGTTCTACTTGAAGGTGCTGATCGGCGGCAAGGTCGACTCAGCTTGGCACGCTCGCTCGGGGCTCCCGGACGATGACGGCTGGTTCGACTACACGAAGGAGCAACAAGGCAAGCCCGATGTCGGACCCATTCCCGAGGGGGGATACTGGGTGACTGCCGAAGCAAACCGCCAGCGTCGGGACTGCGCCGAGCAGTTGGGGGAACTTCAGGATCACGATCCATTACTTTTCTTTGACCAACACCCGCAGCAGGGGCGGCTTTTTCATCCACGGCGGGGATTCATTCGGCAGCAGGGGGTGCATCGATCTGGCGAAAGGCATGGACTCGTTCGTTGCCAAGCTACGGCAGCTATTCGGCGCCGAGGTCGCGAACACGGAGGGAGGCGGATTGGTTGCGGGGTTTGCGGATTGCTACCTACCCTTGAGCGTGAAGTACGCCGCGGAATACGTCGCGATGCCGTGACGAGCGGTAAAAACGGGAGCGGCCAGCACCGGTTTACAGGCATAATTATCGTCGGGTTTTAACGGGGACGGCCGCTCAAATGCCTCTGACACTCGAAGTGGTGGGTCCGAAAGCCGCCAAGATGGGTGCGGCGGTGCGCAAGGTTTTTCAGGCAGCGGGGACGATCGGCCGGCAGCGCGATAACGACTGGGTGCTGCCGGACGAATACATCTCCGGTCATCACGCCAAGATCCTGTTCGTCAACGGCAACTTCATGATCGAGGACACGAGCACGAATGGCGTGTTCATCAACTCTCCGCAAAATCGCTTGGCCCGCGGTCAACCGTACACGCTGCGCAACGGCGACACGGTGTACATCGACGATTACGAGGTGCGGGTCACGCTGAGCACCGAAGGCGACCTGTATGGGGCCGCGAAGGCGCCCCTGATTCCAGATGATCCGTTCCAGGTCGACTCGGCCGAATCGGCCGGCGCGCCCAACGAGGCGGATCCATTGAAACTGCTGGGACTCGAGGACCCTCGGGCAGTGCCCCCAGGGCCGAGCGCCGCAAGCCTCGCGAGCCAGTCGCCGCTGTCGCAGCATTACCGGCCCCCGCCGGCGTCGATGCCGCGCGCTGTGCCTGCGCCGTCGCCTTCCCAGCGGGCCGTGCCGCCGCGCGCCGCCCCGCCTCCCCCGCCCGCGGTGCCCCCGCGCGCTCAGCCCCCGCCCCCAAGTCGCAACATCATCCCGGATGATTACGACCCGCTCGGGGCGGACGAGCCCTCCGTGAGGATGGCGCGGCCCGCGCCGCAGGCGTCCGTTGGCGCGGTCATGCCGCCGCCGGCCGACACGACCCCGGTCGGACCGTCGCAGCTACCGCTCCAGGCTCCTCCGAGCGAGCCGCCGCGCAGGCCCGCAGCGCGCGCCCCTGAGCCGGCGGTGGCTCCTGCGAGAGCGCCCCCCGTGACCCCGCGCCCCGCGCCGCCTCGCGCCGATGCGCCTCGCGTCGCCCCCGGGCGGCCTGCGGCGGCGCCCGCCCGGCGGTCGCCAGCGGAAGGCTCGGCGGGCGATGCCGAGCCTCAAGCGGCGGGAGCCGCAAGCGGCGATCTCGATTTCGCAGAGCTCCTGGCCGGGGCGGGAATCGACTCGGCGCGGGTGACTCCGGAGTTGGCCCAGCAGTTCGGGCAGATTCTGCGAGTGGTCGTCGCGGGCGTCATGGACGTGCTGCGCGCACGCGAGCGCACCAAGGACGAGTTTCGCATGCGCATGACCACCTTCAAGCCCATGGACAACAATCCGCTCAAGTTCTCGGCGAACGTCGAGGATGCGTTGCATAACTTGCTCGTGAAGCGCAATGCCGCGTACCTCGGACCGGTCGAGGCCTTCGAGGATGCGCTTCAAGACGTGCGCAATCATCAAATGGCCATGCTCGCCGGAGTGCGTGTCGCCTACGAGGCAATGCTCACCGAGTTCGATCCCGCGCGGCTCCAGGAGGAGTTCGATCGGCAATTGAAGAGCGGATCTTTTCTGAGCGGGCCCGCGAAGCTCAAGTACTGGGAAATGTACCGCAACAAATTCCATGATATGGTCAAGGATGCGGATACGAGCTTTCGTAGCTTGTTTGGCGATGAGTTTGCCAAGGCTTACGAGGAGCAGCTCGCGCGGCTGAAGACGCTGAATCGGGCGGAGCGCAGATAATCGATGGTCCAGGGATGTTGGGGAGCGGGGCAATGGCGCGATTGCGAACGATGGTTTTCACGGGAGCGGCCTGCGCGGTGCTCGCGGCTTGCTCATCCCCGCCCCCGAAGCCGCCGCAGCCGGTTAGCGTCAAATTGACGATTGCGGCGGGCGCGGACGTGAATCCCGATTCGCAGAATCGGCCCTCTCCGGTCGTGATACGAGTCTATCAGCTCAAGGACGATGCCGCGTTCAAGGCAGCCGATTTCTTCGCGCTCTACGACAAGGAGCAGGCGACGCTCGGCGCGACGCTCGTGTCGCGGCAGGAGCTCGAGCTGGCTCCTGCCGAGCAACGCACGGCCGACTACTCCGTGTCGCCAGATACTCGTTTCATCGGCGTCGCTGCCGCGTACCGCGACATCCGCAATGCCGAATGGCGCGCCGAGACCGGTAGCGCGGACAAAGGGGTCGCCGACCTCTTGAAGAGCCACAAGATCTCGATCGCGATCGATCGCGCGCGCGTGAGTTTCGGCAAATGAAACCCTTCACCCGCTCCGAGCCTTCGGCCGATGTCAGCCTATAGCAAGGTCCTCTGGTCCGAGGGGCTGTTCCTGCGGCCCCAGCACTTTCAGCAGCAGGATCGCTTTTTCGAGCATCTGCTGGAAACCCGCTGCTTTGCATTGCGCAGCCATCCCTGGGGGTGCGCCGAGCTCGAGCTCGAGCGCGATATGCTGGCGATCGGCAAGCTCGGAGTGCGGCGCGCGATCGGTGTGTTCCCCGACGGCACGCCGTTTCGAATTCCGGAGGATGATCCGGCGCCGACGCCTCTCGATGTCGGAACTTCAGTTCGTGACGAAACGGTTTTCCTCGCATTGCCGGTGCGCCAGCAAAATGGCGCCGACGTGGACCGCAGCGCAGGCCAGGAGAGCATCGTGCGTCATATGATCCGCGAGGTGGAGTCGCGCGATGCAACCTCCGATGCCGGCGTGACGGTGCGGCTGGAGGTGGGGCCGCTCAAGACCCGCATCATGCTGTCTCATCAAACGCTGGACGACTACGCGCGCATACCGATTGCCCAGGTGCTCGAGCGGCGAGCGGATCAGCGCGTCGTGCTGAACGATCGGTTCATTCCGACGGTGCTCGATGCGCGCGCGGCGTCCATCCTCGCGACTTTCATGATCGAGCTGCAGGGCTTGCTCCATCAGCGCGGCGATGCGCTCGCCGGCCGTGTATCGGCGACGGGGCGCGGCGGGGCCGCCGAGATCGCGGACTTTCTGATGCTGCAGGCGATCAACCGCTACGAGCCCCTGACCAGCCATCTCGTCTCCGGTGGCATCGTGCACCCGGAGGATCTTTACCGGCATTGCGTCGCGATCGCGGGCGAGCTCGCCACGTTCACCTCAGCGTCGAAGCGGCCCGACGCGTTTCCGGGTTATGCCCACGATCGATTGCGCGAGAGCTTCGAGCCGGTCATTGCGGCGCTTCGCGCCAGCTTGAGCGCGGTTCTCGAGCAGACCGCCATCGCCATTCCGATCGAGCCGAAGAAATTCGGCCTGAGCGTCGCCACGGTCGCCGATCGGACGCTCTTCTCAACCGCCGTGTTCGTGCTCGCGGTGCGCGCCGATACCCCCGCCGAGGAGTTACGCCAGCGCTTCCCGGCGCAGCTGAAGATCGGGCCGGTCGAGAAGATCCGAAATCTCGTGAATTTGCAGCTGCCCGGCATCGCGCTGCGGGCGATACCGGTGGCGCCGCGGCAGATTCCCTATCACGCGGGGTTCGTCTACTTCGAGCTCGATCAGGCGAACGAGCTCTGGGCAGAGCTCAAGGCTTCGGGCGGCATTGCGCTGCATGTCGGCGGAGAGTTTCCGGGCCTGAAATTGGAATTCTGGGCGATCCGCGCCTGAGCTGCGCGATTCATGGGCAAGGACAACAACGACGACCCGTTTGCGCCGCGCGATGCGACCATTTTTCGGCCGCGTCCAGGGGCGGGAAAGCGCGGAGCGGAACCCCCCCCGCCCGCGCAGGATCCGCGGCCCTCCATGCCGGCGCCGGAGCCGAGAGCGCCTCCCGCTGCGCGCGCGCCGCTCACGCTCGCGGGATTGAGAGACTTCTCGGCGGCGGGCCTGAATCCCCTGGTGCAAGCGGCGAGCCCTCTGTTGATCCTGACGGGGCGGCTGCGCTCGATGTTGAGCTATCCGGATATCGCGGCGTTGCGACGCCAGGCGCTCGATCAGGTGCGCGGATTCGAGGAGCGCGCACGTGCGGCCGGCATCGCGCCCGAGACCGTGCTCGCCGCGCGTTACGTGCTATGCGCCGCGGTCGATGAGGCCGTGCTCTCGACACCCTGGGGAAGCCAGAGTGAGTGGGGAGCGCAGACCCTGCTCGTCATGCTGCACCGTGAGACCTGGGGAGGGGAGAAATTCTTCGACATGCTGCAGCGGATCTCGGCCGATCCGGGACGGCACATCGAACTCATGGAGCTGCAGTATGTGTGCCTCGCGCTGGGATTCGAGGGCAAGTACCACGTGGCCGATCGCGGCCATGCGCGTCTCGCCGAGGTCGAGTCCGAGCTATTCCGTCGAATTCGGACCTTCCGTGGGGTGCCGGCGCCGGAGTTGTCACTCAACTGGCGCGGGATGCAGGACCGACGCAATCCCGTCATCCGCTACGTGCCCTGGTGGGTGATCGGAGCCTTCACCCTGGTGGTGCTCGCGGGGACTTTCATTCTCTTTCACCTGCGTCTCGCCGCGCTGTCCACGCCGATCGATGATCAGCTCGCCCATATCGGGCTCGCCGAGCCGCCGCCGGCGGCGGCGCCGGTGACCGCTCGGCCGTCAGCGGCGCCGCGTCTCATGCAGCTCTTGAGCGAGGATGTGGCCAACCACGTCTTGAGCGTGGAGGAGCGCAACAATCAAACCCTGGTGACGCTCATCGCCGCGGACTTGTTCGCGTCGGGAAGCGCCAAGGTGAATCCGAAGTACTACATGACCCTGCAGCGTCTCGCCCACGCACTGAACGAGGTGCCGGGACGGGTGTTCGTCGTGGGTCACACGGACGATCAGCCCGTGCGCTCCCTGCAGTATCGCGACAACTACGACCTCTCGCGCGCACGCGCGAACGAGGTGGTGAAGCTCTTGTCGCTCGCCATCGACAATCCGGCGCGCCTCGAGCCGAGCGGCGTGGGCTCCTCCGAGCCTCGCTACAAGCCCGAGTCATTGCCCGAGAACCGCGCCCGCAACCGCCGCGTGGAGATCATTCACGTGGGCGAAGGCTGAAGCGTCGTGTTGAAGCTGTTCAAGCGGCGCGGCTTTCTGGTCTTCTTGGGTCTCGTCCTGCTGTCCCTCTTCATTTGGTGGGCGGGCCCTTACTTCGCATTCGCGGAGTGGCGCCCGCTCGAGTCCTGGATCGCACGTCTCGTTGCCATCGGGCTGCTCATCGCGCTGTGGGCGGTGATCAAGCTCGTGAAATACCTGCGCGCCCGACGCGCCAGCGACAAGCTGGCCGAGGCGGTGGTCGCCCAGAAGGCGCCTCCCACGCCCGACGGAGCCAGCCGCGAGGCGGTGCAGCTGCGCGAGCGCTTCGAAGAGGCGATTGCCGTCTTGAAGAAGACCCAGCACGGTCGCGGAAGCCTTTACGATCTGCCGTGGTACGTGATCATCGGACCGCCGGGCTCGGGCAAGACGACGGCGCTGGTCAATTCGGGCCTGAAATTTCCGCTGGAGCAGCGTTTCGGCAAGGAAGCGCTGCGCGGTGTCGGTGGCACCCGCAACTGCGATTGGTGGTTCACCGACGAGGCGGTACTGCTCGATACCGCGGGCCGCTACACGACGCAGGACTCGGACGAGGCGGCCGACAGCGCAGGGTGGGGCGAATTTCTCGCCTTGCTGACCAAGTACCGCAAGCGCCGGCCGTTGAACGGCGTCATCGTCACGCTGAGCGCGGCCGACTTGATGACGCATACGCCGGTGGAGCGCGAGACCAACGTGGCCGTGGTGCGCCGGCGGCTCGACGAGCTCAATCGACATCTGAAAGTGCGCCTGCCCGTGTATCTGATGGTGACGAAGTGCGATCTGATCTCGGGCTTTCTCGAGTATTTCGATGATCTCGGCGCCGAAGGCCGCGCGCAGGTGTGGGGCATGACCTTCGCGCCCGAACGGAGCTCTGCGGGAACCGCGGCGGAGGATTTTCCGCGCGAGTTCGACCGGCTCATCGAGCGGCTGAATCAGCGGCTGTTCGGCCGACTCGAGGAGGAGCGCGACACGCGGCGGCGAACGGCGGCATTCGCGTTCCCGCAGCAGATGGCGGGCCTGCGCAACCTCATCGCCGGGTTCGTGAGCGAGGTCTTTGCCGCGACTCGCTTCGACGGGCGGCTGCTCCTGCGCGGGGTGTACTTCACTTCGGGGACGCAGGAGGGCACGCCGATCGACCGGTTGATGGCGGCGATCGGCCGCGGCTTCGCGGTGGCCCCGGAGGCGCTTGCACCGAGCGCGGCGGGACGCGGCAAGGCGTACTTCATCGAGAGGCTGCTGCGGGATGTGCTCTTCGCCGAGGCAGGCCTCGCCGGAGTCAATCGGCGCCGCGAGCTGCAAAAGGCGGCGGTGCAGCTCGCCGCCTACGCCGCGCTCATCCTCATCGCCGTGGTCGGAGTCATCCTCCTGTCGGTGAGCTATAGCCGAAATAAATCCTACTTGGCCGACGTCGCCACGGCGCTGGGCCAACTGAGCTCGGTGACCTTGCCGACCTCGCAGCAGACGCTCATGCAAATGCTCCCGGGGCTCGATGCGCTGCGTAACGTCTCCGAGACCGCCAATCGGCACCGCGGCCGCTTGGAGCTCTCCATGCGCTGGGGTCTGTATCAGCCGGCGGAAGTGGGCGCGGAGGCACGCTCGGCCTACCAGCGCGAGCTCAACGGCTATTTGCTGCCGCAGCTCGGAGATGAATTCAAGCAGCGGCTGCAAACCTCGGCCTCGCAGCCCGATCGGCTGTATCAGTACCTCAAAGCCTACCTCATGCTCGGGGAGCCCAAGCATCTCGATAAGACGCAGCTCGCATTCTTGGTGAACCTCGACTGGCAGGAGACTTTTGCCTCGCGCCCGGACGTGATCGAATCGTTGGGTGCACATCTCTCGAGCCTCATCGAGGATCAGGATCAACTGCGGCCGCTCTCCCTCGACGAAGCGCTGGTCACGCAAAGCCGCAATACGATCCGCCACGCCTCCCTGTCGCGTCTCATGTACAACCAGTTGAAGCTGAGCCACGTCGACGACAAGAGCCACGACCTGCGGCTCGATCTGTCGGCCGGGATCGGCTCCGAGCGTGTCTTGTCCCGCAAGAGCGGCAAGCGCCTATCGGATCCGGTGCCGGGCCTGTACACCCGAGCCGTGTTCGACCAGGTATCGGCACTGGGGACCGCCGAGCTCGTCAAGCAGTTCTCGCAGGATAACTGGGTCATGGGCGACAGCGCCTTCGATATGCAAGAGGCCTCGCGCATGACCTCGCAGGTCATGGACGTCTACGCGGACGACTACATCCAGACCTGGGACGGCATCATCAACGACGTTCAGGTGGTGCCGTTGGCGAACCTCGCGCAAGCCGCCGACGTGCTCGGGGTGCTGGGCGGACCGGCATCGCCGCTCAAGGGCTTTTTGGCGACGGTGGATGCCAACACCAACATGTCGAAGCCCTCGGCGGAGGCGCAGGCCGCCTCGAGCCTCGCGGCAGCCGCGCAGAAAGCGGTGATGAATCCGTTGAGCAAGCTCTTCGGGGGCGGTCAGCCCGCGCCCGGAGCGCTCACGCCCGCCCAGAAGATCACCAAGCACTTCGAGGCGATCGACGGTTTGGTCGCAGGGCCCCCGGGCGGTGCGCCCATCGACCGCGTCATCGCGCAGGTCGGGCAGATCGGCCAGAAGATCACCGGGCTCGGGAGCGGCGTCGGCGACACGGATCCTCTGGTGGCGCTCGCAAAGTCCGGCCAAGGGGATGCGCTCAAATCGCTTCAGCAACAGGCATCGACGCTGCCCGCACCCATCGGGGCGCTCGTTGCTCAGCTGGGCGGGCGCAGCGAATCGCTCACGCTCGGGCAGGCGCGCGGGGAGCTCGACCAGCGTTATCGGGAGCAGGTGATCAAGTCCTGCCGGGAAATCATCGAGGGGCGCTACCCGTTCACCTTGACGAGCACGAGCGATGTGCCGCTCGCCGACTTCGGGAGACTCTTCGGGACGGGGGGCGTGTTCGACGCGTTCTTCAAGGACAATCTGGCGCCGCTGGTCGATTCCAGCCGCAGCCCCTGGGTGTGGCGGGCCGGCGGTAGCGGGCCGGCGGGCGCGTCGACCGCGATGCTGCATCAATTCGAGCAGGTCGAGCAGATCCGCAAGTACTATTTTGCGCCGAACGGCCAGCTCCCGGAGCAAACTTTCTGGCTGACGCCGGGGGATCTGGACGCCGACGTCAACCGCTTCAGCTTGGAGATGGACGGACAGCGGCTCGATTATCGTCATGGGCCGGTGAGCAAGATCAAGGTGGCCTGGCCCGGACCGTCGCCCGGCCTGGCCGCGGCGACCTTCGAGGACCGATCCGGTGCGACGCCCAATCTCACGTTCCAGGGGCCATGGGCCTGGTTTCGTCTCCTCGACACCTCGACGCTCAAGGCGGAAGCGGACGGTGTAAGGTTCGATGCGGTCTTCCAGACCGCCGGTCATCATGCGACCGTGATCATCGAGGCCGCGAGCATCCTGAACCCCTATCAGAAATCGCTCCTGCGTCAATTCAGTTGTGGGGGTTGATTCGGCTCGGGGAGATCCCGTGGAGAGAGTGTGGACGTAGGCCTGTACGGTAAGCTGCCGACCCATGGGGACTTCCTCAGGCGGCGAGTGGCCGATGACTTTCTCGCCGCCTGGGACCCGTGGCTGCAGCAATGCATCGCCTCGAGTCGCGCGGTGCTCGGTGAGCGGTGGCTCTCGATCTATCTCACGAGTCCCGTCTGGCGCTTTGCCCTGGGGCCGAACGTATGCGGAGCCGCGCCCGCGGCGGGCCTCCTCGTGCCGAGCGTCGATCGAGTCGGCCGCTATTTCCCGCTGACGCTGGTTTGGACCACCCCCACCGAGCTCAGCACCTTCGAGGTTGCGCTGCGTTTCCAGCGGGGGTTCGAGCGGGCCGAACGGCTATTGCTCGATACACTCGCCTTGGAGCAATTCGAATTCGCGGAGCTCGACCGCCGCGTGATGGAGCTCGCGGACAATCTCGTGCAGTGCGCTCCGGCCAGCGCGCTGCGCCTCACCCGCGACTCCGCCACGGCCGTTGCGCTCTCGCCCGATCGATCGTGGTGCATCCCGCTGGCGGGCGCCTCGGCGCTCGAGGGACCCGCTGTTCAGCTCTTCGGCTGCCAGCAGGAGGCTCGATCGCACGGGGTGGGATTGTGGTGGACAGACGGGTCGGCAGTCGTCGCACCGAGCTGGCTCATCACCCAGGGTCTTCCGGATCCGTCGAGTTACACCGCCATGCTCGATGGAGAGTGGGCCGCGGCGGGTTGGGGCGTGGCGGAAGCCGAGTCGGACTTCTCCCAGACCATCGTTCGCGACGATGTGCCGCACATCGCCACGGTCACCGCCTCTGCGGCGCGCACCGACCGCGGCCCGGTGCGCACGTCGAATCAGGATGCGTTCATCGAACGGCCCGACATGGGGCTGTGGGCGGTCGCCGACGGGATGGGGGGACTTCGCGACGGGGATCTCGCGAGTCGGATGGTGTGCGATTCGCTCGCGGATTTGAGCATCGCCGCGGGATTGGACGAGCAGATCGAGGGAGTCGTCGAGCAGCTGCGGCGCGTGAACGAGTACCTGCGCCAAGCCGCCACGCGTGCGGTCAACCCCGTGCAAAGCGGCAGCACGGTGCTCGTGTTGCTGATCCGCCAGAGCGAGTGGGCGATCCTTTGGGCAGGCGATAGCCGCGGGTATCGACTGCGCGACGGCGCGCTGTCCCAGCTCACGACCGACCATAGCTGGGCCGCGCACGGCGGCGCGGACGAGCAAGCGATCACGCGCGCGGTGGGAGCCGAGGATTCGCTCGAGCTCGAGGTCGTGCGGGGCGACGTGCGCGGCGGTGATCGGTATCTCTTGTGTAGCGACGGCGTCGGTCGAGTACTGGATACGGAGGTTCTGCGCGAGTTGCTCGCGACGCTCGAGCCGGCGGCATGCTGCTCGGAGCTCATTGCGCAGTCCATCGTGCGCGGAGGCACGGACAACATGACCGCCGTGGTCGTCGACTGCGGCGCATCGAGCGGACCACAAGCCCCAGGGGGTGGCGATTGACGCGCGATAGCTCCGCGCCGCCCACCGTACTGCGCGACGGGTCTACCTCGGTGCGCTCGCCTGCGGGCGAGGAGGGAGCGGCGACGCGACACCGCACGATGGATCGAGTGGACTCAGGTGCCGGCGCGCCGGGAGAGTTTCGCGTCGGCTCCGTGATCAAGGGCCGCTTCGAGCTTCGCGCCCTGGTGGGAAGCGGCGGTATGGGGATGGTTTTTAGCGCCCTGGATCGGCGCAAAGTCGAGGCGCGCGATCCGAATCCGGAAGTCGCCGTCAAGATCCTGAACAAGAGCTTCGAGCGGCATCCGGATGCCTTCGTGGCGCTGCAGCGCGAGGCGAGCAAGGCGCAGTCGCTCGCGCATCCCAACATCGTGACGGTGTTCGATTTCGACCGCGACGGCGACAGCGTGTTCATCACCATGCAGTTGCTGCGCGGCCGATCCCTGGAGGAGCTGATTCGCGGGGCGCGCAATCGCGGCATCGACCGCAAGGCCGCACTTCCGGTGATTCGCGGGATTGCGGACGGCCTGAGCTATGCGCACAAGAAGGGCATCGTGCACTCGGACTTGAAGCCGGCGAACGTCTTTCTCGACGAGAGTGGAACCCCCAAGATTCTCGATTTCGGAATCGCGCGCGCGGTGCCTTCCGCCGCTCAGGGACCCCAGGATCAGTTCGACGCGGGCTCGCTCGGGGCTTACACCGAAGGATACGCCACGGAGGAGATGGTGCAGGGGAGGGATCCGGCGCCGGCGGACGATATCTATGCGCTCGGCCTCATCGTCTACGAGTTGCTCGCCGGAAAGCACCCGTACGCCGGCAAGAGCGCCGCGCAGGCCCGTGCAGCGGGGCTCGCGCCCGCGCCGCTGCGGCAGCTGCGGCACCGGGAATGGCAGACGCTCGCGCGCGCGCTTGCCTTCGAGCGCGCCAAGCGGCCGCGCGATGCCACCGAGTTCCTGCGCCAGTTCTTCGGCGCGACGCGAGTGCGCAATGCGCTCATCGCCGCAGTCTGCGCGCTGGCTGTGGCCCTGGGCTTCATGTGGTATCAGAATTATCGGCAATCCGGCCCCGCCGTCGCCTTCGAGACCCTGCCGGTTGCGACGCAAGAGCGCATCCAGAGCGATTTCACCGAAGGCGACAAGGCCTGGGAGTTCTACTCGCGTCAAGGCATCTCGAATGCCTTGACGGATTCCCTGTCCTACTTTGCGGATGCCTATAAGCTGCACAAGGGCAATCGAGAAGCGGTTCGCGGACTCAGGCGCGCTGCAGATGAGATGCTGAAACTGGCCCGCAACGATCCCGCGAGCCTGCGAGACACCGCGCACTCTCTGGCGGAGAGCAGCGAGTTCTTGAGCACGTACCCGCCGGTCGTGCATGCCCTGGGCCGTTGAGACGAGGTGATGAAGCGATGCGAGACGAAGTCAAAGCTCTTCTTCGCCGTGCCGCGAGGGCTGCGGTCAGGGTCGCGGTCGCGCTGAGTGTGGGCGGCGCGCCGGCTTGGGCGGCCAAGTCCGATATGGAGGCGACGCATGGGATCGTGCGACGCGAGGATCTCGAGATCGTCGATTGCCTCTTGCCCGGACAGGTACGGCAGCTCGGCAACATGACCTATCTGACCGCCCGGCGGCCGACGCACACGACCGCGAGCGACTGTCGCATCCGCGGCGGCGAGTACGTGGCCTACGACCGCGCGGACCTCAAATCCGCCCTCGCCGTGTGGTTGCAGGCGGCGCAAGCGGGCGATGCGGAGGCGCAGACCAACGTTGCGGAGATTTACGAGCGGGGTCTCGGGGTCGCGCCGAATTACGAGGCCGCGGTCATGTGGTATCAGAAAGCGGCCGATCAAAAGTACTCGCGCGCCCTGTTCAACCTGGGCACGCTCTACGAGCAGGGCCTCGGCGTCGAGCAGGACAAGCTCAAGGCGTTGAATCTCTATCGTCAGGCCTGGGGCTTGCCGGAGGACAGCGTCATGTATCAGTCCGCGGCGCGCGAGCAAAACGAGGCACTGCGTGCCGAGCTCGAGAAGCAACTCGCCGAAAAGGACGAGCAACTGAAGCTTCTGCAGCATCAGCTGGACACCCTGCAGAAAGAGCTGGCGAGCCATCCTGCGCCGCCTGCGGCGAACGCGACGCCGGGCACCGGTACGGGCGCAAACCCCGACGCCAAATCCGACAAATCCGATGCGAGATCCGAGATCGAGGCGCTCAAGAAGTGGATCGCGCAGCTCGAAAGCGAGCGAGCCGCGAACAACAGCCGCCTCGCCTCGCTGCCTCAGCTGCGCACGCCCGCAGCCATTGCCACGCTGCCGACGATCAGCGCACAGGCCGATGTTCGCTCGGTCGGCAACCTCAACTTCGGGCGCTACTATGCGCTCGTGATCGGTAATCAGCACTATCAGCTCATCGAGAGCTTGAAGACTCCGGTCAACGATGCCGAGCGTGCGGCACGGGTGCTGCGCGAGCGTTACGGCTTCACGGTGCAAGTGCTCGAGGACTCGAGCGACGTGGCCATGCTCAAGGCGCTCAATGACTTGAACGACGTGCTCAAGCCCGACGACAACTTGCTGATCTACTACGCCGGTCACGGCGCACGGCTGCAAACGACCTACGTGACGGCCGGGTACTGGTTGCCGATCAACTCGGAGGCGCCGCCCAAGGATACTTTCTGGGTTCCGAACGAGCAGATCACCGCCCATCTCGCGCGGCTCAACGCCAAGCGAGTGCTCGTCGTCGCCGATTCCTGCTATGCGGGGCTATTGTCCACCGACCCGAGCTACCTGTTCGCCGGCTCGAGCGGCGGCTACTCGAAGGATTACATCGCCTACAAGCTCCCCAAGCGTTCGCGCCTGCTGATCTCCTCGGGCGGCGACGAGCCGGTTCTCGACACGGGCGGCGGCGAGAATTCAGTGTTCGCGAACGCGTTCATCACCGAGCTCGAGTTGAACCAGGGCATCCTGCCCGCGCCGGAGCTCTACAGCCGCATCAGCAAACGGGTCGAGACCGGCGCGCAGCAGAACAAGTTCGTGCAGAAGCCCGAGTTCAAATCGATCAAGGGAGCGGGCCACGAGGTGGGCGACTTCTTCTTCGTTCCCAAAGACTTGAAGTAAATCACCCCCTCGACGAGCCTGGATCTGCGTCATGCAGCTCGAAGCGGACAGCGTGTTATCCCGCGCCGAGTCGCTGCTCGCGCGCGGGGACACCCCCGCGGCGGTCGAGCTGCTCGAGTCCGCGCGAGCGCACCACTCGCGCCATGCCGGCATCGCCTTGCGGCTCGCGGACGCTCTGCAGGCCTGCGGGCGGCTGCGAGAAGCCGTCACGGCGTACACGGAGGCGTTGGGCCTCGATGCCGCGAGCGCCGAGTCCTGGTACGGAAGCGGTTGCGCCCACCTCTCATTGCGGGCTTTCGGGGCTGCGGCCGGCGCCTTCGCTCGAGCCTGCGAGCTCGCGCCGCATGCGGGCATCGTGCATTTCAACCGGGCGGCATCGCTATTCGAGCTGGGTCACATCGAGGACGCGATCGAGCATTACCGGCGCGCGGCTCGGCTCGAGCCCGAGCTCGCTCGCAGGGCCCTGGCGAGCATCGCCTGCATCATCCCCGGAAGCAGCGAGGCCGATCACGAGACCGTGCTCGAGAGCCGGCGCTCGTGGGCCGCGCTGGAGATGCACGGTGTGGCGAGCTGTCGATCCAACCCGCCGCCGCAGCCGGCGGCTCGATCGGCGTGGCCGCGAATGCTGCGCGTGGGATACCTGTCCGCGTTCTTCGGTGACAGGAACTGGATGAAGCCGGTATTTGCCCTGATCAATCGCCACGATCGGGCCGCCTTCGCGGTGCACCTGTTCTCCGACGGGTCGCTGCCTTGCGCAGCGAGCGGATACTGCGACCACGACAGCGACACGATCCACGACATGCGCGGTGCCGACAACGATCGGGCGGCGGATCACATTCGCGCGCAGGCCATCGATGTCCTCGTCGATCTCAACGCCTACAGCTTCCAGAGGCGCCTGCCCATGCTTTTGCAGCGGCCGGCCGCGAGGATCGTCGGCTGGTTCAACTCGTTCGCCACGAGCGGGTTCAGCGCCTGCGACTGGATCGTGGGCGACCCCGCGGTGGTGCGCGAAAGCGAGGAACGCTATTACTGCGAGCGAGTGCACCGCGTTGCCGGCACCTACCTCGCTTTCGAGTTCCGCTATCCGGTCCCCGAGGTCGCCCCTCCACCCTGCATCGCCCAGGGAGGCGAGGTCACTTTCGGCTATCTCGGCTCACACTACAAATTGACCGATGCGGTGCTCGGCGCGTGGGCGCGCATCCTGCGCGCCGCGCCGCGCGCCCGATTGCTCGTGAAGACCGCCTCGCTCGACGAGCCTTCCACGCGCGAAGAGTTGCTCGAGCGATTGAGCAGCCGTGGTGTCGAGCGTGCGCGCGTCAGAACGGAAGGACGCAGCGAGCATTACGAATTCCTCGAGGCCTACCGTCACGTGGACATCGCGCTCGACACCTTTCCCTACAACGGCGGCACGACCACCACCGAGGCGCTGTGGCAGGGCGTGCCGGTGCTCGCCTTCGACGGCGATCGCTGGGCCTCGCGCACCAGCAAATCACTTCTGCTCGCGGCCGGGCTCGAGGATTGGGTGCTGCCGGACCTCGAGCGCTACGAGGAGCGCGCGGCGGCCCTCGCTTGCGATCCGGCCACCCCGACGATGCTCGCGCGCCTGCGTGCCGGCATGCGCGCACGGCTCAAAGCCTCGCCGGCCTGCGATGCCGAAGGGCTTTGCCGGGCGATGGAAGCTTTCTACGTGTCGATTGCCCGTTAGGGAATCAGGTGCTCGAACCTCACCCCGAGCGCCACCTCGTGCACACGCTGATCGGGGCTGGTGACCGCGTTGTAATCGACGAAGGCCGAGATGCCGAAGGCGAATTGCGCGCTGACGCCCGCCGCCCAATCGTAGTAGTTGCGATCGGGCGGATCAGTGAACACCACGAAATTGCTGACCGGGCCGCTCGCCGTGTCGGCATAGGGATCGGCGCTGAAATGCACGGACAGGGCTCGCTGATCGTTCCTGAACTCGTGGACGTAATGCGCGCGCGCCTCGGGCAAGATGACGCCGAAAGGTACCTTGATCGCGTAGGAGAGGTGCCCACCCACCTTTGCGAGGAGCGAGTCGCCACTATCTTCGCCGAACACGAGCCCGAGGCCG
>DATHCO010000103.1:0-39328 GCA_035319505.1 Steroidobacteraceae bacterium | reverse complement strand
GTCGAAGCGGCGAAGCGACAAAAGACACCGAACGAGATCGCCTTGACCATTCTGTTGGTGGCGCTGACCCTCGTCTTCCTGGTCGTGATCGTGACGCTGCTGCCCTACTCGCTCTATGCCGTCGAGGTCAGCAAGGTGGGAACCCCGGTGACGCTCACCGCGCTGATCGCGCTCCTCGTGTGCCTGATCCCGACGACGATCGGAGGCCTGCTGTCGGCGATCGGAGTCGCCGGCATGAGCCGGATGATGCAGGCGAACGTGATCGCGACCTCGGGGCGTGCGGTGGAGGCGGCGGGCGACGTCGATGTGCTGCTGCTCGACAAGACCGGCACCATCACGCTCGGCAATCGACAGGCCGCGCTCTTCCTGCCGGCGCCCGGGGTGACCGAGCAGCAACTGGCCGATGCCGCTCAGCTCGCCTCGCTGGCCGATGAAACGCCGGAGGGGCGCAGCATCGTGGTGCTCGCCAAGCAGCGCTTCAACATGCGTGAGCGTGACCTGGGTGCGCTCGGCGCGCGATTCGTGCCCTTCTCGGCGGTAACGAGAATGAGCGGCGTCGACATCGGCGATCGCGAGATCCGCAAGGGCGCACCCACCGCCATCGCGAAGTATGTCGAGACCCTGGGCAAGCAATGCCCGCCCTCGGTCGAGGAGACCGTTCAGCGCGTCGCGCGGCAAGGCAGCACACCGCTGGTCGTCGCGGACGGCGGCCGGGTGCTCGGCACCATCGAGCTCAAGGACATCGTCAAGGGCGGGATCAAGGAACGCTTCGCCGACTTGAGGCACATGGGGATCAAGACGATCATGATCACCGGCGACAATCGGCTGACGGCCGCGGCGATCGCGGCCGAGGCCGGCGTCGATGACTTTCTCGCCGAAGCGACGCCCGAGGCCAAGCTCAAGCTCATCCGCGAGCATCAGGCGCAGGGGCGACTCGTCGCGATGACGGGTGACGGCACCAACGATGCGCCGGCGCTCGCACAGTCGGACGTTGCGGTGGCGATGAACACCGGAACGCAGGCGGCCAAGGAAGCCGGCAACATGGTCGATCTCGATTCGAATCCGACGAAGTTGATCGAGATCGTGGAGACCGGCAAGCAAATGCTGATGACGCGAGGCGCGTTGACGACATTCTCCATCGCAAACGACGTCGCCAAGTACTTCGCCATCATCCCGGCCGCATTCGCGAGCACGTATCCGCAGCTGGGTGCGCTCAACATCATGCACCTCGGAACGAGCTCGGCCATTCTCTCGGCGGTGATCTTCAACGCGCTCATCATCGTCGCGTTGATTCCGCTCGCCATCAAGGGCGTGAGGTATCGGCCGCTCGGCGCAGGTCCCTTGCTGCGGCGGAATCTTCTCATCTACGGACTCGGCGGCATCGTCGTGCCGTTTCCGGGAATCAAGCTGATCGACGTGATCTTGGGCTGGATGTGAGAGAGACGATCGTGCGCCACATTCGACCGGCAGTCTCGCTTCTCCTCCTGATGACGATCCTGGTGGGCATCGTCTATCCGCTCGTGATCACGGCCGTGGCCAAAGTGGCCTTTCCGCGCCAGGCGGCGGGAAGCCTCCTCTACCGGGACGGCAAGCTGGTCGGATCGGCGCTGATCGGCCAGAATTTCTCGGACCCCAGGTACTTCTGGGGGCGACCCTCGGCCACGACCCCTCAACCCTATAACGGCGTGGGCTCGACGGGATCGAACCTGGGCCCCCTCAATCCGGCCTTGATCGATCAGGTGAAAGCGAACGCGAAGGCGTTACGTGACGCCGATCCCGAGAATCGACAGCCGATTCCGGTCGATCTCGTCACCGCATCGGCGAGCGGCCTCGATCCGGAGATCAGCCTCGCGGCCGCCCGCTATCAGGCACACCGCGTTGCCAAGGCGCGCTCTCTGCCGCTCGCGCAGGTCGAGGAGTTGATCAGGTCGCACCGGCGGGGCCGGCTCCTCGGCTTCGTCGGCGAGCGACGGGTCAATGTGCTCGAGCTGAATCTCGCCCTCGATCGGCTGCGTTGATTGCCGCGGCCACTTCGGCCGCCTGCGCGGGACAGGGCGGGGTCTGGAGTCCGGACTTGAGCAAGCACCAGGCGAGCTTCGGGGGCGGTGTACTGGTGAAGTTCTGATCGGCTGAGGCGAGTTTGACGAACCGGCGACTTCGTGCTCACATGAGTGCGCGCGCCTCACGCGTGCCGATAGTGCGACCATGCAATGGCCGAGACCGAGCGGCGAGATCCGGATGAGCTGTTAGCCGACGTTCAGCGGGAAGAAGCTCGGGCGCGTCGCGGACGGCTACACATCTTCTTCGGTGCCTCGGCCGGGGTCGGCAAGACCTACTCGATGCTGGAAGCGGCGCGCACAGCCCGCGCCGGCGGCGCGGATGTCGTCGTGGGCTACGTCGAGTCCCATGGGCGCAGTGAGACCGAGCGGCTGCTCGAGGGACTGCCGCAGCTGCCGCGCCTCGAGGTGCGCTACCGTGGCATCGTGCGCCACGAGTTCGATCTGGACGCCGCGCTCAAGCGCGCGCCCGCCATCGTGCTGGTCGACGAGCTGGCGCACTCCAACCTCACCGAGGGAGAGCCGCTCCCGCGGCACGCCAAGCGTTGGCAGGACGTCGAGGAGCTGCTCGACGCCGGCATCAGCGTGTGGACGACGCTCAACGTCCAGCACCTCGAGAGCTTGAACGATGTCGTTGCCGGGATCACCGGCGTGCGCCAGCAGGAGACGGTCCCCGATCGGATCTTCGATGAAGCCGACGATGTCGAGCTCATCGATCTGCCGCCGGATGACTTGCTCGCGCGCTTGAAGGCGGGCAAGGTGTACATCTCCTCTCAGGTGGGCAGGGCCACCGAGGGGTTCTTCCGCAAGGCGAACCTTCTGGCACTGCGCGAGCTGGCGCTGCGTCGAACGGCGGACCGGGTGGACGCGGCGGCGCTCGAGTTTGCGGTCCAGACTCCGACCTCGCGACCCTGGCTCGCCCGGGATCGGTTCATGATCGCCATCACGCCCGACGATCAGGCCGAGCCGCTGGTGCGCATCGGCAAGCGCTTCGCGGATGCGCTCGATGCGGAATGGCTGGTCGTCTCGGTCGAGACGCCGCAGCTTCTCAAGGCCTCCGAAAGCCAGCGCAACCGGCGCATCGATGTGCTGCGCCTCGCCGAATCGCTGGGCGCCGAAACCGTGACGATCGACGGCGCAACCGCCGCCGACGCATTGCTCGAGTACGCCCGATTGCGTAACGTCACTCGCATCGTGATCGGCGAGGCGAGGCGCACCGGCTTGAGAGCGCTGCTCCGCCGCTCGACGACGACCGAGCTCGTGCGCCGGGGCCGAGGCTTCGACATCTCGGTCATCGCGCGCCGCGACACACGCGAGCCCGATCGGCCGGAAATGGCCCGCAGCGGCAGCCCGCAGATCGTCCGCTGGGAGAGGTACTGGGCGGCGCTCGGGATCTCCGCCTGCTGCACCGGGATTGCCGCGATCATGTATCCGTATTTCGAGCTCACCAATCTGGTCATGGTCTACCTGTTGGGAGCGACGGTGGCGGCGCTGCGGCTCGGGCGCGGCCCGGCGAGCTGTACCGCAGTTCTCAACGTGATCACGCTCGATTACTGCTTCGTGCCGCCGCGGTTCACCTTTGCGCTGGGGAACCTGCAGTACCTGTTGACGTTCGCCGTGATGCTGGCGCTCGCGCTCGTCATCGCCAATCTGGTCGCGAACGTGCGCGCTCAGACACGCGTTGCCGGCGCACGCGAGCGCCGCACCTCCCTCCTCTATGCCATGAGCCGCGAGCTCGCCGCGACCCGCAGCTTCAATAATCTCGCGCGCGTCGCGATCAGGCACGTCGCGGAAACCTTCTCGGGACGTGCCGCGGTGTTGCTGCCGGACGCGCAGCGGCGCGTGCATCTGATCAAGGACGTGCGTCTTCCGGCGCTTCTGGAGAATGCCGATCTGTCGGTGGCGCAATGGGTATTCGACCACGGCAGGCCAGCGGGGCTCGGCACCGACACGCTCCCGGCCGCCGCAGGGCAGTACCTGCCCCTCACGGCCACCAAGCAGACGCTCGGCGTGCTGGCCGTCGAGCCCACTCAGCGGCGCAGGCTCCTGCTGCCCGAGCAGCGCCACCTCCTGGAGACCTTCGCCGGGCAGATTGCGCTTGCCATCGAGCGCGCGCAGCGGGCCGAGGACGCCGAGGCGACGCGTGTCGCCGTGGAGACCGAGAGTCTGCGCAGTACCCTGCTCGCCTCCATATCGCACGACCTGCGCTCCCCGCTCGCGCAAATCATGGAGGCGAGCCGCGCGCTCAACGATCAAAAGTCCCCGCCCGAGGCAAAGAAGCGCGCCGAGCTCGCCCGGGCGATCGAGGCCAAGGCGCAGGAGATCTCCGAGCTCATCTCGAACGTGCTCGATTTGATGACCTTCGAGGTCGGCGTGGTGCACTTGAAGCGCGATTGGCACACGATCGACGCCCTGGTCGGTGCGGCGCTCGAGGGGCTCGAGGGACGGTTCGATCTGCGCCCGATTGGCGTGACGCTGCCCGCGGATCTACCGCCCGTGAATGTCGATGCCGCTCTCATCACACGGGTAGTGGTGAATCTTCTGGAAAACGCCTTCAAGCACACCCCGCCGGGCACGGGCATCAGCGTCTCGGCCGAGCTCGAGGGCGATAGCGTACGCGTCGCGATCGACGATAGCGGGCCCGGACTTCCGCCGGGTGACCCGGAACGCCTGTTTGCGAAGTTTCAGCGCGGCGGCACCGAACCGCAGGCCGGCGGCGCGGGGCTCGGGCTCTCCATCTGCCGGGCAATCATCAACGCGCACGGCGGGCGAATCTACGCCATGCAGCGTCCCGAAGGCGGAGCACGTTTCGCATTCACTCTGCCGACTGCCGCGCCGTGAGATAATCGGCGCTGACCCCAGGGGAGTCGTCATGGCCATCAGCGTCAAACAACTACTCGAAGCCGCCAATGCCTCCGTGCCGCGCATCACGCCCGCCGAGGCTCGCGAGAGGTTGGCAAAAGGCAGCGCGCTGGTGGTGGACGTGCGCGATGCACCGGAAGTGGAAAAGAGCGGTAAGGTCGCCGGCGCGTTGAATGTCTCCCGCGGCATGCTCGAATTCCGCGCCGATCCCGAGTCGCCCTATCACGACAGGAGTTTCACCAAGGACAAGACCGTCATCGTGTACTGCGGATCCGGCGCTCGCTCCGCCCTCGCAGGTAAGGTGCTCAAAGACATGGGCTACAGCCAGGTCTACAACCTGGGTGCATTCAAGGATTGGATCGACGCGGGAGGGCCGGTCGAGAGGTAGTAGGCGAAGGTCCTCCCGCGAAGAGTCTATGAGCCGCGCTCAGTCGACGCCGATCATGACATTGGATGCTTTGATGATGGCGTAGGCCTTGGCGCCGGGTTTGAGGCCCAGTTGCTGCGCCGAGTGCTTGGTGATGATCGCAACCATCTCGATTCCCGGCGCAAGCTCCACGACCACCTCACTATCGACCGCGCCGGGCGTGACCGACTTGACCTTGGCTGGAAGAACATTTCGAGCGCTCAATTTCATGAGAAGGGCTTCCTGCGGTTTACCTGAATCTAAGCGGTCATGGTAGCGCCCGCACGAGGAGACCGACAAGGATGGGCAAGATGGCGCAGGCGGTCCCGCCGGGGCATACTTTCCGGCCGGCGTGAGGCCAACGATGGATCCGAGGGGAGGCGCGACGTGACATCCGCTGAAACGATGCACACCGGTGGCTGCCTATGCGGCGGCGTTCGATATCAGGTTCGGGGCGAGCTGCGCGACGTAGTCGCCTGCCATTGCTCGCAGTGCCGCCGTACGAGCGGTCATCACGTCGCCATGACCAGCGCGCCGACCGCCAATCTCACGTTGCTGAGCGCGAATAGCCTCACCTGGTACCAGTCATCGGAGCGTGCCGAGCGCGGTTTTTGCCGCATTTGCGGAGGCAATCTGTTCTGGAAGCCCCACGCCGAGGATCGGATCGCGATCACCGCCGGCACCCTCGATACGCCGACGAAGCTGCGCTTGATCGAGCACATCTTCGTCGCAGACAAGTCCGACTACTACGAGATCCACGACGACCTGCCCCAAAAACCTCAATGGATGTGATCGGCCGCGTCGGCGGCGCTCTGCGGGGAGAGCGTTTCGGGGCCCACTGATGCAGCGGGCCGAGCAGACGCTGCACGGAGCTCGGACTCGCGAACCAGTAGGTGAACGAGAACGGCGGCAAAGACGAAAACGCCGCGCCACGCGATCAATGTCCAGCTATCCACATCGACGAGCCGAGTGAACAGTCCGCCCAAGCTCCAAGCGGCGGCGGCGGCACTCACCAGCACGAGACCTGAGCGATGCGTCGAGGAAATCACGTGAAATTTTCTCCCGATCGATCGGATTATGCCTGTTGCGGATTATGGCAAGGTCGCCCCGTCGCTTCATGGCGACGACTTTTCCGAACGCCGCCGATGCACTTCAATAGCGTGGAGCGGGTCGCATCTCGCGATGCCTCGCGCTCGATAGGCTGCTCGTCAGTTCATCTGCCGGAGGACCCATGACCGACGAATCCATGACAGGTACGTTTCAGCTCAACCTGCCCAAGGAGCTGCTGTCCGAGTCGCGACGCCAACCGAAACCGAAGAAGGAGCAACTGAAGGTCGAGGGCTGGCGCACGTCGTGGCTGTCACGAGTCTCCGAATTACTGGTCGGTAAGGAGTAGTCCAGGTCGCAAGCGGGGTCGGGCGCAGGCGTGGCGCTCGATCGTCCCGGCGGCGGGCATTGCGCGAGCCGCATCGATTTGCCGCAGGGAGATCGAGCCGCCGCGGCTCTTCCCGCGACGATTTCCCGGGCGTCTTAAGTAAAATTGCGCTGCCCATCGGCTTGCCGCCGCCGTACTATGTCGCACGCGGAGACATGCGTTCATGCGTCTGGTGCGACCCCTTTACGAGTCCCTGCCGCTGCTCTATGTGGTGATTGCGGCCCTGGCGATCCTGGTAGCGTACCTGGATCCCGACGGTCCGCGCGCGCGCATTGCATTCGGAATCGGGCTGCTCTCCGCCACCGCAGCGCTCACGGTGTTCTTGCATCGCCAGGATTATCGCGCGCAAAGCCGCGAGTATTCGCACGCATCCCTCGACGCCCCGTCCAGGCTCAAAGGCTGATCGCGGCGCTCTCTCGATCAGCCACCGGCGTTCGATCGCTCCCGCGCTTCGGGCTCGACAGACTCCGCCGTGCGAACCCGCGGGAGCCGCTCGTCCATGTACATGATCTCGTGCCGCCCGATCAGGACGACGTCGCCGTCATTCAGATTGTGCCGGCGCACGCGCTTCGACTTCACGTAGATGCCGTTCGTGCTGTTCAGGTCCTCGATGAGGCAAGAGTCCGCCCGCGTCACGATCTGGCAGTGGTGCCGACTGATGAATTTGCTGTCGATTTGCAGGTCGTTGTCGGGCGTGCGGCCGATGACCAACCGGCCGGGCCGCAGCTCGCGCTCGAGGACGGTCTTTCCGCCGTATGCGAGCAGGATCCTTCCGACCGGGGGCTGAGGAGCGCCTCCCGTTTCTGCGGGAGGCGGCGCAGGCGCTTCCTTGATGGCGTGCAGGCGATTGGTCCGCGCATCGAACTCGACCCACTGCAGCTCTCGAATCGCGACATTGAGGTCCTCCATGGTGACCACGTCGCTATCGCGACCGAAGGCGGCCATCATGCAGGTGTCGCACAGCGTGTTGATGAGCCGTGGCACGCCGCCGGAGTATTTGTAGATGGGGGCGTAGGTGTCCTCGGCAAAAATTCGCCGCCCCTGCGAGCCTGCAACCTCGAGCCGGTGGTCGATGTAGGAGGCGGTTTCCGAGCTCGAGAGCGCCGACAAATGGAATCGCAGGCGCACGCGTTGCGCCAGCTGAACGAGATCCTTGGAATTGAGCTTGTCGTTGAGCTCGGGCTGTCCGCACAGGATGATGCGCAGCACCTTCTCCTTGGTGCTCTCGATCCCCGACAGCATCCGCAGCTCCTCGAGCACGCGGTAGCTCAAGTTCTGCGCCTCGTCGATCACCAATAGGACTTTGCGCCCCTTGAGATGCTGCTCAGCCAGGAACTGGTTCAGCGTCGCCAGCACTTCCGGCTTCTTCATGTCGAACGGAGTGAAGCCGAACTGCACCAGCACGGTTTGCAGAAACGCGGTCGGCGACAGCTGGGTCTGGCTGATCTGGGCCACGATCACGTCCGCCTGCAGCTCGTGCAGGAAGGTCTCGATGAGCGTGGTCTTTCCCGCGCCGATCTCGCCGGTAATCACCACGAATCCGTCCGTGAACCAGATCGTCGACTCCATGTACGCCTTGGCGCGCGCATGTTGCTTGCTGAGATACAGAAACTGCGGGTCCGGGCTCAGGCGGAATGGCAGCTCGTGCAGCTTGAAGAGTTCGAGGTACATCGCGTTGGAAACCGCCGTCTTCAGGACCAGCGTATCAATTTTAGTGCATTCGCGAGGGCCCGGTCGCGATCCCTCGCACGCGCCTTGAGGATGGTGCAGTGGCCCAATTTGCGGCCTGGACGCGGCTCCTTGCCATAATCATGGTAAGCGAGCCCGTCGATTCTCAGAAGCGCCTCGCGGTCGGGTAACTCACCGAGAAAATTGATCATGGCGGTATGCCCGAGCGCTCGCGTGCTACCGAGCGGCAGATCGCAGATGGCGCGTATGTGATTCTCGAATTGGCTGGTGACGCAGCCCTCGATCGTCCAGTGAGCCGAGTTGTGAACGCGCGGCGCCATCTCGTTGGCGATCAAGCGGCCCTTCACCACGAAGAACTCGACGGCCAGCACGCCGATGTAATCGAGCGCATGCATGAGGCGCCTGAGATAGGCCCGCGCGTTGCGCTCGAGAGCCTTATCGGCAAACGGCGCGACACCGAAGCGCAGGATGCCGCCCGAGTGGCGGTTGGCCGATAGTGGGTAATAAACGATGACACCCGCCGCGGAGCGCGCGCCGACGATCGAGATCTCCCGCGAAAAGTCCTGGAATCTCTCGTAAATCAGCCCTTCCGCGCCCATCGAATCCCAGGCGGGGCCGATGTCGGCCGCAGCCTCGATCAGCCGCTGTCCCTTGCCGTCGTAGCCCATGCGCCGCGTCTTCAAAACGCCGGGCACGCCGATCTGCGTGGCGACGCGCAGGAGCTGCTCGCGGCTGTCGACCGGGGCATGCTGAGCGACCGGGATACGCAGGCGTCGGAACAGGGCTTTCTCGTGCAGCCGGTCCTGTGACACCTCGAGGGCGGCGCGCGGCGGACGGATCCTCGTCAGCTTCTCCAAGGGGGCGAGTGCGCTTCCGCAGATGTTCTCCCAGTCGAACGTCACGACGTCGCTGCTCGCAGCGAGCTGCGCGAGCAATGCAGCATCCTCGAGAGGACCCACGAGGATCGGCGCGACCCGAACGCCCGGCGCGGCGGGGCTCGAGTCGAGGAACGTCGAACGTACGCCCAACGGCACGCCGGCGAGCGCCATCATGCACCCCAACTGTCCCGCACCGACGATCCCGACCCGTAATTCTTTCAAGACTGCCGTGGATCGGGCTTGTTGAGCACCGCGGCGGTCTGGGCCGCGCGAAACGCATCCAGAGCGAGACGCACCTCGGCGAATTCATTGGCGATGATCGCAGCGGCGAACAGTGCCGCGTTCCTGGCCCCGGCAGCACCAATGGCGAAAGTCGCGACGGGGATTCCGCTCGGCATCTGCGCGATCGACAGCAGCGAGTCGATGCCGCCGAGGGCTTTGGTCGGCACCGGTACACCGAGCACTGGGACCGAGGTCTTGGCAGCGGTCATGCCGGGAAGATGGGCTGCGCCTCCCGCTCCGGCGATGATGGCCTTGAGGCCGCGTTCGCGCGCCGAAGCGGCGTACTCGAACAGCAAGTCCGGGGTTCGGTGTGCGCTGATGACCCGCACCTCGTTGGCAATTGCGAGCGAGTCCAAGGTGTCGGCAGCCGCCTGCATCGTCTCCCAGTCGGACGAGGACCCCATGATGATTCCGACCCGAGCCTTCATGACGCGCTAGTCTACCCCTAGCGACTGGCGCAGGAACGCGAAAAGCTCGCGCGCGCCGCCCTGAGAGCGCTGTTCGCAGCGCTCTCGCGTCGCTTTTTGCAAGAGTCTCGACAAAATCGCTCGATCCGCGTGCGGATATTCGACGACGAATTCGGCCAGCGCCGCCGGCTCCGACAGCAGCCGGTCGCGCCATCGCTCGATGTGCTGAAAGCGCCTGATTTCGAGGGTATGGCGCTGCTTGGTCTCGGCGAGCCTGGCTTGTATCGGCTGTGGGTCGATTGCGCGCATCAATTTGCCGATATATTGGCGTTGCCTGAGTGAGGCCCCCCGCGAGGGTATGCGCTTCAAATCGCGCAGCGCGAGAAGGAGCCTCTCGGGCAAGTCCAGAGCGTCGAGCTCGCGATCGGGCAGGGAAGAGAGCTCCACACCGAGCTCCTGCAAAGAGGCGGCATGGCGCTTGCGCGCGCTCTTGCTGGGGCGCGGGGCCTGCGCGTCGCCGGCCTCCTTGGGGGTGCTCATATTCCCATGCTACCACTTAAGGCCGGTAGAATTAGGAACCACCCCGCCATGGATGCATGGAGCCGAAGACGGAGATGACGATGGCCATTGCGCCCGCCAACGCATTACGCCTCACTCGAGTGGACTTGGAATCGATCATCGAGCGAGCCCTCGAGGAGGCGCGCTCGCGCGGGGCCACTCAGGCGGAAGCCGCCGTGAGCCTCAATACCGGCCTATCGGTGAGCGTACGCCTGGGCGAGGTCGAGACTCTCGAGCACCAGCGCGACCGTAGCATGGGAATCACGGTGTATCTCGGGCAGCGCAAGGGCTCGGCCAGCACGGCCGATTTCTCCCCTGATGCGGTGCGTGCCACCGTGGCCAAAGCCTGCAGCATCGCCCGCTTCACCGCCGAAGACGCCTGCTCGGGCCTGGCGGATGCCTCATTGATGGCGCGATCGCAGCCCGATTTGGACCTCGCCCATCCGTGGAATTTGGCTCCTGAAGAGGCGATCGCGGTCGCCAAGTCTTGCGAGGCGGCGGCGCTCGACTTCGACCCCCGGATCAATAACTCGGAGGGCGCTTCGCTCAGCACCCATCGGGCGCTGCACGTTTACGGAAATACCCATGGCTTCATCGGCGGCTACCCGACCACCTCCCACACCTTGAGCTGTGTGGTGCTCGCCGGCACGGGTGAGGACATGCAGCGCGACTACTGGTACTCGACGTCGCGCGACTGGCGCGACTTGGAGGACGCCGCGGCGATAGGGCGCGAGAGCGCGCGGCGCACCATTGCCCGCTTGGGCCCCCGCAAGCTGCGCACGCGCCGTGCACCGGTGCTATTCACGCCCGACATGGCGCGCGGCCTCATCGGACACTTCAGCGGGGCGATTCGCGGAAGCAGCCAGTACCGGCAGTCATCATTCCTGCTCAATGCGGCGGGACAGCGGATATTCCCACCGGGCTTCTCGATTGCCGAGCGCCCTCACATTCCGAAAGCGATCGCGAGCGCGCCGTTCGACGAGGAGGGCGTCGAAACCAAAGACCGCGAGCTCGTCGCCGACGGTGTGCTCGGCGGCTACATTCTTTCGAGCTATTCGGCGCGCAAGCTCAAGCTCAAGACCACGGGCAACGCCGGCGGCGCCCACAATCTCGTGGTGGCGCCGAACACATCCGGCGCCTTACCGGCGATGCTGGCTCGGCTCGATACGGGTCTCATGGTCACCGAGCTCATGGGACAGGGTGTGAATGCGGTGACGGGCGATTATTCGCGTGGCGCCGCCGGCTTCTGGGTGGAGCATGGCACGATTCAGTACCCGGTGGCCGAGATCACCATTGCAGGAAACTTGCGCGACATGCTGAAAGATATCGTTGCGGTAGGCGATGATGTGGATCTGAGGGGCGGCATCCGGGTCGGGTCGATCCTCGTCAAGGAGATGACGGTCGCGGGCGAGTGAGGGCCGCGGGGGCGGGCGAGGCGGCGCAGGCCGAGTGATCGCCGTCGCTCAATCCTCGATCAGATCCTTGAGAGTGAGCTCGCCCAGTTCGCGCCTCGTCGCAGTCTCGACCTTGGCGAGCACGGAGGCCACGGGCTCGAGGGCGCGCTCATCGAAAGGAACGCCTTGCGGTGCGCGCAGCGCCTCCAAGACGGTGAGGATCTTGATGCCATCCGCGTCGCGGCCGGGCACAAATTCCTCCCTGTCGGTCGCCACGATGAGTCCAGAGCGGCTGAGAGAGGCGAGAATCGGCGCCAATGCCGTTCGCGGGATGTCGAGCTCGGTCGCGAGGCGGGCCGCGCTCCAGCGACCCTCGCCCTTGCGATGAGCCCGCGCCAAGAGATACATGATCGACATGCCGATCCGTTCGCGAGCGCCGCCGACGAGTGCACCCGACTCGCGCGAATGCGGCAGATGCTGCGGGAATTGCACGTAAAACGCGAGCTCCGCTCCGATGAGCAAGATGAGCCAGCTCAAATAGACCCAGATGAGCGTGCTCAGCACGATGGCGAAGCTGCTATACACGACCATCATGCGCGAGGAGTACACGAGAACCGCGGCGAATAATTGACCCACGACGGCCCACACAATCCCTGCCGTCAGCCCGCCGATGAGCGCGGGTCGAAACTCCACTCGGATGTTGGGTATGAACCAATACAGGAATGTGAATACCACGATGACGATCGCGTAGGGCAACAGGCGGCCGAGCAGGCTCAGGAGCCACGACAGGTGCGCGATGGTGTCGAGCCAGCGCGCCACCGGGCTCTCGACGGCCGAGCTCAGAAGCCCGAGCGTAACGCCGAGGAGCGTCGGTCCGATGACCATGAGGCTCAGGTATTCGGTGAGGCGGCGCACGAAGCTTCGATGACGGTCGACCCGCCACACGAAATTGAAGCTCGTTTCCACCTTTTGGATCGTGCTGATGACGGTGTACGCGAGGAATATGAATCCGATCGAGCCGAGCACGTCGCCGCGCATGTTCGAGACGAACTCGAGAACGCTCTCGGTGAGCTGATTCGCGGCGCCTCCCAGCGGGCGGAAGAACTCGCGCAGAATGAAGTGCAGGACCGAGCTCGCGCCGATGCCCTTCAAGACCGCAAAACTGAATACCAGGAGCGGCACGAGTGACAGAAGCGTGGTATACGCCAGGCTCATCGCCTGGACGCTGATCTCTCCCGTGAGCCAATCCCTGGTGATGGCGGCCGGGTAGCGCAGGATGCGCAGCACCGGACCCCACGGCGGGCCCATGTCGCGCGATCGGCGGAACAAACCGTCTTCGAGGCGTTCGAGCGCCGTGGGCACGAGAGCCGCTCAAGCCGTGAGCAGGGCGAGCGCCTTTCGATAGTTGTCGCTCGTGCGCGCGAGAATATCGGGAGGCAGGTGCGGTGCCGGCGGCTTCTTGTTCCAGTGCAGAGATTCCAAGTAGTCGCGCACGAACTGCTTGTCGAAGCTCGGCGGGCTGATGCCGCGCTTGTAGGACTCGATGGGCCAGAATCGCGACGAATCGGGGGTGAGCGCTTCGTCGATCAAGATCAGATCACCCGCCTTATCGATTCCGAATTCGAACTTGGTATCGGCGATAATGATGTTGCGCGCGCGCGCGTGGGCGGCGGCGAATGCGTAGAGCGCGAGCGCGATGCGACGCACACGCATTGCGTCCTCGCGCCCGATGAGCCGGACGATCGACTCGAAATCGACGTTCTCGTCGTGTTGGCCGGCAGGCGCCTTCGAGGCCGGAGTGAAGATCGGTTCGGGCAGCGCATCGGCCATTTGCAGCCCAGGGGGCAAGGCGAGGCCGCACACCGATCCGTGGCGCTTGTAGTCCTTGTAACCCGACCCGATCAAATAGCCCCTGACGACCGCTTCGAGCGGCAGCGGTTTGAGCTTCCTCACCACCATGGAGCGTCCCTCGAGCTGGGCGCGCTCCCCGCGGTCGTGAACGATGTCCTCGACGGCGATGTCGGTGAGGTGATTGGCCACGATGTGGCGGGTCTTGGCGAACCAGAAAGAGGAGATTCTCGTGAGGACCTCGCCCTTGAAGGGGATCGGGTCCGGCAGCACCACGTCGAAGGCCGACAGTCGGTCGGTGGTGACGATCAGCAAATGGTCGGCATCGACATCGTAGATGTCCCTCACCTTTCCCTGGTGAATCTTCTTCAAACTCGGAATGCGGCTCTCGAATAGAGGCGGGGATTGCGAAAAGGGTTCCATGCGAGCGCTCGTCCGGCTGCTACCATTATGCGACAGAAAGTCGGCGATTGTGGCGGGGCAGACCCCTTAGGTCAACGCGAATGGCTTGGAAAGGGACCGTATTTGGAACTCTGGTCGGTTTGCTGATTACCAAGAGCGTTTGGGGAGCCGCGCTCGGCGCCATCATCGGGCAGATCATCGATCAGAGCGGCTTCTTCGGGATCCATTCCTTGGCCGCACCTGCGAGCACGTCGGTATCGGAGATCTTCTTTCGCGTCACTTTCGAGCTCATGGGCCATGTTGCCAAATCCGACGGGCGCGTGTCGGAGGCGGAGATTGACGCGGCGCGGCGCGTGATGCAGGAGCTCGAGCTGAGCCCGGCCGAGGTCGCCCGCGCCATCGCCTGTTTCCGGGCGGGGAAATCGCCATCCTATGACGCGAGCGTGGGCGTAGAGGAGCTGCGCGAGGCCTGCGGTCAGCGCTACGATCTCTTGTCCGCGTGCATCGAGCTCGAGCTGCGGGCGGCGCTGGCCGGAAACGGCCTCTCGCCGCCGGCGCGCGCCATCTTGACGCGCGTGGCCCAGCGATTCGGCATGTCCGCCCTCGAGTTCGCGCGCCTGGAATCCGCCATGCGTGCACGGCAGGGCGCTCGCCAAGGCTTCGGCGGCCGGCCGAGCGCGCAGAGGTCGCTCGCCGAATGCTACGCCGAGCTCGAGGTGAGCGCCGCAACGAGCGACCAAGAGGTCACCAAGGCCTACCGTCGTCAAATGAGCCGACATCACCCGGACAAGCTCGTCGCCAACGGCCTGCCCGAATCGATGATGCAGTGGGCGAAAGAGAAGACTCAGCGCATTCAAGAAGCGTACGAGACGATACGCGCGGCGCGCGGTATGCGCTAATCGAGTCACCCCATGTCCGTCATCATCGCACCGTCGATCTTGTCTGCCGATTTCGCCCGCTTGGGCGAGGAGGTGAACGCCGTGCTCGCCGCGGGTGCGGATTGGATTCACTTCGACGTCATGGACAATCATTATGTGCCGAACCTCACCGTCGGCCCGATGGTCTGCGAAGCGCTCCGCAAGTCGGGAGTCACGGCGACGATCGACGTGCATCTCATGGTCTCGCCGGTGGATGCGCTGGCTCAGGAGCTCGGATTACGCGGCGACTATCCGGGCGATGCGCGCGCAAATCGCGGCGGCAAGGCGCGAGACGCTCTAGGGCGGCGAGGCGCCGCGAGGCGCGATCGCGTCAGTCCTCGTCCTCGTCCTCGTCGTCGTCTTCGTGCTGCTCGGGTCGCGCGACCTTGCCCACGGCGGCCGAGCCTGCCCCGGCCTTCACCGGAACGATCAAGGGCCGCGTCTTCACCTTTGGACGCGCATTGAACACGACGATGGTCTTCCCGGTGGCACGTAAGAGTCCCTGCTCTTCCAGGACCTTGAGAACACGACCCGCCATTTCGCGGGAGCAGCCGACCAAACGCGATAGCTCCTGGCGGCTGACCTTGATCTGCATTCCTTCGGGATGCGTCATGGCGTCCGGCTCTCCGCACAGATCCATGATCGCGTGCGCCACGCGTCCGGTCACATCCACGAACGCCAGATCGCCGAGCTTGCGGTTGGTCCGATCGAGCCGCGTCGCGAGCTGTGTGGCCAATTCAAAAATGAGCCCGGGGCTTTCGGCGGCAATCTGCCGAAATCGAGGATAGGTCATTTCCGCGAGCTCGGATTGTTGTCGGGTACGGACCCAGGCGCTGCGGGTGGGTTGCTCGTAGAACAGGCCCATCTCCCCGAAAAATTGCCCCTTGTTCAAATAGGCGAGGACCATCTCGTTGCCGTCCTCATCCTCGATCATCACCTCGACCGAGCCGGAGATGATGTAGTAGAGGATGTCGGGGAGGTCACCGGCGTGGATGATGACGGTCTTGGAGGGAACCGTGCGAATACGGCAATAGCTCAAGAAACGATTGATCGCGGGGATATCGCTTAAGGCTTTTGCCGTCTCTTCCATGGTCTCTCCCAAAAACCGCTCGAGGTCGTGAAAACGCCCGTTCTGGCGCACCTTTTATTACATAAGTCCCGGAATCGCAAGCGACCGCCGCCCGGAATGAGAACTCGCCTACAGTCGATCGAGCTACAGCCAATACGAGGTGCGAGTCATGACTTTCGAGGTGAGCCGCATCGCTCCCCGGCACCAAGCCGGCAGCTCTGTACCCCCCAGCGAGGCCGCGTGCGCTCCGTGACGCATCTCATCGTGCGTCATCTGCTCGACGATGGCGCGGCTGCGCTTGTCGGCCGCCGGCAAGCGCTCCAGATGACCCTTCAGATGCGACTCGACTTGCCGCTCGGTTTCCGAGATGAATCCTAGACTCGTGCGATCACCCAGCATCCCGGCGACCGCGCCGATCGCGAAAGAGCCTGCATACCACACGGGGTTCAGCCAACTGGTACGGCCGCGCAATTCCTTCAGCCGCTCTTCGCACCAAGCGAGGTGGTCGATCTCCTCGGCCGCGGCCTTCAGCATCGCGCCGGCGGTTGCGCCCTGCTGCGCCGTGAGCGCTTGGCCGCGATACAGAGCCTGCGCGGCCACCTCGCCTGCATGGTTGACCCGCATCAGCCGGCTCGATTCCAGACGATCCGCCTCGCTCGGCGCCCAGTCCCCGCCGGCGGCCTCGGGCAGCGGCCGCGCCGACCTTGCGGGGCTCCATAACACGTTGATTGCTCGATCAATTTCGCCGATGAACCGATCGAGAGGGGTGAAAATTCGAGGGCTCACAGACACATTATATAATAGGCGCGTGGGGTCCTAGCGACGGGCTTTCGGCCGGGCGGGCTGGTCATGGCCCCGCGGGTTCTGTACACTCTCGCGCCTTTCGTTTTTGGACCCGACTTCAAATGCCCACGCATACCGTATTCTCGAGGCCCGAGGAGGCACGCGGCGACTGGTACCTGGTCGACGCCGCCGGCAAGACGCTCGGTCGCTTGGCCTCCCAGATCGCGCTTCGCTTGAAGGGCAAGCACAAGCCGAACTATGCACCGCACCAAGATCTCGGCGATCACATCGTGGTCATCAATGCCGGGACTGTACGCGTGACTGGAACGAAGCTCACCGACAAGCTCTATCACCGATACACGGGCTATATCGGAAATCTGAGGACCATCGCACTCGGCAAGCTCCTCAGGGAGCATCCGGAGCGCGCCGTCGAAATCGCCGTCAAGGGGATGCTCCCGAAGGGTCCCCTGGGTCGACGCATGTATCGGAAACTGCACGTGTTCGGGGGCAGCACGCATCCGCATCAGGCACAGCAGCCGAAGGCGCTTGAAATCTAGGAGCCGCAGGAACTTCAGCATGCCAAATTCCAAGAGCAGCTTTTACGGTACGGGTCGGCGCAAGACCTCGAGTGCACGGGTGTATCTCAGCAAGGGTACCGGCAGTGTGTCGATCAACGGGCGCTCCCTGGAGGAGTTCTTCGGGCGAGAGACAGGCCGGATGATCGTGCAGCAGCCTTTCGGCGCGGTGCAAATGGAAGGCAAGTTCGATGTCGTTGCACACGTCAATGGCGGTGGAATCACCGGTCAAGCCGGTGCGATCCGTCACGGCATCACGCGGGCCTTGATGTCCTACGATGAGACGTTGCGCTTGCCATTGCGCAAGGCGGGCTTTGTCACGCGCGACGCCCGTGAGGTGGAGCGCAAGAAAGTGGGGCGGCGTAAAGCTCGCCGCGGAACTCAGTTCTCCAAGCGTTGATTTGGATCTGTTCCGCCTTCCGGTATACGATCGATCGACATTTGGGGGATCGTCTAGCGGTAGGACAACGGTCTCTGACACCGTTTACCTAGGTTCGAATCCTAGTCCCCCAGCCAATCAAGGGCCCACTCCCGTGGGCCCTTTTCGTTTCGCTCAAGGCGTGATGGTCCTCACCCCGCCATCGCCTGCGATCAGAAGCACATCGGCTCTGCGCCGAGCGAACAGCCCCACCGTGACGACCCCGGCGATCCGGCCGATCTCATCCTCGACCTCGAGTGGATTCGTGATCGACAAGCGGTGCACGTCCAGAATCACGTTGCCGTTATCGGTCACCAGCCCCTCTCGCCAAACGGGCTCGCCGCCCAGCTTAGCGAGCTCGCGAGCGACATAGCAGCGCGCCATGGGGATGACTTCGACCGGCAGGGGAAAGCGGCCGAGCACCTCGACGAGCTTGCCGTCATCGATGATGCAGACGAATCTCATCGAGGCGGCGGCGATGATCTTCTCGCGAGTGAGCGCCCCTCCACCGCCCTTGATCAGTGCGCCCTGCTCGTTCGCCTCATCTGCCCCGTCGATGTAGAGCGTGAGCTCCTCCTGTGCGTTCAGCTCGACTTCCGGAATGCCCGCCGCTTGCAGAGCGGCTGACGTTTTGCGAGAGCTCGAGACGGCGCCCGCGAGCTTGACGTGGCGATCCTTCAAAGCCGTGATGAGCTCGGCGACCGTTGAGCCGGTGCCGACCCCGAGCACCATGCCCTCTTCGATGTAGACGAGCGCGGCCTCTGCCGCACGACGCTTCTTTTCGGTTGACGAGGAGATTTTGGGACCCTCAAAAGCAACTGTGCCCGCGTAGGCGGGCACAGTTGATATCATCGAAGGGTTATTTTTTCTTGGCTGCCTTTTTCTTGGCTGCCTTCTTCTTTGCCTTCTTCGCTTTCGCTGCCATGTTGAAACTCCGTAGTCGGGTTAGTCCGAGAACCGAGTATATACACGAATAATTAATTTACAAGCAATACTCGTCGCATGTCGACTCCCGAAGTGTGGCGCAGATGCGAGCGACCATCACTCGAGAGTGAGAACGAAATCCCACTCCGCCTGGGATACCGGCATCACCGACAGACGATTCCCGCGCTTGAGCAAGCGGAAGTCCGAAAGCTCATCGCGCGCGTGCTCGCGCAGCTCATCGAGTGCGATGAGGCGCTTCAGCTTGCGAACGAACTTGACGTCGACCACGTACCAGCGGGGCTCGCGCTTCGCGCTATCGGGATCGTAGTGCGGGTTCTTGGGGTCGAAGGCCGTCTTGTCCGGGTATCCCTCCCGCTCGATGCGCACGATGCCGGCGATCCCGGGTACCGCGCAGCTTGAGTAATAAAAGAAGGCGGTGTCGCCCTTTTTCATGGAGTCGCGGAGCATGTTTCGCGCCTGGAAGTTGCGCACCCCGTCCCATGAGGTCGTCTGCTTCGGGAGTGCCGCAAGATCATCGATGCTGAAGGTGTCGGGCTCGGATTTGATCAGCCAGTGATTCATCGCACGCTCCTCGAGAAATGCTCCGTCCCGGATTCGGTCGCCAGCGCATCCAGTTGCACGTCGAAGGGCTCGGCACACACGGACTCGACCCGCTGGAACCGAAAGCCGAGACCCACGAGCTTCGGTCCTCCCCAGAATCTACGCTGCCGCCGAAAGGCGAGGGCTCGGTCGTAAAATCCGCCGCCCATCCCCAGGCGCCGGCCGTCGCGATCGGCGCCGACCAGGGGAACGACCATGAGATCGAACCAGCGCGGCCCCACGGCATCGCCACGCGAGACGCTGTGCGGTACCGAAATGCCGAACGCGCCGCGTCGCGTTCTCTCAGTCAAGGGGTAAAAGAGGAGCCGCCTCGACCGCAGGTCGCTCACCACCGGCACGAAGATGCGCACTCGGCGCCGCCTTGCCGCTCGTAGGAGCGAGGCCGGGTCGGCCTCTGCGTCGATCGGCAAATACAGCGCGACCCGACTTCCCGACTTGAAGGCCGGCAAGCGCGCGATGCACGAGGCCGCGAGACGCGACCGCCGCGCATGCTCCGCAGCATCGAGGGAGCGTCGCAGGGCGCGCAGCTCCTTGCGTAACGGCGCTTTCATGGCACGGGCGGCCGACATGAGAGGGGGATGGCGCCACCCGCATGTGCCGTTTTGGACCGTTGCTCCCGACCTGAGCAACAGGTGGGGCTAACTGCGGCACTTAAGGCTTTCCGCTCCAGGCGGACTTGCACAATGCTGCCAGCAAGCAATGGCCCCTGGGGTTTACAAATTAGGGTCAGGAGGTAACCCGATCCGCATCGAACACCGCAGGCGGCGCCAAACTAAACCGTTAGGGGTCGGCCCTAAAGCTCGAGCTGCCGACCCTTCTCCAGAGCCGACTCTACGCGTTCGCGCAGGATACGCAAGCGTCCGCCGACGTCCGAATCGAGATGATTGTCACGGTTGCGAAAGCGAAGCAGCTCATTCGCCATGTTGAGCGCGGCGATGACTGCGATACGGTCCAATCCGACCACCTTTCCGCTGTCGCGAATCTCGCGCATCTTGGAATTCAGGTATTCGGCGGAATCGAGCAAGTCGGACCGTTCCTCGATCGGACAAGTCACGTGATACTCCTTCTCGAGTATGCGCACGCTCACTCTCGCTTGATTGTCGCTCATGCCTGCTCCATCGATTTCAACCGGCCGATCATCGCTTCGACCCGCGCGCGCACTTGCTCGTTCTTCTGCAGCAGGCTCGCGCGCTCGGCGGTGAGGGTCTCCTGCCGTTGCCGTAGCGCTCGATTCTCCTCCTTGATCTGATTGACCGTCGCGATCAAGTCCTCGAGCCGCTTCTCCAGGCGCTTGAGCTCCAGCTCTATGGCCGATTTGGTATTGCTTTCGCTCATGGAGCGCCAATATAGAGCGCTCGATTCCGCAATGCAAAGGGCGACATCGTGTCCCAAACGGCGCCCCACGCGGTATCATGAAAGGGGCATGCTGGCGGATATTCGGTTCAAGGACTTCGAGGACGTATTGGCGGCAGCGGGAAGTCTCGCGGACGCCGCCGAGGCGCATGGCTCCTTGTGCGGCGCGCTGTGCTCGGTGTCGCCCTATAAGATGCAGGATTGGGTAAATGAGATCCTGCCGGACGGGGCCACGCTCTCGCAAGAGTCAGCGGCGGTGCTCGAGCGGGTGTTCACTGCGACCGCCGCTTCATTCGGCGAGCAAGGCATGGAGTTCGCGCCCCTGTTGCCGGACGACGAGCAGCCGCTCACCGGCCGGGCCAACGCGCTGGCGTTATGGTGCACGGGCTTTCTCTACGGCCTGGGTGCGGGCCAGATCGCGGATCTCGATGCGCTCAAAGGCGATGTCGGCGAGATCGTCCGCGACTTCACCGAGATCTCCCGAGCGACCGGCGATGATGCCGACGGCGACGAATCGAACGAGCAGGCCTACGCCGAGCTGGTCGAATTCATCCGGGTTGCGGCCCAGGTCGTGTTCGAGGAGCTATTGCCGCTGCGCCAGCAGGCTTATCCGAGTCCGCCGAAGCGGCTGCATTGATCCCGGATGGATAGATCGGAGTTTGTGCGCCGCCGCCGCCAGTTCATGCGCATGATCGGCAAGGATGCGATTGCCGTCCTGCCGGCCGCGCCCGTGCGCCACCGCAACGGCGATATCGAGTACAGCTACCGGCAAGACAGCCAGTTCTATTACCTGAGCGGCTTTCCCGAGCCCGATGCGGTTCTCGTGCTGGTGCCGGGGCGTGCACAGGCCGAGTACCTGCTCTTCGTGCGCGAGCACGATCGCGAGCGCGAGACGTGGGAAGGAGCTTGGGCGGGCACCGACGGGGCGGTCGAGCGCTACGGGGCGGACGACGCATTCCCCATCGCGGACATCGACGAGATCTTGCCCGGGCTCATGGAACAGCGCTCGCGAATCTACTACGCCATGGGGACTCACGTCGATTTCGATCCCCGCATGCTCGGATGGATCAACGGCATGCGCGTGCATGCCCGGCAGGGCTCCGGAGTGCCGCAGGAATTCGTCGCGCTGGCACACGTGCTCGACGACATGAGGCTCTACAAGAGCCGCGCCGAGCAGCTGCGGCTCAGGCGTGCGGCGCAAATTGCCGTCGACGCGCACCGCCGGGCAATGCGCTTTGCCCGCCCCGGGCGCATGGAGTACGAGGTCATGGCGGAAGTCCTGCACGAGTTTCGCTCGCACAACTCGGAGGCCTCCTATCACCCGATCGTCGCGAGCGGCGCCAACGCCTGCGTGATGCACTATCGCGCCAACGATCGGCGCCTATCCGAGGGGGATCTGTTGTTGCTCGATGCGGGGTGCGAGCACGATTACTACGCCTCCGATGTCACCCGCACCTTCCCGGTGAGCGGCCGCTTCACCCCGGCGCAGCGTGCCGTCTACGATGTGGTGCTCGAAGCCCAAAGCGCCGCCATCGACAAGGTGCGGCCCGGCAATCATTGGAATCAGCCGCACGAGGCGGCGGTGCGAGCGATCACCCAAGGGCTCGTCGAGCTCGGTCTCCTCAAGGGGAGAACCGCGCGGCTCATTAAGGAACAGGCTTACCGCGCGTTCTTCAGTCACAGGACCGGACACTGGCTCGGCCTCGATGTGCACGACGTGGGCGACTACAAAGTGGGCGGTGAATGGCGAGTGCTCGAGCCGGGCATGGCTCTCACGGTAGAGCCGGGCATCTACATTCGTCCGTCCCCCAAGGTACCAAAGGAATTCTGGAACATCGGCGTGCGAATCGAGGACGATGTGCTGGTCACGCAGGGAGCGCCGGAGGTGATCACGGCCACCCTGGAGAAGAGTGCCGAGGCCATCGAGCAGCTGGTGCAGGCCTCATGAGCTTCGACGTCGCCATCGTCGGAGGCGGCATGGTAGGGGCGAGCCTCGCCGTGGCGCTGGAAGGTCTCGACGTGCGCGTGGCGTTGATCGAGGCGGTGCCGCACGATTCGGCGCAGCAGCCGAGCTTCGACGAGCGTACGACGGCCCTGTCGAACGGGAGCCGCCGCATTCTCCAGTCGCTCGAGGTATGGCGCGCGGTGGCGGCCGCCGCAGCCCCGATCCGCAAGATCCACGTGTCGGATCGGGGCCACTTCGGCTTCGCCCGCATCGAGGCCGCCGAGCAGGGTCTCGAGGCGCTCGGTCACGTGGTGCCGAATCGATTGCTCGGCGCGGCGCTCTGGTCGCGACTCGCCGGGCGCAGCGATGTGCGGGTGTACTGCCCGGCCAGGATCTCGCGGATCGAGCCCGGCGAAGATGTCGTCAGGCTCATGGTGTCGGAGGTAGAGGGCGGCGAGTCGCCGATCGAGGCGCGCCTCGTCGTCGCGGCGGATGGCGTCGGCTCCATCGTACGCAGCGCATTCGGGGTCGCCGTCGAGGTGCGCGATTACGGGCAAACCGCCGTGATCTCCACCGTGCTGCCGCGCAAGTTCCACGAGCACGTGGCCTACGAGCGATTTACTGCCGACGGGCCGCTCGCGATTTTGCCGCTGGCGGACGGCCGCTGCACGCTCGTCATGACCTCGAGCCACCAGTCGGCAGAAGCGGCGATGGGATGGTCGGACGAGGTGTTTCTCGCCGAGCTGCAGCGGCGCTTCGGATTTCGGCTGGGCCGCTTTCTCAAAGTGGGCCGTCGGGTCGCCTATCCGCTCGCGTTGACGCGCGCCCGGCGAACCAGCGCCGGACGGTGCATCATCGTCGGCAACGCGGCTCAAGCGCTGCACCCGATCGCCGGCATGGGCTTCAATCTCGGCCTGCGTGATGTGGCGAGCCTGGCGGAGCTCATCGCCGAGCACCGAGCACTCGATCCCGCGAAGCTCGCGAGCGCCTACGATGAATGGCGCGCGGGCGATCGGCGCGAGATCATTGCCTTTACCGACGGGCTCGTGCGGCTCTTCTCTCACCGCTTCGCACCGCTGCGACAGCTGCGCGACCTGGGGCTTCTGGCCTTCGACCTCTTGCCGCCGGCGAAGGCGGCGCTCGCCTCGCTCTCGACCGGAGCCGCGGGGCACATCCCCAAGCTCGCGCGGGGCGCCCGGCTCTACCCGAATGCCTCTCATACCCCGCCGCAAGCCTCGGTGCACGGGCCATGAGCCGCGATCTCGATGTGGTGATTGTCGGCGCGGGGACCATCGGCGCCGTCATGGCGACGGTCTTGCTGGTGCGAAGGCAGGTGCGCCCCGGGCGGGTCGCCATCGTCGCCGAGCGCATCGCGGGAAAGGGCGCGGGAGCAACCGTCTCGGGGGCAGTGGCGGACTGGGATTTGAGGGTGTTCGCGCTTGGCCGCGCGTCGCAGCGCCTCTTGCAACTCTGCGGGATCTGGCAGCTCCTGCCAGCGGATCGCATGTTCGCCTACGAGCGCATGTGCGTGTGGGACGCGAGCGCTACGGCGCGCGGTCGGGGCTCGCTCACGTTCGATTGCGCCGAGATCGGCGAGCCCAACCTGGGGTTCATCGTCGACGGCCGCCTCTTGCAGGAGCACGCTCTCCAAGCGGCCGCCGCGGCAGGCGCGGTGATCATCGAATCGGGTGTGCAAGCGGTCGCAGTGAGCGAGACCGAGGCGCGAATCCGCTTGGCCGATGGCCGTGATCTCAGCGCGGGGCTCTTGATCGGCGCCGACGGCAGCGCCTCGAAGACCCGCGAACTCTTGGGCATAGGGACCGCCGGCCACGGCTACCAGCAGGATGCGCTGGTGGGCCATGTGCGGACCGCTCGATCGCACGAGAGCACCGCTTGGCAGCGTTTCTTGCCCACGGGTCCGCTGGCGTTACTGCCGCTCTCCGACGGGCGCTCATCCATCGTCTGGAGCATCGAGCGCGCCGAGGCCAAGCGCTTGCGCGCGCTCGATCGCGAGTCCTTTGCCACTGCGCTCCACGAGGCGAGTGCGGCGGTGCTCGGCGACGTCGAGCTCACGACGCCGCTCGCGAGCTTCCCGCTCACCCTTCAGTATGCGCTCGACTACGCGCGTCCTCGTGCCGTGCTGGTGGGCGACGCCGCACACGCGGTGCACCCGCTCGCCGGCCAGGGATTGAACCTCGGGCTCTTGGACTGTGCGTCGCTCTGCGAGGCGCTCGAGGAATCCGGCGATCCCGACCGATGGGGAGACTTCGCGACGTTGCGCCGCTATGAACGCCGCCGCAAGAGCGAGAATCTCCTGGCCGCGACGGCTTTCGACGGATTGGAGCGGTTGTTTTCAAACTCCAATCCGGCACTCGTCGCGCTGCGCGCCGCCGGGCTCACGGCCGTAGGTAAGCTCTCCTACGTGCGGCGTCGCCTGGCGCAGCGCGCGCTCGGGGTGGCGGGCGACGTTCCCGCCTTCCTCAAGACCGAGGGAGCCTAGTGCCCTGCACTAGTGTCCTGCCGCCTGCTCGGACAGGGAGCCGGGCAATAGCCGATCGAGCTTCGCGGCGCAGATGAAATCGTTCTGCGACAGGCCGCCGATCGAATGGGTCGAGAAATGGACGTGGCAGTAGCCGTACCCCACCTCGAGATCGGGATGGTGGTCCTCGATGTTCGCGATGTGCGCGAGCGCGTTGACGAAACTCATGGTGCGGTAGAAGTCCTTGAACTTGAGCTTGCGCGTCAGGCTCTTGGCATCCGGTGCGAGCTTCCAGTCGGGGTGCAGCTGCCTCGATAGTCGGGTCGCTTCCGAGGCAGTCATCGGCGCTACACCGCCTTCGCAAGGAGCACATTTTCGGCTCGCCAAGTCGTCGCTCATGTCGAGACCCTGGGATACGTGCGCTCGATGTAGCGCTCGACGAGATCCTGGAATTCCTCGGCGATGCGCTCGCCTTTCAAAGTGACGGTCTTCATGCCGTCCTCGTACACCGGTGCGACCGGATGCTCGCCGGTACCGGGGAGGCTGATGCCGATGTTCGCGTGCTTGCTCTCGCCCGGACCGTTCACCACGCACCCCATGACCGCGACGGTCATGTCCTCGACGCCCACCCGCTCCTTGCGCCACTGCGGCATGCGATGGCGGATATGCCCCTGGATCCGCTGTGCGAGCTCCTGGAAATAGGTGCTGGTGGTGCGCCCGCAACCGGGACAGGCGACCACCATCGGCGTGAACGAGCGCAGCCCCATGGTCTGAAGAATCTCTTGAGCCACGATGACTTCCTGCGTGCGATCGCCGCCGGGCTCGGGCGTCAACGATACGCGGATCGTATCGCCGATGCCCTGCTGCAGGAGCACTCCGATTGCGGCGGTGGAGGCCACAATCCCCTTGCTGCCCATGCCCGCTTCGGTGAGGCCGAGATGCAGCGCGTAGTCGCAGCGCCCCGCGAGGTTCGAGTACACCGAGATGAGGTCCTGCACTCCGCTCACCTTGGCGCTGATCACGATCCGGTCCGCGGCCAACCCGAGGCTCTGGGCACGCTTCGCACTTTCCAAGGCAGAGACCACGATGGCCTCGCGCATCACGTCCGCCGCCTCCCACGGCTCCGCGCGCTTCGAGTTCTCGTCCATCATGCGCGTGAGAAGGTCCTGATCGAGGCTCCCCCAGTTCACGCCGATGCGCACGGGCTTCCCGTAGGTACAGGCGGTCTCGATCATCTCGGCGAATTGCGGGTCGCGCTTCGAGCCCCTTCCCACGTTGCCGGGATTGATCCTGAGCTTCGCGAGCGCCTGCGCACAGGCTGGGTGGGCCTTGAGGAGCTTATGGCCGTTGAAGTGAAAGTCTCCCACGAGAGGGGTGCCGATACCCTGCGCGTCCAGACGGTCGCGAATGTGCGGAACCGCCGCTGCGGCTTCGTCGTTGTTGACGGTCACGCGGACCAATTCAGAGCCGGCTCGAGCCAGAGCCTTGACTTGCGCCGCCGTCGCATCGACGTCCGCCGTGTCGGTGTTGGTCATCGACTGCACGACGATGGGGGCGTTGCCGCCGACGGTCACGGTTCCGATCTTGACTGCAAGTGATTTTCTGCGTGAATTCATGCGCTCTATTGTACCAGTCGGCATAATGCGCGCATGGCGGCCCGAGTCATTCATGCGAGCCTCTGCCCGAACTGCCGTCGTGCGGTGCGGGAGTGCGTCTGTCCGAAGGGCGCTCCGGGCGCGAGCCGTGTCGGCGCCATTCGTGTCGGCCGCGAGACCAAGGGCCGCGCGGGCAAGGGTGTCACGACGATCACGGGCCTAGCGCTCGCGGCGGCCGATATCGACGCGCTCGCCGCACAGCTCAAGAGGCGCTGCGGCTCGGGCGGGACGGTGCGCGAGGGCGTCATCGAGATTCAGGGCGATCACCGTGATCTCATCGTTGCGGAGCTCGCCAAGCTCGGCTGGCCGGCGAAGCGATCGGGCGGCTGAGCGAAATCGCTCGCGCGCCTTCGATGCGCACAGGGGCGAAGCGCCGCGTGCGCCGCAGATCGTGTATCATAGGCGTATCGCGACAAGAGCTGTTTGGAGAGTGTCCTCTGCGAGGACCGCCGAAGGCGCAACTACCCGGAAACGCTCAGGCACATGAACTACAGTCTCTCGCGATCTCTGGAGAGCGATCGTGCCGGTCACGGCGACGATCCACCGAAGGGGAAGCAGCGTCACGCGCTCGATCTCTCAGGTTAGAAGGACAGAGGGGCGGCTAAGCACCCGAGGTGCCGGCGCCGGTTCTCGGTCTCTCGAGTCGCAGTGAGGTTGCGATGGGCCTGAAGACTCCTCTCTACGATACCCACGTTGCCGCCGGTGCCAAGATCATCGACTTCGGCGGCTGGGAGATGCCCTTGAGTTACGGCTCGCAGCTCGAAGAGCACCACGCGGTGCGCACTCGCGCGGGCATCTTCGATGTCTCCCACATGGGCATCGTCGATCTCGAGGGTGCGCGAGTAACCGAGCTGCTGCGATACCTCCTCGCCAACGATGTCGGCAGGCTCAAGACGCCGGGGCAGGCCCTGTACTCGTGCATGCTGCTCCCAACCGGGGGCGTGATCGACGATCTGATCGCCTACTTCATGCGGGCATCCTGGTTCAGATTGGTGGTCAATGCCGCTCGTCGCCGCACGGACCTTGCCTGGATCGCAGAGCATGCGCCGCGCTTCGGCGTCCGGGTGCGCGAGCGAGCGGATCTCGCGATGCTGGCGGTTCAGGGGCCGGAGGCGCGCGCCAAGACTGCCTCGCTCCTGCCTGCGGCCGAGCGCACGGGGGCGCTCGAGATCCCCCGATTCACGGCAGCCGACACCCACTCGTGGTTGCTCGCCCGCACCGGATACACGGGTGAGGACGGGTTCGAAATCATGCTGCCCGCCGAGGCGGCCGCCACGACGTGGCGCGAGCTCGTCGCTCTCGGAGTGAGGCCCGCCGGATTGGGCGCGCGCGATACGCTGCGGCTCGAGGCCGGAATGAATCTTTACGGCAACGACATGGACGAGGCTCACCACCCGCTCGAGTCAGCATTGGGATGGACCGTGGCGTTCGAGCCCGAAGGGCGCGACTTCATCGGCCGCTCGGCGCTCCTCGAAGTGCGTGCCCGGGGGTGCGGCGATGTGCTCGTGGGGTTGCTGCTCGAGGAGCGCGGCGTGTTGCGCGCTCATCAGCCGGTCAGCGCAGCGCCGGCGGGCGCCGCGTCCTCCCGGCGCGGCGAGGTGACCAGCGGCACCTTTTCACCGACGCTGAATCGCTCCATCGCGCTCGCGCGCGTGCCGGCCGACTTCGGGCCCGGGGTACTCGTGGACATTCGCGGCAGGCCCCATGCAGCCCGCATAGTGAAGCCGCCGTTCGTGCGTAACGGCCGGGCAATGATCGAGATCTGATCGGGAGAGTTTCAGTGAGCGACTCAGGAGATGCGAGTGAGCGAGAAGATTCCCGTTGATTTGCGCTATACGCGAAGTCACGAGTGGGTGCGTCAATTGCCAAACGGGCAGGCCGAGGTGGGCATCACCGATCACGCCCAGGAGGCGCTCGGCGACTTGGTGTTCGTCGAGGTGCCCCCCTTGGACCGGCGCCTCAGCGCCGGCGAAACCTGCGCCGTGGTCGAGTCGGTGAAGGCGGCCTCCGACGTCTACAGTCCTGTGACGGGCCGGGTCATCGCTCGCAACGAGGAGCTCGTGCAAAAGCCCGAGCTCGCGAATAGCGAGCCCTACGGGGCCGGATGGCTCTTTCGGGTCGAGCTCGACGGCGGGGCGCTGGGCGGTCCGTTCCTCACGGCGAGCGAATACGAGCAATTCCTTCAGGAAGCCGCATAGGGGTTGCCATGCCGTTCATTCCGCATACTCCCGACGATGTCGCTCACATGCTCGAGGTGATCGGGGCAGGATCGATCGACGATCTTTTCGACGAGATCCCGGGAGCCCTAATGGCCAGGCCTCTCGATGCCGTTCCGCCGGCGCTCAGCGAGATGGAGGTTGCGAGGCTCCTCACGGAGCGGGCGGCGCGCGACGGACGGCTGCTCAACTTCGTTGGGGCGGGGGCCTATGAGCACCACATTCCCGCCCCGGTCTGGGCGATCGCCACGCGCGGAGAGTTCTATTCCGCCTATACGCCCTACCAGGCGGAGGCGAGCCAGGGCACCTTGCAGCTCATCTATGAATACCAGTCCATGATCTCGGCATTGACCGCGATGGAGGTCTCGAACGCTTCCATGTATGACGGCGCCTCGGCGCTGGCGGAAAGCTGCCTGATGGCCGTGCGGTCGAATCGGGCCTCGACCTCACGGCGCATCCTTCTGCCACGCACGGTCAATCCGACCTATGCGCAAGTCGCCCGAGCGATCACGCACAACCAGAACATCGACTTCGAGATCGTGAATTATGCGCCGAGCGAGGGACGGCTCGCGCCGCAAGCGCTCGGCGCCTACGCCGGCCGGGATTTCGCCGCGCTCATCGTGCAGCAGCCCAATTTCTTCGGAACCTTGGAAGAGGTCGACGCGCTCACCGATTGGGCGCATGCGAACAACGTGCTGCTGGTTGCGGTCGTCAATCCCATCGCGCTCGCTCTGCTCAAGCCGCCGGGCGAGTGGGGGAGCGGCGATGCGGGCAAGCGCGGCGCCGATATCGTCTGCGGCGAAGGACAGCCCCTCGGTGTGCCGCTCGCCTCGGGTGGGCCGTACTTCGGGTTCATGTCCACCCGCATGGCCCATGTGCGGCAAATGCCCGGCCGGATCGTTGGGCGAACACTGGATACGCAAGGTCGGCCCGGCTTCACGCTGACGCTGCAGGCGCGAGAGCAGCACATTCGCCGCAGCAAAGCGACCTCCAATATCTGCACGAATCAGGGACTGATGGTCACGGCGGCCACGATCTACATGTCCTTGATGGGCGCCGCTGGACTCGAGCGCGTCGCGACCGCAAGCGCCGAGCGCACGGCGCAATTGCTCGGGGCCCTCACGCAGATTCCCGGCGTTGCGCTGGCCTTCGACACACCGCGCTTTCACGAAGCCGTGCTCACGTTGGATCGACCGGTGGGTCCGGTGCTCGAGGCGCTCGCCGAACGCGGCATCGCGGGCGGGCTCGATCTTGCCGCGAGCTACCCGGAGCTCGAGCACGCGCTGTTGGTCTGTGCCACAGAAACCAAGCTCGATGCGGACATCGACGCTTACGCGAGAGCGATGGCGGATCTCATGCGCTCATCGCGCGGGGCGCGGGCTGCGATACGAGGAGCATAGAATATGGCCCATGTGAATCCGCACGAGCCTGCGCGCAACCCGCTCACCCTGCGGGAGCCGCTGATATTCGAATCGAGCAAGGCCGGGCGGCGTGCGGCGAGCCAGCTCCCGCCGTCGCGTTGCGCGGGGCCGGGAGAGACAGGGATACCGGCGCACCTCACACGAGGCATGCCGCCGGCGCTTCCCGAGGTATCCGAGCTCCAGGTCGTGCGGCACTTCACGCGACTGTCGCAGCTCAACTTCTCGATCGATTCTCATTTTTATCCCCTGGGCTCCTGCACGATGAAGTACAACCCCAAGGCGTGCAACACCTACGCGATGCTGCCCGAGTTTCTGGCGCGGCATCCGCTCGCGCCCGAGCCCCAAGGGTTCCTCGCGTGCATGTACGAGCTGCAGGAGATGCTCAAGGAGATCAGCGGCATGCAGGGGGTAAGCCTCGCCCCGATGGCGGGCGCGCAGGGCGAATTTGCGGGCGTGGCAATGATCCGCGCATACCATCACGCGCGCGACGATGCGGCTCGTACCGATGTCATCGTGCCGCAGGCGGCCCACGGCACGAACCCCGCGACCGCCGCGATGTGCGGCTGCAACGTCAAAGAAATCCCGTGCGACCGCAGCGGTGCGATCGACCTCGACTCGCTGAGGGCTTCGGTCGGCCCCACGACGGCCGCGATCATGCTCACGAACCCTTCGACTCTGGGCGTGTTCGAGACCCAAATTGCCGAAGTAGCGCACATCGTCCACGAAGCAGGCGGGCTACTCTATTACGACGGCGCGAACCTGAACGCCATCTTGGGAAAAGTGCGTCCGGGCGACATGGGGTTTGACGTCATTCACATGAATCTGCACAAGACCTTCTCCACACCGCACGGCGGCGGCGGTCCCGGATCGGGTGCCGTCGGAGTCGGGCCGCGCTTGCTGCCGTTTCTGCCCATTCCGCTGGTGGGCCGGGAAAACGGTCGATACCACCGGCTCGCCGAGGGTGATCTTCCTCAGTCGATCGGCCGGCTCTCGGCGTTCATGGGCAATGCAGGGGTCAACCTGCGCGCCTACATCTACATGCGGATACTCGGCCGTGAAGGAATGGTGCGGGTGGCGCAATTCGCCGCGCTCAATGCCAACTACCTCATGAAGCGACTGGTTCAAGCGGGGTTCGAGGCGGCCTATCCGGAGCGTCGCGCGAGCCACGAATTCATCATCACCCTCAAGCAAGAGAATCGCCGCTACCAGGTCACCGCGATGGATGTCGCGAAACGGCTGCTCGACTACGGCGTTCACGCGCCGACCACCTACTTCCCGCTGCTCGTCCCCGAATGCCTGCTGATCGAGCCGACCGAGACCGAAACGAAGGAGGAGCTCGATCATTTTTGCGACGCGATGACGAGCATTCGGCGTGAAATGGAGCAAGACCCGGAGAAACTGCGCTCGGCACCGCATACAATGCCGGTCCGGCGGCTGGATGACGTGCGTGCGGTCAAACAGCTCGATTTGGCCTGGAAGCCGCCCAATTGAAGGACGGGAAACCCGCTACCTCGAATGATCGATCGCGAAAAACCGACGGGAATGACCCGCCTGCTCCGCGCCTTTGGCTATTCGCTGCAAGGCTTTCGCTATACCTGGCGGGAGGAGGCGGCGTTCCGCCAGGAGGTCTGTCTCGCGGTGGCCATCGTCCCCGGGGGCCTCATTTTGGGCCATTCGGGAATCGAGCGGGCCCTCTTGGTATGGCCCATGCTGCAGATCTTGGTAGTCGAGATCCTGAACAGTGCGGTCGAGGCGGTCGTGGATCGCGGAGGTACCGAGCGGCACCCCCTCGCAGGGATGGCGAAGGATATGGGCTCGGCGGCCGTCATGCTGAGTTTTGCGCTGTTAGGAACCGTGTGGTTCCTGGTCTTGTCGGATCATCGATGAACGCTAAGCCTCGCGTATCCCACCTTGCTTTGTGGTCGCTGCTCGCGCTCGCGACGCGCGCTTTGGCCGCCCCGGCCCCGAACACCGTGACCACTGCAGAGAGCGCGGCCGCCCCGAGCACGGTGAGCGGGCCACAAAGCCTCACGAGCTCGGCAAACTGGGCGCAAACGCTCGAGCGAATCGCCTCCGGCGTGGTCACGATTCAGATCGACTCGACGCGCGCATTCGATACCGAGTGGAATGCGACCGCCCAGGCGACCGGCTTTGTCATCGACGCCAAGCGCGGACTCATCTTGACGAACCGTCACGTGGTGACCCCGGGCCCCGTCACCGCGCAGGCTACCTTTCAAAACCGCGAGGAGGTACAGCTCTACCCGGTGTACCGTGATCCGGTGCACGACTTCGGTATCTATCGCTACGACCCCACGAAATTGCGCTTCATCCAGCCCGCGGAGTTGCCGCTGTATCCGGCCGGGGCGGTGATCGGCCGGGAGATTCGGGTGGTGGGTAACGATGCGGGCGAGCAGCTGTCGATCCTCGCGGGAACACTCGCGCGCCTCGACCGGGAGGCGCCCGAGTACGGCTACGGCAAGTACAACGACTTCAATACCTTTTACTATCAGGCTGCCTCGGGCACTTCCGGCGGGTCGTCGGGCTCACCGGTGATCGACATCGAGGGGCGTGTCGTAGCGCTCAACGCGGGCGGTGCGACCGGCGCCGCCTCGAGCTTCTATCTGCCCTTGCCGGCGGTCACTCGCGCGCTCAAATACATCGACGCAGGAAGGCCCGTGCCGCGCGGCACCTTGGAGACCGTGTTCAAGTACACCCCGTACGACGAGCTGCGGCGCCTCGGACTCAATCCGCTGACCGAGGCGCGCATGCGCAGTGCCTTCCCGAAGCTCACCGGCATGCTCGTGGTCGACGAGGTGCAGCCGGGATCCGCGGCGGACGGCATCTTGTCGCCGGGCGACATCCTGATATCGATCGACGGCAAGCCCGTGCCGGAGTTCTTCGCGCTCGAGGATGTGCTGGACAATCACGTCGGTCAGGAGATCAGGGTCGAAATTCAGCGCGGGGATGCCATGCTGCGGCATGCGCTCGAGGTGGAGTCGCTCGCCTCCATCACCGCCGACGAATACATCGAGTTCGGCGAGGCGGTGGTGCATGTGCTTTCCTACCAACAGGCTCGCCACTACAACCTGCCGATCAAGGGCGTGTATGTCGCCAATCCGGGCTACGTCTTCGGCAGTGCGGGAATTCCCCACGGCGCACTGATCAACTCCTTCAACGGAAAGAAAACCGAGACGCTCGCGGATTTCGAGGCGGCGCTCGCGGAGCTCGCCGACGGCGCGCGCGCCCCCGTGCGCTACGTCACGCTGGAGGATCCGCGTACCGAGCAACTGAAGGTGATCCGCATGGATCGGCGCTGGTTCCCCGCGCGCAAGTGCAAGCGCGACGACACGCTAGGAAGTTGGCCTTGCGTGGGTCTTGCCGCGGGCCCCGTGGCACCGCCCCTCGAGCCCGCCAGCACGCAGTACGCCAAGACCGGTGATCCGCGCATCGACGCGCTCGCGCCTTCCCTGGTGATGATCACCTTCGACATGCCGTACTCGGTCTCGGGTGTGACCGAGAAGAACTACCATGGCACCGGCGTCATCGTCGACGCCAAGCGCGGACTGGTCGCCATCGACCGAAATACCGTGCCGCTCGCGATGGGCGACGTGCGCGTGACCTTCAACGGCACGGTCGAGGTGCCCGGCAAGGTGGAGTTCATCCACCCGCTGCACAACCTCGCCCTGATCTCTTACGATCCTCGGCTGATCGGCGATACCCCGGTTCGCGCCGCCCGTTTCCTCACCCGCGAGCTTCATCCAGGCGATGACGTGTGGGTCGTGGGCGAGCGCAGCGACTCGAAGATCATGTCTCAGCGCACTCAGGTGTCGAGCGTCGATCCGGTGGCCTTCCCGCTGTCGCGGACGCTGCGCTTCCGCGACAGCAACCTCGAGGCGGTGAATCTCGTCAATGCGCCGGGCGACCTCGACGGCGTGATCGCGAACGACAAGGGCGAAGTGCTCGCGCTCTGGTCGAGCTTCGCATTCGAGACGCAGCGCGACCTCGAGCAGGTCAATCGCGGCATCCCGGCGGATCTGGTGACGGAGATGATCGATGTCGTGCGCGCCGAGCGACAGCTCTACTCCTTCGAGGCGGAGTTCAACCTGCAGTCGCTCGCCTCGGCCCGCAAGCTGGGTCTCTCCGACGACTGGGTGAGACGGTTCGAGCAGCATGATCTCGAGCGCCGCCAGGTCCTCGGAATCGACCGATTGGTGGCCGGCGCCCCTGCCGCGACGCTCCTCGAGCCCGGCGATCTCGTGCTCGCCATCGACGGCAAGGTCGTCAACCGCTTCCGCGAGGTGGAGCACGCGGTGCAAAAGCCCGAGGTCGCCATCACGGTGTGGCGTGACGGCGCCGAGAAGACCCTGCAGCTGAAAACGGTGGCGCTCAATGGCCGCGACATCGATCGGGTGCTCATCTGGGCGGGAGCCACTCTACAAGCGCCTCACCGAGCGATGGCGGCGCAGCGAGGCATCGCGCCTTATGGCGTCTTCGTGTCCTATTTCTTTTACGGTTCGCCTGCGACTCATTACGGCCTGTACGCCGGACGCAGAATCACCGAGGTCGACGGGCAGCCGACGCCCGATATCGATGCGTTCATCAAGACGGTTCGCGGCAAGCCCGATCGAGCATCGCTGCGGCTGAAGACGATCAGCTGGAACGGTATGACCGACGTCATCACCTTGAAGCTCGACAAGCACTACTGGCCGGCCTACGAGCTCGACCGCGACTCCGACGGCAATTGGCAGCGCACGGCCCTTGACACGCCCGACGTCACCGTGGCACGCGCGCCGTGAGCGCAGCGTTTGCGATATCGGTCGCGACGCGAGCGCAGCTTCCTGAAATTCTGGCGATCTACAACGAGGTGATTCGCAATTCGACGGCGGTGTTCTCCGACGTCGAGGTGACTCTCGAGGATCGACAGGCATGGTTAGAGTCGAAGGGCGCGCGCGGATTTCCCGTGCTCGTCGCCCTCGACTCGACGGGTGTCGTGGGATTCGGCACCTTCGGAGAATTTCGCACTTGGCCCGGGTATCGCTACAGCGTCGAGCACAGCATTCACGTCAGGGTGGACCGGCGCCGCCGCGGCGTCGGTCGTGCGCTGCTGCACTCGCTCCTCGAATCCGCGGCGGGCATGGGAAAGCACGTCATGATCGCGGGGATCGATGCCGATAATGTCGAATCCATCGAGCTGCACGAGAGCCTGGGATTCGAGGCGGTGGGACATTTGCGCGAGGTCGCCTTCAAGTTCGGGCGCTGGCTCGACCTCAAGTTCATGCAACGGCTCATTTGATATCATGAGCCCGTGGTAAGAGCGACCCAGACCGAGATCGAAAAAGCCGTCGAAACGCTGCGCGCCGGCGACCTGGTGGTGTTTCCCACCGAGACGGTTTACGGCCTCGGTGCCAATGCCTCGAACCCCGCTGCCGTGCGCAAGATCTTCGAAGTGAAGGGCCGTCCGCCGGATCACCCCGTGATCGTGCACCTGGACAATCAACGCTACCTGCACCGCTGGGTATCGCAAGTCCCGCCGGCCGCAGAGCGGCTGGCGGAGATGTTCTGGCCGGGGCCTCTCACCTTGATCATGCCCAAGGCGGAGCACGTGAACGAGATTGTCACGGGCGGACAAGACAGCATCGGCATACGAATACCCTCGCACCCGATGGCGCTGCAGCTCCTCACGGCCTTCGGCGGCGGTATCGCGGCGCCCTCGGCCAATCGCTATGGCCGATTGAGCCCGACCAAGCCGGAACACGTGCGCGACGAGCTGGGAGATCAAGTGCACGTGATCCTCGACGGCGGCGACTCGCCCATCGGCCTCGAATCGACGATCGTATCGTGCCTCAACAACGAGGTACGCTTGCTCCGGCCGGGCTTCATCACGCGCTCCCAAATCGAGCAGGTCGTGGGCAAGTTGGCCGTCGCAGGCACTGTCCCGCGCGTGCCCGGTGACCGAGCGCAGCATTATGCGCCCCAGACCCCGCTCGAGATCGTCCCTTGGGACGAGCTGGAGGTAAGGGCCGGCGAGATTCTCGCGCGCGAGGAGAAAGTGGCCGTGCTGGCCATGCGCCCGCCGCTCCATACCAAGCGATATATGACGTGGATCAACGCTGGAAAGAAACCCGAGGCGTACGCTCATAATCTTTACAATAATCTGCGTACCCTGGATCGAGCGCAGTGCGTGAGAATTCTGGTGCAGGAGCTCCCGCGGGACGAGCGCTGGGCGGCCATTCTCGACCGCCTGCAGCGGGCGAGCGGCACGGGCCAGGGCGAGGATCCGCTCGAGTTGAGCGCGGGTTAACGAGTGAGGCCCATGGCGAGAGCAAGCGGAATTCGGGCCGCGGAATCCGAGCCGGAGCTCGATCCGGCCGAGGACCCGTTCGCGCGCGATTCGATCGAGCGGCTGGTCGCCCGTTACGGCTCGCCGCTCTTCCTCATCGATGCGGAGCGGGTGCGTGCGCAATACCGGCAGCTCGCCGCCGCGTTGCCCGGAGTCGAGCTCTGCTATGCGGTCAAGAGCTTGCCGCACGCGGCGGTGATCGCCACCCTGCGCGATGCGGGCGCCTCCTTCGATCTGGCGACGAACGGTGAAGTGAATCTCATGCGCCGCCTGGGAGTTCCCGCCGGGCGCTGTATTCATACCCATCCGATCAAGCGCGACAGCGACATTCGCACGGCGCTCGCGTTCGGCATCAGGCAATTCGTCGTCGACAATCCAGACGAGCTCAGAAAGTTCGTGAAGTTCAGAAACCGCGCCGCGCTCCTGATTCGCGTATCGTTCCATAGCACCGATGCCGCGTGCGATCTGTCACGCAAGTTCGGATGCAACCCGGCGTCGGTCGGAGAGCTCCTTGCGCTTGCGGCCGAGCTGCGCATCAAGGTGGAGGGCCTGTCGTTTCACGCCGGCTCCCAGGCGGCGAGCTCCAAGATGCACGTCGAGGCGATCGAGGTCTGCCGCGACCTCATGCAGCGCGGGCGCGAGCGTGGACATGATCTCGGAACGCTCGACATCGGCGGCGGTTTTCCGGTCGATTATCGCCGAGGTCCGGTGCCGATGCCGATCGAGGAGTTCTGCGCGCCGATTCGACGCGCGCTCGGGACGATCGAGCCGCAGGTGCGGGTGATTGCCGAGCCGGGGCGATACATCGCCGCGCCCTCCGCGGTGGCCGTTGCCAGCGTCATGGGACGTGCATGGCGTGATGGGCGCTGGTGGTACTACCTCGATGACGGACTGTACGGAAGCTACAGCGGCCAGGTGTTCGACCGTTCGAAATACCCGCTCGAGGTGTTCGCCTCCGGCCCGACGCTGCCCTCGGTGCTGGCGGGTCCGACCTGCGACAGCATCGACGTCATCGACGATTCCCTCGAGCTGCCCAAGCTCAAGGCCGGAACCCTCGTGATCGGCCACGTGATGGGCGCCTATACCTGGGCATCGGCCACGGAGTTCAATTTTTTTCCGCGCGCCACTGTGCTGGCGCTCGATCGAGGCCGATTGCTGCGCGAGGAGGGGTTGACATGAGCATCCTGTGGAGCCGGCGTCGGCTCATTCGTGCGAGCGGGCTCATGGTGGGACTGGCCGCCCTGCCCTTTGGGCGCTCGCTCGGGCGGGTGTCGAAGCGGGTCGGGGAGTCGGTGCGGATCGGGGAATCGGCGCGGGTCAAACGCATCGCGCTCAAGAACCTGCACACGCCCGAGTCCCTCGAGATCACCTTCCGCCGCGGCGAGGAGTACGTGCCCGACGCGCTGGCTGCGATCCAGATGCTGCTGCGCGATTTTCGCACCGGCGACCAGCACCTCATCGACCCGGCGCTTCTCGATTATCTGCACGATGTGGCCGTGAGGGCGGGCGTCGATCCGGTGTTCAGTGTGATCTCCGGATATCGCTCGCCGAGAACCAACGCGATGCTGCACGAGCGCTCGAGCGGTGTCGCGGGCGGGAGCCTGCACATGCAGGGGCGGGCCATCGACGTGCGTCTTGCGCAGGTGGATTGCGCCGACCTTGCCGCGCACGCCTTGACGATGGGTTGCGGCGGCGTCGGCTACTACCGCAAGTCCGATTTCGTTCACCTGGATACCGGGGCGTTTCGTACCTGGCGCGGTTGAAGAAACACGCGCATCCGCTCGAGCTCGGCCTCGAGTGCATCTCGGTAGGCGCGCTCGCGCAGAGACGGGTCTAACTCATCGCTGTCGCAGGAACTCGAGGACCGCCCGGTTGAACTCGGTCGGATTCTGCAGCATCGCGAAATGACTCACCTTGGGCATGATCACGAGGCGCGCACCGGGGATCGTGGCCGCCAAGTACTCGGTGTGCTCGCGCTTGATCGCCTCGTCGTGCTCCCCGTCGGCGATCGTGATCGGAACGTGGATGGAGCGGAGTTGGTCTGCCGTGAACGCGGGCAACGTCTCCCACATCTTGCCCACCGCGGCGCTGAAGGAGTCCCACTGATCGGGGGTCGGCGAGAGGGCTCGGTATTCATCCGCCGTTCGCTTCAAGTAGACGGCAAACACCGGGTTCTTGTCCGCCCCGTCCTTGACGCCCGACACATCCGCGTTCGCTCCGAAGGCGAAGAGGCGGGCGAGGCGGTCCGGGTGGTTCAAGGCGAGGTCGAGCCCGATGATGCCGCCGTCGCTCCAACCCACGAGGCTCACCTTTCGCACTTTGAGCCGATCGAGCAGCGCCAGCACGTCATCCGCCATGAGATGGTAGGTAATCGGCGCATCGCTTCGGGTGCTT
>DATHCO010000102.1:0-5024 GCA_035319505.1 Steroidobacteraceae bacterium | reverse complement strand
CGCCCGCAGCCGCGCCTACCGCTGGGGCGAGGACGGCATCGCCGGCATGTCGGATGCCGAGCAGCTCCTGTGCCTGTCGCTTGCACTGTGGAACGGGCGTGATCCACTCTTGAACGAGCGGCTGTTCGGGCTCATCAATTCGCAGGGCAATCACGGCGAGGATGTCAAGGAAGAGTATTTTTACTTGGACGCCACACCCTCGCACGCCTACTTGAGGATGCTCTACAAGTATCCGCAGCCGGCCTTTCCCTGCGAGGAGCTCATTAAGCAGAACGCACGGCGCGGCACCCAGCACCCAGAGTACCAGCTTCGCGATACCGGCGTATTCGCCGAGCATCGCTACTTCGACGCCTTGCCGCGGGCACCGGATCAGCACGATCAGGCGGCAGGTAGTCGCTCCGCCAGCGCTTCGCGCAGAACCATTTCCAGGGCAGGCCGCGATGCACGGCGGCTGAACGTATGATCGGCGCCGTCGATGATGTGTAGTCGGCAGCGATTGCCAAGCCGCTTCACCGAAGATCCGCCCTGTCTTTGCAGCAGCTCGAGTCCCGGCTCGCCCCGCGCAAATACGATCGTGATCCGAACGCCCCGGCGCGCGATCTGTTCGAGTTCCCAGCCGAGGTCATTTGGCAAGCGGATGCGAAGGTGCCGGGCAGCGTCGCGTAACCTCGTCGCGAGCCCAAACATCACGCGGCGCTGATACACCCTCGCGATATGCCCAACGTCCACCTGCCCGGTCAGGAGCTTCTTCCAATACTTGAAGGAGCACATACGCTCTCCATAGACGCTTTCAGCGCTCATAATCTCCGGCATCTGGATATCCTCGAGGCTCGTTCCCTCACGCCAGAAGAATACCTGCGGATTCACCAGAAAGATCCGATTCAAGGGAACCGCCTCGACCGCCGCGCGCAACGTATGGTAGGCGCCGGAGCAAAGTCCCCCAAGGGTCACATCGTCGACACCGAAGCGGCTGCGCATGAAAGCGATCGCCGCTCGAATGTCGTCGACCGCGGCCGGTGGATAGACCTCGTTGTCCGGCCTCCCGGGCCGGGCGTGACTGTCGCCAAGCCCCGCCAGATCCATGCGCAGCACGACGTAGCCGCTTTCCGCCCATTGGCGCGCCAGCTCGACATACAGGCGACCGACGCAAACATGAGAATCGGCACCGGCGTTGACGAGAACGATTGCCGCGCGCCGCAGGGTGTCGTGTGGCTCGGTCACGATACCGAACAACGCCCCGTCTGGCCCGAAGCGCGCAGGCCACTCGCTCGGCAGTGAATCGGGGCTAGTGCCAGAGCTTGCGAGCGTCAGGACCATCCTTGGTGCTACCGCCGGGTACGCTGTGCCGAACCCACTCGCGGGTAAGTTCGTCGACGAAGACGCGAGGTGAACGAGCCATTCCTTTACCGACCCGATCATTGCTTGCGGAATGCGTGTGAACGGCGGCGGCGTCATCATCATCTCGACAAATCCCGAAAGAGCAAGGTAGTCGAGCTGCGTCACGCACCCCGACAAGGATTGCGCCCAGGCGCGGGCCTCGGGGAGTCCGATGCGATCGATGACGAGGAGCGCTGCGACGGGCGGGGTGCCCAGGGCCGCGAGATCGATTTGCCCCAATCTGGCGATCGTCTGCGCTGAGAGGTAATAGCCGCCCACCTCCATCGAGCCATCGCTGGCGGAGCCGCGCGATGTGTCGTTTGCTGCAGTCTTGGGACCGGCACGCATTGCCATTGCTTCCGTGGTGCGCAGCTCCCGCGCATAGAGCCGCCCGCGGACGACGGGCGCTACCAGAATGAGTGCGTCGACGGTCGTCCGGCGCGCTGCCAGGCTCGCAAGCAGCGCCCCGAGCCGGAACCCGAGCAAGCACACTCGCCGCACGCCTGTGCGTCGACGTAGCTCGCCAACGGCGCAGACGACATCCTCGCACCACCGTTCGATCTGGTCGGCGTCGGCATCGATATCTGCAGAATCGCCAGTGCCCAAGTAATCGAAGCTCAACGTGGGTATACCGCTCTCCGCCGCCGCCTGTGCAAATGCCCTGAGGCTTCGATGAGCGCAGAGCGCTTCGTAGCCAAAAGGCTTACATATGACGAGACCGAGGTCGGAAATGCGCTCGGATCCGGGCCAATGCATCCACCCACTCAATCCGTTGGGACCCTCGGGAAAATACAGCGGTTCATCGAAGACGCATAACGGCCGCTCGCGGGCGCATTGTTTCGCCTGGGAAGTTAATGATGCACCGTCGACCTCGGTTGAAGCTTTCTCATCCAAGACACTGCGTGAAAGAAAATTCATGTCGTGTGATCGTTCCGGTTTCCTCTTTACATAGCGTCTTGGCCAGTCAGCACAATGACTTGGTCATAATTCGGATGTTAATATGATAGAAGTTTTACTTACAAATTCACCGCGCCGCTGCAAATCAGGGAATCGCCAATTCGCTGAGACGCCCATCCATGGTCGATAATCCCTTTCAACTGCATGGCACCTTCCTCGTTACCGGCGGCACGCGCGGTATCGGCCGAGCGATCTCGGAGCAGTTCGCCCGCTCCGGTGCACAGGTCATCGCGAATTATGTCCGCAACGAGAAAGCGGCGCTCGAGCTCAAGTCCGGGGCGGACCAGGAAGGTCTGCCGATTGCGCTTTGCCGCGCCGACCTCACCACACCCGAGGGCCTCGGGCGGATCGAGACTCAGGTCAAAGAGACCGGCACCACGCTCGCCGGAATCGTGCATTGTGCGGCGACCGGCACGCATCGCCCGATCGATTCGCTCACCGGCCGTCACCTCGATTGGACCTTTGCGCTCAATGCGCGCTCGCTCTTCGAGCTCGTCGTCCGGCTCTTGGATCGATTCGATCGGCCAAGCTCCATCCTCGCCATCAGCTCGCTCGGCGGGACGCACGCCATTCCGCACTACACCGCCGTGGGCGCCTCGAAGGGCGCACTCGAGGCGCTGGTGAGGCATCTCGCTGCGGAGCTCGCGCCCCGCGGCATCCGCGCGAACGTGCTGGCACCAGGAGCCGTGTCGACGGAGGCGTGGAAGGCCATTCCGGACGCCGAGGCGCGTCTCGCGGAAGCCGCTCGCCGCTCGCCCATCGGCCGGCTGGTGATGGTCGGCGAGCTGGCCCTGTGCGCTCAGTTTCTATGCTCCGCCGCGGCTTCGGGCATCAACGGCCAAACCTTGGTGGTCGACGGCGGCACCACGATTGTCGCTTGATGCAGACAGTCTTAAAACAAACCATTGGGACCTCCAGAGAAACATTCATGCAAGACGTGCTAGCCAGAGTTCAAAGCGCCTTCAGCTCCGCGTTCGAAGTGGATCCGAGCTCGGTCACGATCAATACGGCTCCAGGCGACATCCGGGCGTGGGACTCGATGGGCCACGTCACGCTGGCGAGCAGCCTCGAGCGCGAGTTCGACCTGACCTTCGACGTCGATGAGCTGATGGAGATGGAGAACGTCCGCGAGATCGTGCGCATCGTGCAAGCGAAGCTCGCCAAGGCGTGATCATGAGATGACCCCAACGGCGCGGTGGAACTTCGCGGGACGGCTGGTCGAGCGCCTGGGCGGCAACTCTCAGCTGATCGATGCGCCGACGGGCGAGGTCGTCACTGCAGCGGAGCTTCCCGCCGCGGTGGCGAGGTTTGCAGCCGCATTCTCTTCCTTGGGGCTGCGCTTCGGCGATCGGATCTTGATCGCGTGCAACTTGAGTCCCGAGAGCAGTCTCGCCTACCTCGGCGCCCTGTTCGGCGGATTCGTGGCGGTGCCTCTGACTGAAAGCGCACTCGCTGCCTCGGGAGAGACCCTCGCGCTAAAGACGGGCGCACGCGCTTTATGGACCGAGTGGGCTAACCGCTGCGACTGGGCCGAGCGCATCGGGCTCGCTCGGATCAGCGGCAGGCCGAGCGCACACCCCGCCGGTATCGCGCCGGCGCCCTGCCACGAAGATGACCTCGCTGCGCTCATGGCGACGTCGGGCTCCACCGGTGCACCTCGGCTCGTCAAAGTGAGCCATGGCAATCTGATCGCCAATACCGAGGCCATCATCCGGAGCCAGCGGCTGGGCGCGGATGAGCGCGGCATGCTGATTCTGCCGGTGAGCTATTGCTTCGGCGCGAGCGTGCTGCACACTCACCTGTATCAGGGCGGGAGCGTCGTGTTCGACTCGCGCTTCATGTTCCCCGACAAGGTATTGCACGCCATCGGCCGCTACGGCTGCACCACGTTCGCGGGCGTCCCCACGGCCTACAGCATCCTGCTGCGGCGATCGAACATCAGGATCATACCGCTCGCGCCCCTGCGCCGCTTCCTGCAGGCGGGCGGCGCCTTGACCGTCGAGAGCGTGCGGCAGATGCGCGAGATCGTGCCGCACGCCGAGTTCTTCGTCATGTATGGTCAGACCGAGGCCACGTCCCGCATCTCCTGTCTACCGCCCGATCGACTGGCCGATAAAGCGGGCAGCGTCGGCCTGCCTCTCGATAATCTGGCGGTGCGCGTGGTCGATTCCGCCGGCGAAGAGGCAGCGCCGGGACAAAGTGGCGAGCTCTGGGTCTCCGGTAAATCCATCTCTGCAGGCTACTACGATGAGCCCGAGGAGACGGAGCACAAGTTCCGCGACGGCTGGCTCCTCACCGGGGACATCGCCGCGCGCGACCGGGACGGCTTTCTATGGATTACGGGGCGAAAGAGCGAGTTCATCAAAATACGTGGTATCCGTGTGGGCTTTGCGGAAATCGAGGCAAGGATTGCGGCGTTCCCCGGCGTGGCCGAATGTGCGGCGACCGCCGTCCCGCATGTCGAAGCCGGTGAGGCGCTCGCGCTCTATGTGGTTGCGACTGAAGGCGCGAGCGATCTCGCGGCATCGATTCGACGGGGCCTCCCCTCCGAGTGGACCTGCGACTCGGTGAATCTCGTCGAGGAGCTGCCCCGCAATTCCCACGGCAAGCTCATGCGGTCGAAGCTTGCCGAGATGGCCTGCCGCCGTACGCGCTTTGCTTGAGATGCATGCCCGAGACACCGAGGCAAT
>DATHCO010000101.1:0-7276 GCA_035319505.1 Steroidobacteraceae bacterium | reverse complement strand
TTCGTGCTCGTGGCGGGGATTGGCCATCTCGAGCGAATGGCCGCCCACGTTCACCCGAAGCACGAGATCGACGATGTCCTTCAAGGGCACGTCGGAGGCATGCGGGCCGTTCCAGCTACCCCAGCACATGTGATAGCGCGTGCGCTCCGGCGCAATCCCGCGAAGCGCCCGATTGAGCGCGGCCACCCGCAGCTCCGCCCACGCCCGATAGTCGGCCATGGTTCCCGGCGGCACGAGCAACTCGAAGGTCGTGGCGAGGTAGGCATCGTCGACCTGGAGAATGAGTCCCGCATCGACGATGGCGCGATACTCCTCGCGCATCGCGTCCGCGACAGCAAGAAGATACTCCTCGTCGCTTCGATAGTGCTCATCCTTGCGGTCCGGGGCGACGCTTCCCGGCGCGACCGCCGTCATGAAGATCCGTCCGGCGTGCTCGGGCCCGGCCGCGGCCTTGAGCTCCGCGATATCGCGCTCGAGCGCTGCCTGCCCTGTGTAGCGGATGGGCCCGGTGACCACCCAGCCTTTCATGCGCGTGAAGCCCTGCGTCGCATCGTACTCGCGATAGAACTCGGCAAAATCGCGATGGTCCTTGCCGATCACGCCTTGGGGCATGCCGTGATCGCCGGGCTTGGCGTCCCGTTGCTCGAAACCGCTCAGCCGCTCGAGCACGTAGCGTGACCAGCTGATCGTCTTGCCGAATTCGCCATCGTTCACGAGATCGAGGCCCGTTGTGAGCTGGCGCTTCACGACGTCGCGCACCGACTCGCGCCGGCAGCGCTCCAGGGCTTCTCGATCGAGCGCCCTGCCCTTCTCCTGCAGCTTGAGAAGCGCCACGAGCGCGTCGGGGCGCACGAGGCTCCCGACATGGGTCGTGAGTATGCGGTCGATTCGCGAGCTCATGACACCCTCCTCATCGAGCGGCGCTCGGCCTCAAGCCACGCTCAGCCCCGCTCCCTCGGGGCGTCCTGCGGAGCGCATCAGACGCTCGCGCACGAAGGCGATGTGTTGCCGCAGCACATAGGCCTGCTCGGCATGCGATCCGGGCATCTTGCGCACGATGACTGCGCGCTCGATTTCCGCGAGGCGATCGAGGAGCTCCGCGCGTCGCTCCTCGGACAGCTCCCGAAGAGACTCGCGCTCGACCGCCATGAGCTCGGCGTAGCGGCGATGGATTCGGCTGCTGATGCGCCAGCGGTACATCTGCGGCAGAAACCGCAGGCCCGGAATGATCACCACGACGATCGGAACGAGCACCACGATGGCGCGATTCAGCAGGCTCGCGAGCCAGAATGGGAGGTATCGATAGAGAAAGCTCTTGTCGCCGGACTTGTAGTAGCGCGCCGCTTCCGAGCTCAGGGGAAAGGTGTGCATGCTGGCGCTCGGGAATTGACCGGCCGACTGTAGGAGTGAGGCGTGGCCGTGCACCTCGATTGCAGCCTCGATCAGCAGATCGCTGATCGCCGGGTGCAGATTCGAGTGCGCCACGAGCTCCACCGCGGGTGCCAGGAGCTTGATCGATGTCGGCGGCAGGTTCTCGCCGAGATCGAAGGCGCCGGCCGGCACCGTAAGCTCGTTGAGATAGGGGAAACGGCGCGCGTAAGCATCCGCTTGCTCGAAGTCGAAGAGCCAGATGCCCTCGGAGTGGAGCATCTCGCGAATGGTGGCGGGCGGGGCGGAGTCGCCGGTGAGGAAGATCGCATCGACTTCCCGGTGCAGCAGCGCCGTGCGCGCGGCCTCCCCCTCGAGGCTCAGGAGCTGCGTCGGCCCGGGCAACTCGATCTCGTTCGCCTTGAGCAGCGCCATGGAGAGAGATCGAGTGCCGCTCCCCTCGGGGCCGATGGCGATGCGCTGGCCACGCAATTCGGAGAGCCGGACCAAGGGCTTGGGGCTCCTGTAGAAGATGAGCAGCGGCTGATAGAACATGCCGCCGAGCGACACGAGATCGCTGGTATCGTTAGCTTCGGCCAAGCCGGACTGCACCAGCGCAATATCCACCCGCGATTTTCGATCGGACAATCGGTCCAGATTCTCCATCGAGCCGGCCGACTCCAGGACCTTGAGCTGGATGCCGTTCCGAGCGAGGATCTTGGCGTACTTCTGGGCGTTGGTCTCGAATATGCTGCCCTTCGAGCCACTCGAGATGGTGAGTGAATGCGGCGGGGCCGAGCGCACGAAATGCAGCGCCGCCCAGATGGCCAGGGCACCCAAGAGCAGGATCGGGCCGAGCGTCTGCGTGAGTGCCCACCAGGACACGAGGGTCACTTGAAGCGGCAGGCGCAGAGCCTTGCTCCGGCCCCCCGCTTTCCTCGCTTCCGGCTTGTGGTCGTGGTCCATGCTGAAGTGGTCCGTGCCGAATTGTTGTTCGCACAAGAATAATCAATTTCCTCGCCGAGATCTGCCACGGATCGCCGGCCGGCCTGCGCTTTGGGCAGATGGAACATGATCTGGCACCGCACGCCCAGTGTCCTGAATCAGCAATGCGCCGTGCACCGAGAGCGCCGCCGCGGCCCGACCGCAAGGCGCGACGACCGCGAATACTTTAGCGTATTCAAGGGAGGAGCAACGCAGCGGGCGGGGCGCCGCGGCGTTCGAATGCCGGCGAATTTCTGATTCAGGACACCAGCGTCATCGCGGGGACTGCTGCGCCGCGAGGCGACGCGGCGCTGCACGGGTGCCTTCGAGCAAAGCTCTCGCGCAGCCGGGCCGCCGCGTTCGCCGTCGACGAGGAGACGGTTTGATTCTCATTCCATTTCGGCGACAATGCAGGTTACAAGAATCCAAGCCCCTGGGGAGTTCCGGTGAGTCACGCTGCCATCGTTGGCTGGGGCAAATGCCTGCCACCGGCTATCCTCACGAACCAGGACCTGGCCACCTTTTTGCCCACGGACGATCACTGGATCACGACGCGCACGGGCATGAAGGAGCGGCGAATCTCCCATGTGCCCGGGATCGAGCTCGCCATCGTCGCTGCCCGCCGCGCGATCGCCTGCGCCGGTCTGCGCGGCGAGGAGATCGAGCTCGTGATCTACGGCAGCTGCAGCAACGACGAGGCGGTGCCGAACTGCGCCTCGGGCGTGCAGCAGCGAATTCATGCGACTCGCGCAGCGGCCTTCGATGTGAACACCGCGTGCACGAGCTTCATGTACGGGCTCTCGATCGCCTCGGCGATGATCCGGGGCGCTGTCTTCAAGAACGCGCTGGTGATCGGCGTCGAGCTCATCTCGCAGTTCATGGACTGGGAGAATCGCAATGTCGCCGTGCTGTTCGGCGACGGCGCCGCCGCCATGGTGCTTCAAGGCTCCGAGCGCGAGTCGGGTGTGATCGTTGAGAAGCTTCAGTGCTACGCGGACTCGCGCCAGATCCTGCGCGTGAGGGGCATTGGCACGATGTACGCGAATCTCGGCGTCCCGTTCGGACAGACCACGTGGGACTTCGACGGCCAGGAGATCTTTCGCAAGGCGGTGCAAGGCATGAGCGATGCCTGTCATGATGTGATGCGCCGCGCTCGCGTCACGATCGACGATATCGCGCTCGTCGTGCCGCACCAGGCGAACCAGCGCATCATCGACGCGGTCGCGCAGCGCACGGGGGCAGGACCCGAGAAAGTGTTCCTCACGGTTCAAAAGTACGCCAACATGAGCTCCGCCACCGCGCCGGTCGCGCTCGTGGAAGCGGTCGAGGAAGGCCGCGTGCCGCCGGAGAGCCTCGTGCTGATTCCGGCGTTCGGCGCCGGATTGAGCCTCTCCGCGCATCTCGTCCGTTGGGGCGAGCGCGTGAAGCCGCTCGAGCCCTGTGCGGCCGAGCTCCCGCCCTGCTCGAAGAGCGCACTCGAGCTCGTGAACGAGATCCGCGCGCGGCGCAAGACAGGCGAGGCTGCCGCGAAATGCTTCGCTGCGTTGAGCTTTCCGGAAAATCGCACGGATTGAGCCCAGGCGCACCAGCCGACTGCGGCCGGGCCGATTGAGCGCAGCGCAAGCGCACACGGCGCCCTCAGGTCGGTGACCGTTCAGCGCCGCCCGCCGAGCCGCACGCCGAGGCGCCGAGCGCCCCAGCCTCCGGGCGGCCCTGCGAACACGCCCGGAATCTGCGTGCCGCAGTTGCGGCACGCGCCCGAGCCGGTCAAGCGCCACTCGCCGAGCTCGTGCCAGTCGCGCTCGATCACGCGCTTGCGGCAGGCCGGACAATAGGTGCTGCCGCCCTCGCTGTCGTGCACGTTCCCCGTGTAGACGTAATGCAGACCGTTGGCGAGTGCGATGCGCCGAGCGCGCGTGAGCGTTGCGGGCGGCGTGGGCGGTCGATCCGGCATTTTCCAGTCCGGGTGGAACGCCGTGAAGTGCAGCGGCACATCGGGCCCGAGCCTCTGCGCGATCCACTGTGTCATCCGATCGATCTCCTCGTCGGAGTCGTTCTCTGCGGGGATGAGCAGCGTCGTGATCTCCAGCCAGACTTTGGTCTCGTGCTTGATGTACTCGAGCGTCTCGAGCACGGGCGCAAGCGCCCCGCCGCAGACCTTGTAATAGAAGCGATCGGTGAATGCCTTGAGATCGACGTTCACGGCATCCATGTGCCGGTAGAGCTCCACGCGCGGCTCCGCACACATGTAGCCCGCCGTGACCGCCACGCTCTTGATGCCGTGCACTCGGCATGCACGGGCGGTGTCGATCGCATACTCCATGAACACGACCGGATCGTTGTAAGTGAACGCGACGCTCGCGCAGCCGAGCCGCCGGGCGGCCTCGGCGAGCTCATCGGGGCTCGCGCCGTCGGCGAGCGTGTCCATCTCGCGCGACTTCGACATGTCCCAGTTTTGGCAGTTCGACACCGCCACAAAAGGCGCGAGGTAGGAATGGTCCGGGTCATCGACTTCGAGGTTGTAGACCGTCCCCTCATACGGGATTCGCTCGATGTGCCGCACGGGCACCAAGAAGGCCTGATCGACCTCGCGCCAGGCGGTGCGTTCCGCGCCACCGGCATGTCGCTTTGGAATCACCAGATAATGGTCGGTCGAAAGCTTCGCCGCCTCAATGGCTCGTACGTCGCCGAGATCCGAGCGGTGCGCGGCAAAGATCTTATGGGTCGGGGTGAGCTGCAACGGCGCACAGCAGCTCGCCTGGATCGATAACAGCTCGCCCGAATAGGGATGGGCGAAGACCTTCGTCACCGGCACTTCCCTGGCCGAGCGGCTCCACACCCGGAGCATCCGCGGGTAACCGATCTGACCTTCGTGATGGGAGACCTTCTCGGCGCAGCGCTCAAACAGATGGGCGATGCGCATCATTCCCTGCGTGGTTGCGACGAGGGTGTCCGGCGGGAAGCAAAATTTGCAAGCCAAATTGCATCCGGCCGTGCCGAACGACAGAACGCTCGTGCCCGGTAGAAAATGGTTGAGCGGCTTCTTCTCGATGGGGTCGACGCAAAAGCCGCTCGAGCGCCCGTAGCTGAACAGCTTGACGCGGCCCGTCTCTGCGCCGCGCACGAAGCAGAGCCCACGCTGGCCGTCGCGCAGCTTGCAGCCGCGAGGACACACGTCGCATTGCACGCGACCATCCTCGAGCACGTGCCAGTAGCGAGTGTCGATGATCGAGCCTTCGGGAGGCCGCACGGGTGGACTTGCCATCTCCTCTTCCACCTCGCCATTGTGCTCCCTTTCGATTCCATCGATACTGCTCTCGTGCGCAGTGTGACGCGCCCTGTCAGCATCCGTACCCCGGCCGTCGCGGGCTCGTTCTACCCGCAGGATCCGGAGTCGCTACGCCGTATGCTAGGCCATTGTCTTGCGGGCGCTCCGGACGCCGCTCGCAACGCAGCAGCGCAAGCGCCGGCCTTGGGCTTCGGCCGCAGGCCGAAGGCGCTGATCGCCCCGCATGCGGGCTACGTATATTCGGGGCCCATCGCAGGCTCTGCCTATGGCGCTCTCGCCGGTCCGGTGCAGACCGCGCAAGGGATCGAGGGCCTGGGGGTCGCCGGCCCGCGCATCGAGCGCGTGATCCTGATCGGGCCGAGCCATTTCGTGCCCTTCGCCGGGCTCGCCGTGCCGCGCGCCGCGGCGTTCGAGACCCCGCTCGGCATCGTTCCGATCGACGAGGAGGCGCGCCGCAAGGTTCTCGACAGCGGGCAGGTCATCGCCGCCGACAGGCCTCATGCCTCTGAGCACAGCCTCGAGGTGCAGTTGCCGTTTCTTCAGCTCCTCCTCGGCGAATTCCGCGTGCTTCCGATCGCGGCGGGTGATGCGACGGCGCAGGAGGTAGCGGCGGCTCTCGACTGCGTCTGGGGAGACGAGGAGACCCTCATCATCGTGAGCTCCGACCTCTCCCACTACCTCACGTATTCGGCGGCGCGGCGTATCGATGCGGCAACGGCCAAGCTGATACTCGATCAGTCGACCGTGCTCGGCGCAGAGGAGGCCTGCGGCCACGTGGGCATCAACGGGCTCATGCTGATCGCCCGCAGGCGCGCACTCAGGGTCGAGCTGCTCGATCTGCGCAACTCGGGCGATACCGCGCCGGATCGTTCGCGAGTCGTCGGATACGGCGCGTTCGCGCTCCACGAGGCCTGAGTCGACCTCGACGAGGTGCAGCCACAGGCAAGTCATGAGCGTTTGACCACTATAGCCCGCGTGTCGAGGAACGCTCGGCCCGGCCGCCTCGACCGATCAGAAAGTCACCCTGACCCCCCCGTATGCGGCGAGCGGCATCCCCGGGCTCGCCGTGCGCGGATCGGTGACCCCGCCGGGAATGTTGGGCCACGGGACCGCCGTCACGGGTGCGAAGGAGCCGTAAGTGTAGTAGCGCTTGCCGAAGACGTTGTCGACGTCGGCGAACAGGCTGAGATGCGTGCCGGCGCGGTAGGAGGCATCGAGATCGACGAGCGTGTATCCGCCGAGCGGTGCGGTGAGGTTCGCCTCATCGCCGAAGCGATAGACGTTGCTCTGCGTGACGACCGAGCCGCCGATGCGCACACGCGGTGTGACGTCGACATCGAGCACCAGGTTGGCCCGGTGCTTAGGGATCCCCGGGATCCGCGCCCCCGGCAGCACTTGCTCCTCGCCGTTTGCATCGGCCGCCGGGCTACTGGTGCCGAGCAGGAGAGATGTCCGGAACTCCGCCTCCGTGAACGCATAGCCTAGACTCACATGCCACGCTCGAGTATCGAGCCGCACGCTCGACTCGAGGCCCTCGCGCACCGTCCGTCCCGCGTTGGTGTAGAAGGCGAGGTTCGGGTTATAGGTCGTCACCTCGTAAATGATGTCCTCGCTCGACAGCGTATGGAACGCATC
>DATHCO010000100.1:0-3489 GCA_035319505.1 Steroidobacteraceae bacterium | reverse complement strand
CCGCAAGCCATAGCACCAGATGTCCTCCAGCCGAGTGACCAACGACGAGGGCTCGGCCGCTGTGGCCTGCGATCTTCGCCGGTAACACTTCGACAGCTCGACGCACGTCGGCGACGGTCAAGTCGGGCTTGCCCGGTCGTCGGCGATACTCGACCGACGCGACCGTCCATCCGATCGCCGCGAGAGCCTCGGCCATGGGCGAAAGGTGCGACCGGTCAAACGCCGGGCGCCAGAAGCCACCGTGGATCAGGAGCACGAGCGGCCGCGCCTGGTCGGCCGATGGGCCCGCCCAGAGGTCGGCGACCTGATCCGCGTCGGCGCCGTACGTGAGTGTCGAATCCGGGGCCCGGGCAGCGCGTGAGAGAACCGATCGGTCTTCCTCCATGCCCCTCAACTCCCTATCGCGGCGTACGCCCGGCCAATATACCAATTGTGCTATCGAGCACACTTTTATGCGCCGGTAAGTGCTTGAATTTACTTCGTGCACAGAGTTCGCTGTCGTCTCCGAGGGTAGCGCCATGCCGCGCCAGGTCGACCTATCATCGGACGCCGAGCCTCTCGAAGACCTTCGTCGCAGAAGCTCGCGAGATCGCGCAGAGGGGCCGCGCAGAGCGTGGCTCGACAACCCCGAGCACTTGCGGTCATTCTTCGAAGCCGTCGATCGTGCCCGTCACGCCAAGGCAAGCCCGCCGTCCGAGAAAAATACGCTGCCTCTTCGAAGATAGATATCGCGTGTCGCGCGTACCGGCATCCGGCGTTCGCTGCGTTATTGGTATCATGATTGCGGTGTCGACCTTCGATTTCGCCCATCCGCACGTCATTGAGCTGAGCGTCCGGCCCGAGGACATCGACGAGTACCAGCACGTCAACAATGCCGTCTACCTCACATGGCTCGATCGGGTGGCTTGGTCTCATTCCGCCGCACTGAGCGTTCCCATGGAGGAGTGCCTTCGACTCAGGCGGGGAATGGCGGCGCTGCGAACCGAGATCGACTATGTGCTCGCCGCGATGCGGGGCGATATCGTGCGGGTCGGAACCTGGATCACGCGCTCGGACGGGCGGCTACGCGTCGAGCGCCGCTTCCAGCTGCTGCGCGCAGCCGATTCGGCCACGCTCGCCCGTGCACGCACCGAGTACGTTTGCATCAATCTCGATTCGGGACGCGCGGCACGCATGCCGGAGCTCTTTTCCCGGGCGTATGTCGTCACCTCGCCCGCCTAGCGAGCACCCGAGCGCGCGGCCACTTGCCTGGTGGCCTGCAGGAGGTCCTCGGGTGCGATGCGAGTCGTATAGTCGGGGTCAATCCCCTCCTGCCACCACCTCGCCGTGGACCGCCGGCCGGCGCACCAGGAAGCACAAAGGAACGAGCACCACGCAGGCCCAGGCTGAAAAATAAAACAAATCGAGCGAGGACAGGAGGTAGCTCTGCGCAACGAGGCTGTGGGTCATCGCGCCGGCGGCCGCTTGATCGGTCAATCCGAGCTCGTGCATCTGCGCGAGCGACTGCTGGTAGGCAGGTGCAAAGACATTGACGGCGTCGGCGAGCCGCGTCTGATGGAGCGCTTCGCGGCGATCCCAGAACGTGGTGGTGAGGGAGGTCGCAAAGCTCCCCGCCGTGATACGCAGGAAATTAGACAGTCCCGAGGCCGCCGGTATCTTCTGGGGCGGCAGGCCGTCGAAGATCACGGCGAGGAGCGCCACGAAGAATAGTCCCATCCCGAACCCTTGCACCAGCTGCGGCGCCATGAAGGCGAAGAAGCTCGCATCGGCCGTGAGGCTGGCGCGCATGAAATAGGAGATCCCGTACACGCTGAAGGCGATGGCGGCGAGAAGGCGCGGATCGTGGCGTTGCATGAGGCGCCCGACAAAGAGCGACACGAGCACCGCGGTGATGCCGCTCGGCGCCGAGACCAGGCCTGCCCAGGTCGCCGTGTAGCCCACGAAGCTCTGCAGCCACAGCGGCAGGAGCACGATGTTGCCGAAAAATACGGCATAACCCAGGCACAAGGCCACGGTGCCGAGCGCGAAGCTGCGGGACTTGAACAAGCTCAAATCCACGATCGGGTGCTCCTCGGTGAGAGTCCAGATGAGCCACGCGGCAAAGGCAATCACGGTCACCAGCGTCAACACGACGATAATGCGCGAATGGAACCAGTCGAGGTCCTTGCCCTTGTCGAGCATGATCTGCAGCGCGCCCACCCACACGAAGAGCAGGAAGAGACCCACGCGGTCGATCGGAAGCTTGTGAGTCGGGGTCTCCTGGGACTTCAGATTGGTCCAGCAAATGAACGTGCAGAAGATGCCCACCGGCACATTGATGAGGAAGATCCAGGGCCAAACGTAGTTGTCCGAGATATAGCCGCCCAGGAGCGGCCCGGCGATCGGCGCAATCAACGTGGTGAGGGACCAGATGGCGAGCGCGGTGTGGCGCTTGGACGGTCCGAATACATTGATGAGAAGCGCCTGGCTCCCCGGAATCATGGGGCCCGACACCGCGCCCTGCAGCACGCGAAATGCGATCAGCGACGACAGGCTCCAGGCGAGACCACAGAGCAGCGATGCGAGGGTGAACAGGACGACCGACACCACGAAGGTACGCACCACACCGAAGCGTTGCATGAGCCAGCCGGTCAGCGGCACGGAGACCCCGTTCGCCACCGCGAAGGAGGTGATCACCCAGGTGCCCTGATCCGAGCTCACACCCAAGTTGCCGCTGATGGTCGGGATCGAGACATTCGCGATGGAGGTGTCGAGCACCTGCATGAACGTTCCGAGCGCCAAGGCCACGGCGGTGAGCGCCTTGGTTCCGCCGACGAGGGCCGGCGCCGGAGCGGCCGCTGCAGCGTTGGCGCTCATGGGCGGCGGGCCAAGACGCCGAAGCCGCTCTCCGAGCGCCCCTTCCCACTGAGCCGCACCGGCTCATTCGCCTCGGGGCCGGCGTTGTCGGCGATGATGAATGCAATGCGCGCATCGACCGCCGGATCATCGCCCGCGCTCGGCTGTGTCGGCAGTGGCACATTGCGCACCGCGCTGGTCATCAGTGGACCCGACGTATCGTGCAAATCAACCGTCACGGTCGTCGAGAGCCCGACGCGCAGGGGGTGATCCTTGAGCTCGTTCGGATCGATGAGAATGCGCACGGGCACGCGCTGCACGATCTTGATCCAGTTCCCCGAGGCGTTCTGCGCCGGCAACAGCGCAAACGCGCTGCCGCTGCCTGCGGCGATGCCGACCACATGCCCGTGGTAGGTGACGCTACGCCCGTAGAAGTCCGCCCGGACGGTTGCCGGCTGACCCGCGCGCATGCGCTTCAACTGCACCTCCTTGAAGTTCGCATCGATCCATGCATCCTCGAGCGGCACCACGGCGAGGAGCGGCGTGCCAGCCGCCACCCGTTGGCCCACTTCGACGGAGCGCTTGGCGATCACGCCGCCCAGCGGTGAGATGAGCTCCGTGCGGCGCAGAGCGAGCGCTGCATTGCGCACGGCA
>DATHCO010000099.1:0-6243 GCA_035319505.1 Steroidobacteraceae bacterium | reverse complement strand
GTATGCGATTCCCTGCACGTCCTGCGGCAAGCCGAGAAATGCCGGGCCGCAGTCCGCCGGATCGAGCATGGTATCGATCGCGGCGGGCAGCGATTGAATGAGCTGGGCCGGATGTGTGATCCGATCCCAGTATCGCGTGACCGCTTTGAAGGCATCGTTCACCGTCACCGTGGGGTCGCCGAACTGTTCCACCTGTTGCAACACCGGATGCGGCAAGCGATGCAGAAAGGTGTCTCCCGACAGGAACAGCACGGGCAAGCGGTTGGTATGCGCTACCGCCGCCGCGGTCACCATGTTGGTCGCGCCGGGTCCGATCGATGAGGTCGCCACGCAGATCCGGCGGCGGCGGTACGCCTTGGCGTACGCGGCGGCGGCGAAGCCCATCGATGCTTCGTTCTGTCCACGGAAGGTCGGCAGCGCCTCGCGCGCCTCATAGAGCGCCTCGCCCAGGCAAATCACGTTGCCGTGGCCGAAGATCGCAAAGACGCCGCCGAACAGCGGCTCGTCTCGGTCGCCGCTCGAGATCCGCTGTGCGGCGAGATGCTTGACGAGCGCCTGCGCCATCGTCAGCCGTGAATATCGATTCGGCCCCGTCGACAACGCTACTCCTTGGACTGCCGCAAGTCGCGCAGGGCCGTTCTTCCCGGATGGCCCAGACTGATCGCGCAAACCTAAACCAGCATGGCGCGAATTGCAAGCGCTTGCAAAAATCGCGTCCTACGCGGTCGCGAGCGCGCGCAGACGCTCGGCCGCGTGCTCGGCCGTCAGGTCGCGCTGCACCTCGGCCAGCAGCTCATAGCCCACCATGAACTTCCTCACCGTGGCCGAGCGCAGAAGCGGCGGGTAGAAGTGCGCGTGCAGCTGCCAGGCGCGGCGCGGATCCTCGGCATCGGCTGGCGCCGGCGCGGGCGCGCCGTGCCACCCGAATGAGTAGGGGAACGAGACCCCAAAGAGCCGGTCGTAGGCGATCAGCAGCCGGCTCAAGATCTCTGCGAGCGCGTCCCTTTCCATCGAATCGAGCCCCGGCAACCGGGGCACGTGGCGGCGCGGCAGAACCAGTGTCTCGAAGGGCCAGGCGGCCCACCAAGGCACCACCACGATCCAGTGGGCGTTCTCGGTCACCAGTCGCTCCCCTTCGGCAAGCTCGTGCCGCGCATAGTCGAGCAGGAGCCGGCTGCCGTGCTCGGCGAGCCACTGCCGCTGCTGCAGGAGTTCCTTCGCGGGCTCGTTGGGAAGGAAATCGCTCGCCCAGATCTGGCCGTGCGGATGGGGGTTCGAACAGCCCATGATCTCGCCCTTGTTCTCGAACACTTGCACCCAGCGCCAAGCCGATTCCAGCTCGTCGATTTCGGCGGCCCAGGTGTCGATGACGCCGCGGATCTCGCGCACCGGCAATTGCGCGAGCGTGAGGTCGTGACGGGGCGAGTAACAGATCACGCGGCAGGTGCCCGCGTGTGCGTGCGCGCGCAGCAAGGGGTGCCGGCTCGCCTCGACTCCGGTGACTGTCTCGGGCAGGAACGCGGGGAAATCATTGGTCCACACGTAGGTCGCGGTATAGGGCGCGTTGCGCTCGCCGCTCGCGCGCACGTTGCCGGGACAGAGATAGCAGTTCGGATCGTAGGCCGGCAACGCCCCCACGCGCGCCTCGTCGCGCAGTCCGTGCCAGGGCCGATTCACCCGATGCGAGGAGACAAAGACCCACTCGCCGGTCAATGCGTTCAAGCGCCGATGCGGTCGATCGCGGTGTTCCATCAGGGATGCTCTTTTTGCCATGCGCGTGGCGCGTTCTCAAGGGCCCGGTGCGCCCGCTCAGCGCGCGGCTCGACCTTCCCGAAGGGGCGGCGTCCGCCCTCTGCGCCGCGAGCTCGGCGTTTTCGCTCAAAAAAGCGTGATCGGGATCACACTGCCGGAACCCCGAGCGACGGATTCTGTGATGTAAAAGGTTAACAATTACCGGCGCTTGCCGCTACGTTGCAAGACGCATGAATATCCGGTGGAAGGTCGCCACACTGATCGCGACTCTGTTCGCGCTTCTCGGCGTGACGGAGATCGTTGTCGCCAAGAAAGTGCTCATGCCGAGCTTTGTCGAGCTCGAGCATACTGAGGCCGACGTGGCGATGCGGCGCATTCAATTCGCCCTGGATCGAACTCTCGCACAGCTCGAGCTGCAGGCGGCCAGCTGGGGAAACTGGACCGACGCCTGGCGTTTTGCTCATGACCGGAATCGGACGTTCATCGACGAACAGGTGACCGGCGCGGGCCTGAAGCAGCTCAACATCAACTCGCTCCTGTTCACCGATCTCGATGGAAATATCATCGCCTCCGCGGCGATCGATCTGCATACGGACGCGCCGCTCGATCTGGACCTCACCTCGCGCCGTGCTCTGGCGCCGGACTTTCCTTGGCGAGGAGACATACGCGACGGGCGAACGGACCAGGGCCTGCTGCAGACCAATCGCGGGATCCTCATGATCGCTGCCGCACCGGTCCTCGACGGCTTCGGGCATGGGCCGCCGCGCGGCATGGTGATCATGGGCAGACTGGTCTCGCCGCGCGAGATCGAGCAGATCGGCGCCCAGGCTCAAGCGCAGCTGTCGATGGCGCCACTTCGCGACAGCTCGCAGGCACATGAATTGATCGAGACCAATGATGTGACGGAGGTGTATCAGACCTTCGACGACATCTATGGGCACCCCCTCTTGCGGCTGCGCGTCGACGTGCCGCGAGAGATCACTCGGCGAGGGTACTCCGCAGTGCAGTATGCGTCGGCCTATCTCATGGGCGCCGCCGTCGTGGTCGTCCTCGCGCTGGTGATTCTGTTGAATCGGGTCGTGCTCGATCCCCTGGGACGCGTCACGCGCCACGCGGTTGCGATCGGCGAGGACAAGAATCTGAACACTCGGCTCGGCTTCGAGCGCAAGGACGAGATCGGTGTGCTTGCGCGCGAGTTCGATCGCATGGTGGCGCGCGTCGCCGAGTCACGCCGACAGCTCATCGATCAATCGTTCCAGGCGGGTTTTGCCGAGCTCGCGAAGGGCGTCCTGCACAACTTGGGCAATGCGATGACTCCGATCGGGGTACGGTTGTCCGGCATTCGCACGTGCCTGCGCTCGGTGCCGGCGAAAGAGGCTCAATTGGCAGTCGCAGAGCTTGCAAGGACCGACATCGATCCCGCACGGCGCGCGGATTTGGCCGAGTTCGTGCGTCTCGCGTGCGGGAAACTCGCCTCCGCGGTCAAGGCCGCGGAGGACGATGCGGAGATCATTAGCCGGCAAACTGCAATCGTGCAATCCGCGCTCACCGAGCAAATGCGCGCGACCCGCAACGAGCATGTGATCGAGTCCGTGCAATTGCCGGAATTGCTGGCGCAGTCGATCGAGGTGGTGCCCGACGCCGCGCGGCAGCGACTCCTGATCGAGGCCGATCCGTCGCTCGAGGCCGCGGGCGTGCTCAGCGTCCCCCGCACCGTCTTGAGGCTCGTCCTGCAGAACTTCATCATCAACGCAGCCGATGCGGTGCGCGACTCGGGCCAGGCTCAGGGCAGGCTTTGCGTACGGGCCGAAATATTGCCCGCCGGAGAAGGCGAGGATCTCCATCTGTGCTGCACGGATGACGGCATCGGCATCGCGGCCGAGCACCTCGAGCGCATATTCGAGAAGGGCTTCTCGACCAAGTCGAAGGACAGCAATTTCGGCATTGGGTTGCATTGGTGCGCGAATACCGTCGGCGCGCTCGGTGGACGCATCTGGGCGACCAGTGAAGGCCTCGGGCGCGGTGCCTCGCTGCACATCACACTGCCGCTCGCCTCGCGTGAGGCGGCCTCTGCGAGAGCCGCATGAAGACCTCCCTCGCCGGAGAGAACAAGGAGCCGATCCGCGTGCTCGTGGTCGACGACGAGGCGTGCGTGCGCGACGCCTATCGGCAAATCCTGCGCAGCGCCGAGGTCGACGAGGACGACGGGAAATTGAGCGACCTGCATGCTCGCCTGTTCGGCGAGACCGATTGGAACCCGAGCGCTGCAGCGGCGGCCAAGGGGCCGACCTTCGAGGTGGTCTATTGCAACCAAGCCGAGGCCGGGATCGCCGCGGTCGAGCAATCGCTCGCAGAGGATCAGCCGTTCGCTGTCATCTTCCTGGACATGCGCATGCCGCCGGGGAAGGATGGGGTCTGGGCCGCGACCCGTATCCGCGAGCTCGATCCGGACGTCGAAATCGTCATCTGCACGGCTTATGCGGACGTGGATCCGACTGAGATCGGCGGAATCGTCCCCCCGGAGGAGAAGCTGTCCTATCTGCAAAAGCCGTTTCATCCGCACGAGGTTCGCCAGATGGCCATCGCCTTGGCGAGCAAGTGGCGCGCCGAGCGGCGCATCGTGCGGCTCGCCTATTTCGATACGCTGACGGGCTTGCCGAATCGAGAGCAATCGCGAAGTCGCCTGGAGCGGGCCATCGAGGCGGCCAGAGAGCAGCAGCGGACGCTGGCGATCCTGTACCTCGATCTCGACAACTTCAAGCGAGTCAACGACACCTTGGGTCACGCGGTGGGCGACGACTTGCTGCGCCAGGTGGCGGCGCGGTTGCGCAACACCTTGCGCTACAGCGATTCGATCGGCACGCCATCACTCGCACGTCCCGGCGATCTCGCCCGCCTGGGCGGCGATGAGTTCATGGTCCTTTTGCCCAATATTCCAAAACCGAGCGTAGCCGGCGTCGTGGCAGAGCGGCTGATTCGCGCCCTGTGTGAGCCGATGCAGCTGTCGACGACCTCGCTCGTCGTCACCCCGAGCATCGGTGTTGCGGTATACCCTCGGGATGGCGCCGATGCGCAAACGCTGCTGCGCAACGCCGATCTAGCCATGTATTTCGCCAAGCGCAAGTGCGCCGGCACTTTCGCATTCTTCGACGAGCCCATGAATGCCGCCGCCTTGCAGCGCTTGACCATCGAGGAGCGACTGCGCGGCGCGCTCGAGCGCCACGAGTTCTCCCTCGACTATCAGCCTCAGTTCGACGTGCGCACCGGCTCGATCGCGGGAATGGAAGCGCTGCTGCGCTGGAAGAACGACGTGCTCGGCAACGTCCCGCCCTCGGAATTCATTCCGGTGGCCGATGAGAACGGCCTGATGCATGAGATCGGCGAGTGGGTGCTGCGTAGCGCCTGCCGCCAGGCGAAGGCGTGGCACGACGAGGGGCTCTTGAGCGGCCGCATGGCGGTGAACGTGTCGAGCCGTCAATTTGCGCGGGCGGAATTCCCTGCGCAGGTCGCCGCCATACTGCGCGATACGGGCTTGCATCCCGCGCTCCTGGAGCTCGAGATCACCGAATCGGTGGTCATGGGCGACGAAGCTTGGGCCGAATCCGCGCTCAAGCAGCTCAAGGGTCTCGGCATATCGCTCGCGATCGACGACTTCGGCACGGGCTACTCGAGCTTCGGGCGGCTGCGCTATTTGGCCGTCGATCGCCTCAAGATCGACCGCTCCTTCATCTCGAGAATCACCGACGCGAGCGACGATCGTGCCATCGCCGGCGCCATCATCGCCATGTCCCGGTCATTGCGAATCCAGGTGACGGCCGAGGGCGTGGAGACGTTGAGGCAGCTCAGCTTCCTGCAAGAGCACGAGTGTCAGGAAGCGCAGGGGTTTCTGCTGAGCAAGCCGCTGTCCTCGGGCGCGGCACGAGAGCTTCTCCTGCGGATCGCGGACGCAGCCAATGCCTCGCGGTCACAGCGGCTGAAGACGATCATCGGATAGGTCAGCCGGCCCGATATCCTCGCGCATCTGCGCTATCCTCGCGCGTCGCGGGCGAGTATGCTTTCGGCTTTGTGACTCGCGAGCTCATTGACCCGACTGGGTCGGAAGGCGGACCGGACACCGGCCCGCCTTTTTCGTATCGGCCCCGGCTCATCCTCTGCGCGATCGTGTCATGCGCGGCGACTTCTGTGTTCGCGCAACCTCGGCGCGTGCTCACCGCCGACGACTATGCGCGTGCCGAAAGCTTCATGCCGTATAGGACAGCGCCCCTCGTCCTTCATGCGGCCGATGCCCCGACCTGGCTTGCGAACGGAAAGCTGTGGTATCGACGAAGAACGGCGCAGGGCACGGAGTACGTGATCGTCGATCCGGCGCGCGCCGTCGCCGAACCAGCGTTCAACCAGGCGCAAGTCGCTGCCGCACTGACGACGGTGACCGGCAAGCAATTCGACGCGGGACACCTGCCGAGCGGCGAACTCTCGAGCGATGCGGGCAGG
>DATHCO010000098.1:0-2716 GCA_035319505.1 Steroidobacteraceae bacterium | reverse complement strand
GCTCGGCGTCGTCGTCATCATCCTGCCGTTCAACTATCCGCTGTGCTTGCTGTGCTGGCAGGCGGCCGCGGCGCTGGTGAGCGGCAACGCGGTCATCATCAAGCCCTCCGATCTGACCACGCTCACCACGCTCAAGTTCGTCGCTGCCTTCGACGTGCTGCCTCCCGGATTGGTCCAAGTGATCACCGGCGCAGGGCCGGCGGGCAAGCAGTTGGTCGAGCATTCCGACACTCATATGGTGGCGTTCACCGGCGGCATCGAGACCGGACGGCGCATCGCCGAGGCCTGCGGGCGCCTCTACAAGCGCACCCTCATCGAGACCTCGGGGAACGACCCCTTCATCGTGATGCCCACCGCTCCTCTCGACGTTGCGGCCCGCGGCGCGGCGTTCGGCGCGTTCTTGAACTGCGGGCAGGTCTGTGCGGCGGCGGAGCGGTTCTACGTGCACGAGGCGATCTACCCGGAGTTCGCGAAGCGTCTCGTGCACCACACCTCGAAGATCCGCGTCGGTAACGGCCTCGATCGCGTCGACATGGGACCTCTCGCCTCGCAGCGAGAGCTCACGCGCTATCTCAAGGTGCTCGATGGCGCGAGTACCCGAGGCGCGGCCGTACTCACCGGCGGCGGTCGTCCCGCGAGCCTCGAGAAGGGATGGTTCGTCGAGCCCACGGTCCTCGGCGAGGTATCGGCGGATGCGCCCATCATGAACGACGAGACCTTCGGGCCGGTCGCTCCGATTTGCATCGTGAAGAGCTTCGATGAGGCGCTGATGCTCGCCAACCGCTCGCGATATGCGCTCGGCGCGACCGTGTACACCACGAACCTCGAGGAGTCGATGCGTGCGGTCGAGGAGCTGGAGGCGGGAATGGTATGGGTCAACGCGCCGCTGCTCGACAATGATGCCGGCCCCTTCGGCGGCCGCAAGCAATCCGGCATGGGCCGGCAGCTCGGCTCCGAAGGGCTCGATACGTTCCGCCACACGAAGCTCTCGATGATCGATTACGCCGCAAAGCCCCACGACTTCTGGTGGTTCCCCTACGCCGACGCGGAGGCGTTTCCCGGCAGCCGCCGTGATTGACTCCGACGAGGGGCGGGGTCAGCGGGGTCGGGCGGCCGGCTCTGTCCTGCCGAGGCCGCCACCGCCGGAGCCCTCGCAGCCTGACGCACCGTCGGATCGCCCACTCTCGGCCCTGCCGCCCGAGCTCGAAGCACGCATCGCCGCCCTCGAGACCATGGCCGTGCCTGCGGACTTCGACTCGCTGAGCCGCATCTGGATCATCCTGTTCGGAATCCTCCTGCCGGTGCTTCTGATCATCGTCGGTTGGTGGTTATGACGGACCGAGCGATGGCCGATGAAAGCGCCTGGCCGCTTCTTCCCGCCGAGCGCACCTGGGGAGCGCTGCGCTTGACCGTGACACTCGCGACCACGGCGGCCGCGACCTGGTGTTACCTGATCGGCGAATCGGTGGGCAACTACCTCGGCTTCATCCAGGGCGGCATCGCGCTCACCGCCGGCTGCTTCATCGGGATGTTGCTCGTGCTCCTCGCGGCCGGGCCCACGTGCGTGCGCTACGGTATCGACTCGATCGCCTCCACCAAACCTCAGTTCGGCTCCCGCGGCTGGATCGTGCCGGCCGCGCTGCAGGCCATCTCCATCATCGGTTGGAACTCGCTCCTGATCATCTTCTTCGCAAAGTCCGCGGTGCAGCTCGCGCTTGCCTTGGGGATCCTGAGGCCCGGCGAGCGAAGCGCGCTGCTGGTGCCGCTCCTCACGCTGCTCGCCTGCGGCATCATCTTCGCGGCTCTGCGTCGAGGCGCGACCGGTGTATCGCTCGTATCCAACATCCTCTTCGCGCATGTGTTCGTGGGCCTGTGGATGCTCTATCTCTTGGTATCGCACCGCTGGCCGGAGCTCGTGGCAGCGCACCCCGCGTTCGCGAGTCCCGAGCGGCTGTGGAACTACACGACCGGTGTGGAGCTCGGCATCGGCTCGACCCTTTCCTGGTGGCCTTATATCGGAGCCATGATCCGGATGGCGCCCAATACGCGCACCGTCGTGCTGCCGGTCATGGTGGGCATGTGCGCGCCGGTGCCGCTCCTCTCCCTCATCGGGCTCGCTGGCGTCCTGGTGCTCAAGTCCTCCGATCCGGCGCAGTGGCTGCGCACCGTGGGCGGCCCCTCCTACGCCATCATCTCGCTCGCCTTCGTCACCGCCGCCAATTTCGGCACGACGACGACCGGCATCTACGCCTCGGCGATCGGGCTGCGCAACTTCGGCGCGCTGCAGCGGCGATCCTGGACGACGCTGCTCTTGATCACGATCACACCGGTCGCGCTCGTCGGCCTGTTCATTCCCGAGCTGTTCTTTGCGAGGTTCGGAAATTTTCTGGCGCTTCTGGGCGTCTCGTTCGCGCCCCTCTGCGGCATCCAGATCATCGATTACTTCATCCTGCGACACCGCCGCATCGAGGTGCGCGCCCTCTATTCCGCGCGGCCCGACTATGTGTTCTGGCGAGGCGTGAATCCCGCCGCGCTCCTCGCGCTCACCGCGGGTTGCACCACCTACGTGCTGCTGCTCAATCCCCTGACCTATCGCTCGAGCGGCCCTTACGCTTATCTCACGGCCTCGCTGCCGGGGGCAGCCGCTGCGGCTCTGGTATATTTCCTGTCGAGCTCCCTCGTGATTCGTGCCGGCCGCGGCGGTTATCGAAACTAG
>DATHCO010000097.1:0-21418 GCA_035319505.1 Steroidobacteraceae bacterium | reverse complement strand
ACCAGGTGTCGCTCGAGGAGCGCGACGGTGACAGCTCGTCGCTGAAATTCCAGCTGCAGGTGCGCGACCGCAAGCACCTTGCACGCGTGATTCGGACCATTCGCCGGATGCCCGACGTGCAGCGTGTGTTCCGCACGCTCGCGTGAGAGCACCGCGCAGGGAAGGAAACTCATGAGCAAGCAAGTCATCTCGACAGCCGATGCACCGGCGGCGATCGGCGTCTACTCGCAAGCGGTGCGCGTCGGCAATACGATCTGGGTATCGGGGCAGATCCCCTTGGACCCGGCGACCCAGTCGCTGGTCGTGGGCGGCATGGAGGCGCAGGTGCACCAGGTATTTCGCAACCTGAAGGCAATCGTCACCGCCGCAGGTGCCGGCCTCGACGATGTGGTCAAGGCGACCGTCTTTCTCACCGACCTCGGCCACTTCGCGCTCGTCAACAAGATCATGGCCGAATATTTTCGCGAGCCCTACCCGGCGCGCGCGGCCGTCGGAGTCGCCTCGCTCCCGCGCGGAGCCCAGATCGAAGTGGAGTGCATCGTCGCGCTGTGATCGAAGCAAGGCCGGTCACGGCGTTGCGCGGGGTCGGCGAGCGGCAAGCCGAGCGACTGCGCGCGCTGGGCGTCGAAACGACGCAGGATCTGTTGTTCCTGCTGCCTCTGCGCTATGAGGATCGTACCCGGATCGTGCCCTTGGGCGAGCTCGAGCCCGGCCAGCGCGCAGCGGTCGAAGGGGAAGTCCTGCTCACCGAGATCGTCTTTCGGGGCCGGCGCCAGATGCTCTCGCGGATCGGCGACGGGTCGGGATCTCTGACCCTGCGGTTTTTCTATTTCACGGCACAGCAGCGCGATGGCCTGGCGCGGGGCGTACGCGTGCGTTGCTTCGGCGAGGTGCGCCGCGGCCCTAAGGGGCTCGAGATCGTGCATCCCGAATACCGCCGCGTCGATCGAACGCCCACGACCTCGGAGGGCGAGCACCTGACTCCGATCTATCCGCTCACGGAAGGCTTGACTCAAGGCAGACTGCGGCAGTTGATGAGAGCGGCGCTCGAGCAGACGAGCGCCAGCGACCTCGACGATTGGCTGCCCGCAGCCCTGCTCAGCGATTCCAGGCTACCCACGTTACGTGATGCCCTCGAGTACGTGCATCGTCCGCCTGCCGATGCGCCGGTCGAGATGTTGCTCGACTTCCGTCACCCGACCCAGCGGCGGCTTGCCTTCGAGGAGCTGCTCGCCCATCAACTGTCCTTGAAGCTGCTGCGCCGGCGCATCCAGCAAGACCCGGGGTGGCCGCTCGCGAGCTCCGGCGCGCTCAAGGCCTCCTTGCTCGGATCGCTTCCGTTTCATCCCACGCGCGCGCAGCAGCGCGTGCTGCGGGAGATCGAGCACGATCTCGCCGCGGCGAAGCCGATGCTGCGGCTGGTGCAGGGTGATGTGGGGTGCGGCAAGACTCTCGTCGCCGCGCTCGCCGCGACGCGCGCCATCGAGATGGGCCGCCAGGTCGCGCTCATGGCGCCGACCGAGCTCCTCGCCGACCAGCATGCCAAGAATTTTCGGCACTGGTTCGAGCCGCTGGGAGTCGAGGTGGCGGTGCTCGCGGGACGGCAAACCGACAAGACACGCCGCGCGATGCGCGAGCGCATTCGCGAGGGTCGCTCGCCGCTCGTGATCGGCACCCATGCACTCTTTCAGGAGGGGGTCGAGTTTGCCTCCCTCGCGCTCGTGATCGTCGACGAGCAACATCGCTTCGGCGTGCATCAGCGGATGTCGTTGCGCGAGAAAGGCGTCCACGACGGACATCAGCCGCACCAGCTGATCATGACCGCGACCCCGATCCCTCGAACTCTGGCGATGAGCGCCTATGCGGACCTCGACGTGTCGGTGATCGATGAGCTCCCGCCCGGACGCACGCCGGTCAAGACCGCGGCACTCGCCGACGCGCGGCGCGATGAGGTCGTCATGCGGATCCGCACCGCGTGCCTCGCGGGCCGGCAGGCATATTGGGTCTGTCCGCTGATCGACGAATCCGAGGAGATGCCCTATCGAGCGGCCGAGGAGACGGCGGCGGCCCTGAAGGAGGCTCTTCCCGAGCTCGTCGTGGCGATGGTGCACGGGCGCATGCCCTCATCAGCCAAGGAGCGCACGATGCGCCGCTTCAAGGAGGGGCAGATCCATCTGCTGGTGGCCACCACGGTGATCGAGGTCGGAGTCGACGTGCCCAACGCGACCCTCATGGTGATCGAGAATGCCGAGCGCCTCGGGCTCGCGCAATTGCACCAGCTGCGCGGCCGCGTGGGCCGAGGGCGGCACGCGAGCTCCTGCCTGCTCTTGTACAGAGCACCGCTCTCGCGACTCGCCCGGGAGCGGCTCGCGGTCATGCGTCGTACGAACGACGGGTTCGAAGTGGCGCGCCGCGACCTGGAGCTGCGCGGACCCGGCGAGTTGCTCGGCACCCGCCAGACCGGGCTCGCGCAGATGCGCGTGGCGAACCTGTTGCGCGACGCTGACTTGCTGCCGCGGGTGCAGACCGCAGCCGAAGCGATGCTGCGCCATTGGCCGCTCAACGCGCCCCCGCTCATCCGCCGTTGGGTGGGACATGGCGAGCAATATGGCCGCGTCGGTTAGAATGGCTCGCGTGAGGCCGATCAACACGTGCAGAGTCGATGCCGTCGAGTGGCTCCCGGCCGAGCGCCTGGGTGAGCACGAGGTCGATGCGCACTTGCGTGCCTGGCTCATCGGCAAGGGGCTGCCGCGCGCGCGCATGAAGCTCCTATGTGGCGATCGATTCCGCTCGCGTCTCGTCGGCCAATGGACGGGACTGCTCTGCGGAGCGCTCAAGGCCCATCTCGGCGTCGAGGACTGCGCTGGCCTCTTCCGGGAAGTCGAGCTCTGCTGTGCCGATCAGGTGTGGGTGTTCGCGCAAACCGTGGTCCCTGATTCGACGCTCTGCATGCATCCCTGGCTCGCCGAGCTCGAGGACTCCTCCCTGGGCGAGATGTTGAGCGAGCTCAGCGGAGTCGAGAGGAGCTCCTACGAGTACGCCTGGGTGCCGGCGGAGGCCCCCTTGAGCGCGCGCGCGCTGCGAGCCGCCGACATCCGACCGGCCGGGTTGTGGGCGAGGCGCGCGCGCATTCTCCTGCGGGGTCTCCCGCTGTCCGTCCAGGAAGCGTTCCTGCCCGCCATGGGCCGCTAAGGGAAAGCGATTGCGACTGCCCCGATCAGGGCCCGAATTGCTGGAGCGCATCGCGGCGCGCTGGCGATGGTTTTCCTACCGGGTGCGCTTTCACCCCTGGACCACGAACGAGCTGCCGAAGATCTTGGCCGCATTGTGGGACTACATTCAGCTCATGCGCCTGAACCGGCCGATCGGGATTTGGCTCCTGCTGTGGCCGACGCTCTGGGCGGTATGGATCGCCGGACGTGGCAAGCCCGACGCGCATCTGTTCTTGATCTTCGTCGTGGGCACGGTGCTCATGCGATCGGCCGGTTGCGCGGTCAACGACTACGCCGACCGCAGCTTCGATCCACGCGTCGAGCGCACCAAGGGCCGGCCCCTCGCGCAGGGCCGCATCTCGACGACCGAGGCGCTCCTGTTGTTCGCGGCGCTCTCGCTCGGGTCCTTGTTCCTCGTGCTGCAATTGAATCGATTCACGCTCCTGCTCGCTTTGGCCGGGGCGTTTCTGGCGGTGACCTACCCCTTCGTCAAGCGCTTCCTGTCGGTGCCGCAGCTCTATCTCGGTGTGGCCTTCGGTTGGGGGATCCCGATGGCGTTCGCCGCGCAGCTCGAGCGCGTGCCGCGCGTCGCGTACCTCTTGCTGATCGCGAATATGCTGTGGGTGACGGTCTACGACACGATCTACGCGATGGTGGATCGCGAGGACGATGTCAAGATAGGCGTGCGCTCGACGGCGATTTTATTCGGCGACTCGGACCGGCACATCATCGCCGTACTGCAGGCGATGACGCTCCTCGCTCTGTATCTGGCCGGACGCATGTTGCACATGCGAAGCTGGTACTACGCGGGACTCGTTTCGGGGGCGATCTTCTTCATTTACCATCTGTGGCTGATCCGCGCGCGCGACCGCGCGGCCTGCTTTCAAGCCTTCCTCAACAATAACTACTTCGGCATGTCGGTATTCATCGGGATTCTCTTGAACTATCAGTTCGCGCGCTAAGATGGTCGCCGGCCCCTACGCGCTCGATAGCAGCTGGGTGCGCCGCTCCTTCGATCGCGCGGGCACGACCTACGACGCCGCCTCGGTGCTGCAAGCAGAGGTGCGCGAGATCTTGCTCGAGCGGCTCGACCTGACTCGCCTCGAGCCCCGCCTCGTGCTCGACGCCGGTGCCGGTACCGGCCACGCCAGCCGCGCGCTCAAGCGCCGCTACCCCGGAGCCTGCGTGATCGCCCTCGATTTCTCGCTCGGCATGCTGCGTGCCGCCGCCAACCGGCAATCCCTGTTTCGCCGCTTCTTCAGAGTGTGTGCAGACGCCGCCCGCCTGCCCTTGGGCGAGGGCTGCGTCGACCTCATCCTCAGCAATTTGTTGCTGCCTTGGATCGATCCCGAGCCGCTGTTCGCGGAATTTCGCCGCGTGCTCGCGCCGCGTGGATTTCTGACCTTCTCGAGCCTCGGACCCGACACCCTGAGCGAGCTGCGCGAGGCCTGGGCGCTCGCAGACTCGCATGCGCGGGTGCATCCCTTCATCGACATGCACGAGCTCGGAGATGCGCTGGTGCGCGCGGGCTTCGCGGGGCCTGTGCTCGACATGGAGCGCTATACGCTGCATTACGAGGCCGTGGACCGCTTGGCCGCGGACTTGAAGGCCTCGGGCGAGCGCAACGCCGCCGCTGGGCGGCTCAAGGGGCTCACGGGTCCGCGCAAGTGGAAAGCGATGAGCGATGCCTACGAAATTCACCGCCGCAACGGGCGACTGCCCGCCACCTTCGAGGTCGTATTCGGACAGGCGTGGGCGCCGGCCCTGCCTCGCCCGCGCGCCGCGGCCGCGGGCTCGGCCACACCCCTCTCGCTCGAGGAGATGAGGCGGCAGATCAAGACGCCTCGTCGGCGCTGATCGGGATTAAGCCAACCTCTGCCCCGCGATCGGCAGCGTGCGCAGCCGCCTTCCGGTCGCCGCGAAGATGGCATTGCAGATCGCCGGCGCGACCGGCGGCACGGCCACTTCCCCGATTCCTCCCGGCGCCGCATCGCTCGGGATGATCTCCACGTGAAGCTCGGGCAGCTCGTTGATGCGCAGCACGCGGTAATCGTGAAAATTGCTCTGCCGCGCTCCCCCGGCGCGCAGCGTGATCTCGCCCCAGAGCGCGGACGAGAGCCCGTACACGATGCCACTCTCGAGCTGCGATTCGACGATCCTCGGATTCACCGTTTGACCGCAATCGATGATGCAGGTGATCTTGTGAACCTCGAGCTCGCCGTCCTCGACCGACACTTCGGCCACTTGCGCGATGTGGGAGCTGTAGCCTTCCATGAAGGCGATGCCCTGATAGCGGCCCTTGAGAGCGCGGCCCCAGCCCGCGCGCTCGGCCGCCACCTCGAGCACCCGCGTGTGCCGCGGCTTGTCCTTGAGCAGCTCCAGACGCAGATCGAGCGGATTCTTGGAGTAGGCCGCCGCGAGCTCGTCCATGAAGCTCTCGATCACGAAACAGTTCGGCGCGTGGCTCACCGAGCGCAAGTATCCGACGTCAATCCCGATCTCCTGACGCGTGAAGCTGAGCGCGAAATTCGGCACCGCATAGGGGAAGTTCTGTACGTACTCGATGACCGAGTCGAACGGGTCCTTGTTGGTCGGATCGAAGCGCGCGGTGATCGAGGGGCTGGTGATGTGCAGTTTCCAGGCGATCAATGTGCCCGAGGCATCGAAGCCCGCGCTCACCTCCTCGCGCGCGGGCGGGCGAAACACATCGTGAGTGATGTCGTTCTCGCGCGTCCAGATGAGCTTCACCGGCACGCCGAGCGCTTTTGAGGCCTCGACGGCGGCCGGAATGAAATCCACCTCCAGTCGGCGCCCGAATCCGCCGCCGAGGAGCGTGGTAATCACATTGACGCGCTGGGGCGGTAGACCCGCCGCCGCCGCCGCGGCCTCCTGCGCAGACTGCTGCACCTGGGTGCCAACGTACAGGTCGCAGCCGTCTTCTTTGACATCGGCCGTGCAATTCATGGGCTCCATGGTCGCATGCGCGAGGAGCGGCAATTCATAGACGGCCGCGAGCGTCTTGTGCGAGCGCTTGAGCGCGGCGGCGGCATCACCCGTAGTGCGCGGCGCGGCGAGTCCCGGGTTCGCCTCGGCCGCACGCGCGAGCATCGCTCGCACGCGCGCATTGTCGAGCGCGGCATTTGCGCCAGGACTCCAGCGGATCTTCAAGGTATCGCGCGCCTTGAGCGCTTGCCAGAAATGATCGGCCACCACGACCACACCGCTCGCGCTGGATAGCACGCGGCGCACGCCGGGCATGGCGAGCGCGGCAGTCGAGTCGACCTCCTCGGCCTTACCGCCGAGCGTCGGGCTTTGCGCGATCGCCGCATACAGCATGCCGGGCAGCTGCACGTCCAGGCCGAACTCGGCGCTTCCGTCCACCTTCCCCGGCGAGTCGAGTCGCGGCAGCGGCTTGCCGATCAAGCGAAATTCGGCCGCCGGCTTGAGCTTGACGTCCTTGGGAACCGGTAATCGCGCCGCGGCCTCGGCGAGTTGGCCGTAGCCGAGCTGCCTGCCGCGCGTGCGATCGATGACCTTGCCGCCTTGCGCGCGGCACTCCGATGGATCGAGGTGCCACACGCGCGCGGCCGCCGCAATCAACATGAGGCGCGCCTGCGCTCCCGCGGTGCGCAGTTTCTCCCAAGCGTCCTGAACGCTGTTGCTGGTGCCGGTGACCTGACCGCCGTTGAGCGCGTTGACGTAAGGCTCCCCGACGGGTGCGGGGATGATCCTGATCCGGGACAAATCGACCTCGAGCTCCTCGGCGAGCAGCGTGGGCAGGGCGGTGTAGACGCCTTGGCCCATCTCCGAGCGGTCGACGAGCACGGTGATGGAATCGTCCACGCCGATCCTGAGCCAGGCATTCAACTCGCTTACGCGAGTCGACCCGCGCGGCCCCGCGCCGAGCGCCGGCAGCGTCATCGCAAGCACGAGGCCGCTGCCGAGCTGCGCCGAGCGCCAGAGAAAATCGCGGCGCGAGAGCTCCCCTCCGGACGGCACGCTCAACGCGATCTCGCCATCAGCTCAGCGGCGCGATGCACCGCCTTGCGAATGCGCCGGTAGGTGCCGCAGCGACAAATGTTCCCGGCAAGAGCCGCATCGATGTCGGCATCGGTCGGAAGGGGATTGGCCTCGAGGAGGGCCGCCGCCGCCATGATCTGCCCTGACTGACAGTATCCGCACTGCGGCACGTCGAGCTCCAGCCAGGCTCGCTGCACGGCGTGACTTCGATCCGCGGACAAGCCCTCGATCGTGGTTATCCTCTTGCCTTCGACCGACCCGAGCGGTAAGACGCACGAGCGCACGGCGAGTCCGTCGACGTGCACCGTGCAGGCACCACAAAGAGCCATGCCGCAGCCGTACTTGGTTCCGGTCATCCCGAGATGATCGCGCAGCACCCACAGAAGCGGCGTCTCGGGCGACGCATCGACACTGCACTTGCGGTTGTTGACGGTGATCGAAGCCATCCCGCTCCATCTCATGCCTCTCGAGCTGCGTCCCATGCTACGCGAATCCCACGGCTTTTTGCAGGCGGTAGCGCCCCGAGCGGATGGTAGGATGCGGTCATGATCTCTCAATCGCTGTTTTATTCCCGTGTTTTCGCTCTCGTGGTGGCGGCCATCCTGAGCTACGCCCTGATCAGGATTTTCACCCCCTTCCTGCATGCGTTGAGCTGGGCGGTGTTCCTCGCGTTCCTCCTGTACCCGTTGAACTTGCGCCTCAGGCGGCGCCTGCGCGGCGCAGGCCGCGCCGCGACCCTGCTCACTGTACTCACCCCGGTGATGATCGTGTTGCCGCTGTCCGCGCTGTCGTTCGAATTCGTCGCCCAGGTCTCCGCGCTGGTGCAGTCGCTGCAGCAGCGTGCGCGCCAGATGGACATCAGGAGCTTTTCGGATCTGCAGCAATTCCCGATCATCGCGCGTGCCAACGCCTGGCTCACGGCGCATGTCGGGATGTCCGCCGACCAACTGCGCTCGTGGGTGATTTCCGGGTCGCAGGAGATCCTGCAGCGTGCCGCCGGACTGTCGGGCGCATTCTTTCTGGGAGCGCTCGGCACCCTCGTCGGGTTCACCATCATGCTCGCGCTCCTCTACTTCTTTCTGCGCGACGGCGATGCGATGGTCGAGCGGGCGCGTGGCCTCATTCCGCTCGACAAGCAGCGCAAGGAGCGCTTGTTTCGCGAGCTCGGCGAAGTCGCCCGCGCCATCGTTCTCGGGATTACCCTGACGGCGCTGATTCAGGGCGCGCTGGTGGGAATCGGATTCGCCATCGCGGGCCTCGCCTCGCCGGTCGTATTTGGCGTGTTGGCGGCGCTCGTCGCGATGCTACCGGTGGGCGGTGCGGCCATCGTCTGGGTACCCGCGGTGGGGTGGCTCGCGTACCAGGGGCGGTGGGGATTCGCGGCCTTCATGCTGGCGTGGGGACTGGCGCTCGCAGGCGCAGAGAGCGTGCTGCGTCCCTTGCTGATCTCGGGACGAGCGCGAATCTCGGCGTTCGCCATCTTCGTGGGGGTGCTCGGCGGCATTCCCGCCTTCGGCGCCATCGGCATCGTCGTCGGGCCCGTGGTGCTGTCGCTGGTGCTTGCATTGATCGAATTCGCCGAAGAATCGAGCGCAAGCGGGGAAAAATCCTCCTGAGCGCCGCCGCGGAAGCGCTGCGCTCTAGTAAAATCCGCGCCCCTATGGACGTCTCTCATCTGCTCGAGGGATTGAACGACGCGCAGCGCCAGGCGGTCGCCTCGCCCCTCGGCACCGCGCTCGTGCTCGCCGGGGCGGGCAGCGGCAAGACCCGCGTGCTCGTGCACCGTGTGGCGTGGCTGATCGCCGTCGAGGGCGCATCGCCCCACAGCATTCTGGCTGTCACGTTCACCAACAAGGCGGCCTCCGAAATGCGCCGCCGCATCGAGGCCTTGCTGGGATACCCCGGCGGCGCGCTCTGGATCGGCACCTTCCACGGTCTTGCGCACCGCCTGCTGCGGCTACACTGGCGCGAGGCAGGCCTGGCACAGAGCTTTCAGATCCTCGATGCCGAAGACCAGAGCCGGCTCCTGCGCAAGGTCTTGAAGGCCCTCGACCTCGACGAGGCGCGCTGGGTGCCGCGAGAGATTCTTTGGTTCATCAATGCGCAGAAAGACGAGGGCTTGCGGCCGAAGCATCTCAAGGACGACGGCGATGCTACGCGCCGCCAGCTGATCAGGATCTACCAGGCCTACGAGGAGGCGTGTCAGCGAAGCGGCGTGGTGGATTTCGCCGAGCTCCTGCTGCGAGCCTACGAATTGTGGCAGGCGAATCCCTCTCTCCTCGAGCACTACCGCAACCGATTTCGCCATGTGCTCGTCGACGAGTTCCAGGACACCAACCTGATTCAGTACCGCTGGCTCACGCTGCTCGCCGGTCGTTCCGGCCATCTGTTCGTGGTGGGCGACGATGATCAGTCGATCTATCGCTGGCGCGGGGCCCGGGTGGAGAACCTGAATCAATTCCGCCGCGATTACCCGCAGGCCGTGCTCTACAAGCTGGAGCAAAACTACCGCTCCACCGGCACGATCCTGAAGGCGGCGAACGCGCTCATCTCACACAATGCCGGGCGCCTCGGCAAGACGCTCTGGACCAGCGGCGCCGACGGGGAGCGGGTCAAGCTGTACGCCGCCTTCAACGAGCGCGACGAGGCGGACTTCGTCGTGAATCGGATCCGCGAGTGGGTCGAGCGCGGCGGAGCGCGCAGCGAGGTCGCCGTGCTGTACCGCTCCAACGCGCAGTCGCGAGTCTTCGAGGAGGCTTTCTTGAACGCGCGGATCCCGTATCGCGTGTACGGGGGCTTGCGGTTCTTCGAGCGGGCCGAGATCAAGGACGCGCTCGCCTATTTGCGCTTGGTCGCGAGCCGCGCGGATGATGCATCGTTCGAGCGGGTGGTCAATCTTCCCGCCCGAGGCATCGGCGCACGGACCCTGGAGCTGCTGCGCGAGACCGCGCGCTCCGGGGGAACCTCGCTGTGGGCGGCGGCCGCGCTCGCGATCGAGAGCGGAGAGGTGCAGCGCGCCGCGCTGCCGTTGAAGAGCTTCATGCTCGCCGTCGACAAGATGGCCGAGGAGATCCGCGGGCTCGCGCTTCACGAGCAAGTCGATCACGTCGTGCGCTCGAGCGCTCTCATCGAGCATTACAAGAAGGAGAAGGGCGATCGCGGCGAGGGGCGAGTGGAGAACCTCGAGGAGCTCGTGAGCGCTGCGCGCGGCTTCTCGCCGGAGGGCGAGACCGACATGCAGCCGCTCGAGTCCTTTCTCGCCCATGCCGTGCTCGAGTCGGGCGAGGGTCAGGCGGACCCGTATGCCGATTGCGTGCAACTGATGACGCTGCATTCGGCGAAAGGACTGGAATTTCCGGTGGTGTTTCTCGCCGGCATGGAGGAGGGCCTGTTTCCGCACCAGCGCTCGGCCGCCGAGCTCGCGAGCCTCGAGGAGGAGCGCCGCTTGTGCTACGTGGGCGCGACGCGCGCCATGCGGGAGCTGTATTTCACCTACGCCGAGCAGCGCCGGCTCTACGGCGTAGATCAATACGGGCAGCCCTCGCGTTTCATCAACGAGCTTCCGACCGAGCTCGTCGAGGAGATTCGACCGCGTCTCAAGGTATCCCGGCCGCTGTTCGTGAGGCGCGCCGGGCTCGAGGAGTCCGGCGCTTCCGACATGCGCTTGGGCAGCCGCGTGCGGCACGCGAAATTCGGCGACGGAGTCGTGCTCAACGTGGAGGGAAACGGTGCACAGGCGCGCGTACAAGTGAACTTCGAGCAGCAAGGCACCAAGTGGCTGATGCTGTCCTATGCGAATCTCGAGGTCGTGTAGGAGCCATGCAGCGAGGAGTCGCCCGCGTGGCGATTAGAGCGCCGTCGCAGCGGGTTTCGTGGCTCACCGCGAACCTCGTGACCTTCGGCTCGTATCTCGCCTCGGGTTGGCTCGGCCTTCTCTGGCTTGGTCGGCTGGCCGGCTCCTTGGCGGGAGCGCAGGCCTCCACCGCGGTTGCCGTCCCCTGGCTGGCTCCGGGCTTTGCGACCGCCTGCCTGTTCGTCTTCGGAGCGCGCGCGTGGCCCGCGGTGTTCTTGGGCTCAATGGCGCTTTGGGCCGGCATCCTCGGCAGCCAGGTGTGGCTCACCATCGTCGAGTCCGCCGGCGAGGCGGTGAGCGTCGTTGCCGTGGTCGCGATGCTGCGCGCCTGCGAGTTTCGCCCGACGCTCGAGCGCTATCGGGACTCGCTCTGTCTTTTGGCGGCATTGGCCATCGGTCGGACCATCACGACGGCGATCGATGCCGGCAGTGTCGTCGCCACCGCGTGGCTCGCGCCCAGTCCGCACTCGATCGAGCTGCTCAAGGCCGCCGGTGCCGTGCGCAGCGGCGACACTCTCATCATCACCGCCGGGCTCTTCCAATTCGCGGGGCGCTGGTGGGCCAACACCTTTGCCGGTTGCGTGCTCGTCATGCCGCTGCTCGCGTTGCTGGGCGCGGCGCACGGTCCTCGGCGATCGATGCTCGAGCGCACGCTCCTCGGCGCTGCGGTGCTGCTCTGGCTCGGGTGCGCGCTCGCCTTGCCCGCCGATGCGCCGCGAACGCTCTTTTTGATCGCAGCGCTGATCCTGGTCGTCTGGGCGGCCGAGCGCTTCGGCGTCGGAATCGCGGGCACCATCACGCTGCTCCTGGTGATGTCGGCGGCGGCGGGCTTCGGCTTCGAACTGGGAGTTTTCGCAGGTGGCGCATCGCGCGAGCCCCTCGAGGCGACCTGGGGCTTTTTGGGGCTCCTGTCGACCGCCGGGCTCTTCCTGTCGGCTCTCCTGTCGCAGCGGCGGCGTGCGCGCCGCGAGGCCGCCGCTTCGGCAGATCGCTATCGCCGGCTGTTCGATGTGAATCCTTTTCCGATGTGGGCGGAGGATGTGCGCTCGGGTCGGCTCAGGCTCGCAAATCCCGCCACGCAGGACGTTTACGGCTACACCATCGCGGAGTTTCTCGCGCTGCCGAGCGATGCGCTGCGAGTCGAGCCCGCCGAGCCTGTGCCGGCGCCACGCCTACTCGAGAGCGGCGCCACGGTGACGACCGAGCGGCATCGTGTCGCGAGCGGCGGGCACATCGATGTCGAGGTGACGCGGGCGCTGATCGATTACGACGGCGAGACGCTCAAGGCCTGCTTCGTCGAGCCCCTCGCGGCACGTAATGCCATGCGCCTCGCCGTGTTGAATGCGAACGACCTCGAGCGCTTCAGGCTCGGCCAGGCCATCCGCCTGGAATTGATGTCGCATTTGACGAGCGTGGTCGCCATCGCCGAGCAGTGCGCGAGCCGGGCAGGGACGGATGAGACGGGGGCGCTTGCCATCGCCGCGATTCGAGATCACGTGGGGGCGGTGAGTGCGATATTCCGCCGCCTGACGCGGGGCGCTTCTCCGCTGGCTTACGCCGAGGGTGACCTGGTGGATGCGCTCGAGCGGCTGCCGGGGTCGCTTCCCGCCGGCGCGCCCCCCGCGTGGGTGTCCATTCGCGGGAGCCTCCCGCCCTCGTTGTCCGTCGAGCGACGCGAGCACATTTACCGCTTGGCCGAGGACGCAGTGCATTGTGTCGTGGCAGCACCGGGAGCCCGCGCGGTGCGCCTCAATCTGGATGCGACCGCAAGCGGGGTGACTCTATCCATCGAGGCCGACGGGTCGGCCATGGGCATCGATGAGTTGACCAGGCACTCGCTGGCGGTGCGTGCGCTCGCTGCGCAAGGGCAGCTCTCCATCCATTCAGATGCGGCGCGAGGACCGCTCATTCGCTTCGAGTGCGACGCCGAGCCCTCGCGCCCCGGACCCCCTCCCACGGCGGCCGGGTCTTTCGCAGCCGCGCTTGCGCCGTCGGCCGAGCACTCGACGCCGGCCGCTCCGAAGCGTCGAGCCGAGGCGGCAACCACTGCGCCTCACGCGTACCAGAGTCGCGAGTGGATGATCCGGGTGGGTCTGCTCGCGCTCGCGTACTTCGCCGCAGGGGCGCTCGCGCTCGAGTTTCTGTCGCAGGTGGATGCGCGCGGACGATTTGCACAGCTGGCCCACTGGCTTCCCTGGATTGCCAGCGGTGTAGCAGTGGCGGGTCTGCTCGCCTGGGGCGAGGAGGTCTGGCCGGCCATTGCGATCGGCTACGTCGCGCTCTGGTGGGGGTTCGCACACAGTGGGTGGCTCGGGACCCTGCTGGGCGCCCTTGCTCGAACGGCTGCCTTTCTGGTCACGGTTCGCCTGTGGCGCCGCTTCGGCGCCTCACACGGCGTCGACAATCCGCGCGGGATCGCGATCTTGGCCGGCGCGGCGGCCATCGGCCTCCTCATCGCCATTCCCACCGATGTGCTCGAGCTCATCTTCACCGACCCGCGCACCGTGCCCGTCACGACGCCCGAGATCCGCTACGCGGTCGCCTCGTCCTCGATGACGATTCTGCACATCGCGGCGCCGAAGCTTTACGCAGCGGCCCGCTGGTGGATCAACAGCTTGATCGGGATCGTGCTGTTCGTGCCGGCCGTGTTGGCCTGGTCCCGTGCACAGCTCGCGAACATGAGGCTGCGCCTCACCGAGCTCGGCGCCTGGTGCGCGCTCCTCGCCGCCGTCGCGGGCTCGCTCCTGCACGTCTCCGATGCCGCGTGGCGCTTGCCGATACTCGGCCTTGGCCTCGCCTCGGTCACCTGGGCCGCCGTTCGCTTCGGCGCCGGGCTCGCCTATCTTGCGACCTTGCTGATCTCGCTCCTCGCCACCGTCGGATTCGGGCTCGGTGTGGGCCCGCTGGGCACGGAGCCTTGGGCCGGTCCGGGCGTCCTGTGGGCATTCGTCATCTTGCTCGCGACAACCGCCCATTTGCTCACCACACTGCTCGCGGACAGCGCGCGTATCGAGCAGGAGCTCAAGCAGCTCGAGGAGCGCTATCGGGCGCTGTTCGAGGCGGTGCCGCATGCCCTGTTCATCTACCACGCGAGAACCGGGCGCATCCGTCTTGCCAATCGCGCGGCGCTCCTGCGCTTCGGCTACACGGCGGGCGATCTCGTGAGCATGTCGATCGCCGATCTCGATGTGGCCGGGAGCCTCCCGCGGCTCACCAAGGACGATCGCCGGGAGTCCCCCTGCAGCACCCGATATCGCGCGAAAGACGGCGCGACGGTCGATGTGGAGCTCACCCTCGCGCCGATCGAGCTCGACGACGGAGAGGGCGTGCTCTGCGCAGCGATCGACGTGAGCGAGCAGAACCTGCTCTATACCCGGATGATCGAGGCCACCGATCGCGAGCGGCGCACGATCGCCGGCGAGCTGCACGACGAGCTCGGCCAGGTGCTGACGGGCCTTCTGCTGGGCGCGGGGCCGCTCAGCGAGGCGGTTCGGCGCGGCCGAGCGGTCGACACAAGCTCGCTCGACTTCGTCGTCATGGCCTCGCGCGAGGCGCTGCGCGCCGCCGAGCGCGTGCTCAAGGGTGTCTCGCCCTTGCAGGAGTCGGGCGGCGATCTGCTCTCGGCCGTTCGCGGCATGCCCGCGCGATTGCCTCCGCAATCCCGGGATCGGCTCGAGGTGAGCGTGGCGGCGACGAGCCCCGTGCGGCTGCCGCTCGCGCTGCGAGAGCACCTACTCAGAATCGCACAGGAGGCGGTGACCAACGCGTTGAAGCATGCCGCTGCGCAGCGGATTCGCGTCGAGCTCGAGGTGAGGGATGCGGAAATCGAGCTCACCATCAGCGATGACGGCATCGGTTTCGATCCGGACCGCCGCCGCCGCGGCGGCGTGGGGCTCGATTCGCTCGAGCTGCGGGCGATCGCTCTCGGAGGAACTCTCAAACTGAGCTCCTCACCCGGTCGCGGCACGACGGTCAGATGCCGCTGCCCCCAGCTCGAGGAGGCGGGCTCGCCGGCCCTCGCTCGCGCGGCCGAGCCCGTGGTCGAGGCATAGGGGCGGGGGCGGGAGCGGCACACTCGAGCGAGGGCGGGTACTCAACGAGCGTTGATCAAACGCTCAACGTCTGTTGAGTCGAGCGTGGGCGCTGCCCGCGAGTTGCACCCGACCGGCCAACCCGCGAGAATGCCCGCATGGCGGTGCGGCGCAAAAGAACGGCCAAAAAAGCCCCCTCGAAGTCCAAGAAGGATCGAATTTTGGACGCTGCCGAGCGATTGTTCGCGCGGCACGGCTTCTATGGCGTGTCGATCCGCGACATCACCCGGGCGGCCGACGTCGATGTCGCGTTGGTCAATTACCATTTCGGCAGCAAGCGCGAGCTGTTCGCCGCGGTGTTCCAGCGCCGTGCGGAGCTCCTGAACCCCGAGCGCCTCGCCATGCTGGAGGACGTGCGCCGCGCCGCGCTCCCCGGCTCACCCACCCTCGAGCAGATCGTCAACGCCTTCACCTATCCGCTGCTCGAGCGCTCGGCGCGCGGCGGCCAAGGATGGAAGAGCTACTTCGCGATCGTGGCCATGGTGAACAATTCGCCCGAATGGGGACCGGTGCTGATGACTCAGCATTTCGATCCGCTGGTCGAGAAATTCATCGCCGTGCTGCGCGAGGCGCTACCCGGCTGCGCGGCTCGCGAGATCTACTGGGGATATCAATTCCTCACCGGCGCTCTCACGCTCACGTTTGCGGAGACCGGCCGGATCGACCGCCTGTCCGGCGGCCTGTGCAAGTCCGCGGACTTAGATAGCGTGCACGAGCGTCTCGCGCCCTTCGTTGCCGCCGGATTCCGAGCGCTGTGCGGCGCATCAGCCGCGCACGATCCTTGAGAGCGCTACCATGATCGCATTGCTGCAGCGCGTCACGAACGCTCGCGTCGAAGTCGCGGGCGAGCTCAAGGCCGCGATCGGGAAGGGGCTCTTGGTGTTCGTTGCGGTACGCCCCGCGGACGACGAGGCGACTGTCCATCGCCTCCTGGATCGGCTGCTCAAGTATCGGGTTTTCGCCGATGAGGCGGGAAAGATGAACTTGAGCCTGACCGAGGTGCAGGGGGAGCTCCTCTTGGTGCCTCAATTCACCCTGGCGGCCGACACGCGCCAGGGTCTGCGGCCCTCGTTCACCCCGGCCGCCCCGCCCGAGCAGGGGGCCCGGCTGTTCGATGTCTTGGTGGGCGCGGCGCGTGCCCGGCACTCACCCGTGGCGAGCGGTGTGTTCGGAGCCTACATGCAGGTGACGCTCACCAACGACGGGCCGGTCACTCTCTGGCTCGAAAGCTAGCCCAAGACGAGTTTTCTGCAATGCGACCGAACACGCATCGGCCGTCCACTGTCAAATGTCATAATTCATTGGCGTATCATGGGTCCAGGTATCGAGAGACCCTCGCGGAGTGTGGAGACGCATATGTTCGACTCGAAGATGCTACTGGTCATCCTCGCCATCGCCCTGGTGATATTCGGCACCAAGCGCTTGCGCAGCATCGGCTCGGATCTGGGCGCTGCGGTCAAGGGCTTCAAGCAAGCCATGAGCGACGGCGAGACGGAGGAGAAGGTCAAGCAGCTCAAGCAGGAGAAGGACGCCGATTTCGATGCGAGCGCCGCTCCAGGCGCCCCCGAGGCCGAGGCCAAGGTGCCGCCGAAGACCAGCACTTGAGGTCGCGATGCTCGACTTCGGGTTCTCCGAGATTCTGCTCACCTCGGCCATTGCCCTCGTCGTGCTGGGACCTGAGCGGCTGCCCAAGGTGGCGCGGCAGGTCGGCAATTGGGTGGGCCGAGCGCGCGTGATGGCGCGCCAGCTGAGTGAGCAGCTGGAACGCGAAGTCAATGCTGAAGAGCTGTTGCGACAAGAGAGCAAAATCGCGGGCGCCACCGAAAGGCCCGGGCCGATCGAGTCGGCGGCCCTGATCCCAAAGCCGCCGCTTCCTCCCGAGGAGCCCCTCACCGCCCCGGCCCGCGAGCCTCACCCCACCTCGGCCGCCGCGATGCATCCGCAGATCCCGACTCCGCGCACGGCCCGTGAGCCTCACCCCACCTCGGCCGCCGCCATGCATCCGCCGACTGCCACGCCTCCGCCGACAAGCGCCGACCCGCAGCCACCGACCCAATGAGTGAGCCGGAGGGCGAACCGGAGGAGGGGCTCGCCGAAGGTACCCTGATCTCGCACTTGCTGGAGCTGCGCGATCGGCTGCTCAAGGCGATGCTGGCGGTCGGGATTTGCTTCATCCCCTGCGCGATGTACATGAACCGGCTGTTCACGTTCGTCGCCGAGCCGCTCAAGCACAAGCTCCCGGCGGGCGCAACCCTCATCGCCACCAGCGTCGTCGCCCCTTTCACCGTGCCCTTCAAGCTCGCGATCCTTCTGGCCGTCGGCCTCGCCATGCCATTCGTGCTCTATCAGGCGTGGGCCTTCGTCGCGCCGGGCTTGTACCGTCACGAGAAGAAGCTCGCCGTGCCACTGTTGATTTCCAGCATCCTGCTGTTCTATCTCGGCGCGGTCTTTGCGTACTACGCGGTGATTCCCGTGATGTTGAGCTTCTTCGTCGCCACCACACCCTCCGGTGTGCAGATGATGACCGACATGGGAGCCTATCTGGATTTCGTGATGGTGATGTTGCTCGCCTTCGGCGCGGCGTTCGAAGTGCCGGTGGCTACGGTATTATTGGTGTGGAGCGGCCTGGTAAGAATAAGCAAGCTTCGGAAAAACCGCGGGTTCGTGATCTTGGGGATTTTCATTTTCGCCGCTTTCGTCACGCCGCCCGATGCGGTCTCCCAGAGCGCGTTGGCCATTCCGATGTGCTTGTTGTACGAGATAGGAATCGTGATGGCCTCCCTCCTTCTCAAGGACAAGATCGCGGCGCGCGCCAAGGAGGAAGCCGAGCGCGAGGCAGGCGCTTGAGGGTGACCTTCTTCGGTCACCCGTGGGGCCTGGCGACCCTGTTCTTCACCGAGATGTGGGAGCGATTCACCTACTACGGCATGCGCGCCGTGCTGGTGCTGTACTTGGTGGCCGCCGTATCCTCCGGCGGCTTCGGTCTCGACGACAGAACTGCGACGGCGATCTACGGCCTGTATACGGCCGGAGTCTACCTTGCCGCTCTTCCCGGCGGCTGGATCGCCGATCGATTGATCGGTGCGCGCCGCGCGGTGCTGATCGGAGGCCTGAGCATCGCGCTCGGCAACACCGTGCTCGCCGTGTCAGCGACGCCGCGGCCCTTCTATCTCGGGCTCGCGGTGATCGTGCTCGGCGTCGGGCTCTTGAAGCCGAACGTGAGCGTGATGGTCGCGGATCTGTACCCGGAGGGCGGAGCGCGCCTCGATGCGGGCTTTACCGTGTTTTACATGGGAATCAACTTGGGCGCGACGCTCGGGCCCTTCGTCACTGCCGGAGCCCAGCAACTCATCGGCCCGCGCGCGGGGTTCGCCGCCGCCGCCCTCTTCATGCTGCTCGGGGTGATTCAGTACCACCTCACGCAGCGCTATCTGGGCAGCGCCGGCCGTTCGATCGCGCAGACGCCGGGCAGTGCCAAGCCCTGGCTGTCTCTCTCGCTCGGGCTCGCGGTGTCGGCGCTCGCCGGCGCGGCCCTGTATTTCGGCTGGCTCGCGGTCGATCCCGTGAGCCTCGCGCACTTGAGCACCGCCCTGATCGCCGCAACGGCAGTGCTATTTTTCGCCTACGTGCTCCTCGCGGCCGGCCTCTCCCGGGAGGAGCGCCGGCACGCTCTGGTGATCGTCGTGCTGTTTCTCGGCAGCGCCCTGTTCTGGTCGGGGTACGAGCAGGCGGGGTCCTCGCTCAACCTGTTTGCCGAGCGCTACACGCAGAGAACTTTCGGGGCGCTGCGTATTCCTGCGGGCTGGTTCCAATCGCTCAATCCCGCCTACGTCATCACCTTCGCACCGGTGTTCGCGTGGGCGTGGATCGCACTCGCGAAGCGCCAGTTGAACCCTTCTGCGCCCGCGAAGTTTGCGATCGGCGTGATGTTGATGGGCTCCGGGTTTGCGGTCATGGCAACCGCGGCCTCGCTGGTGGCCGGCGGATCGAAAGTGCTGCCCTACTGGCTCATTCTCACCTATCTCCTGCACACGTTCGGCGAGCTCTGCCTGAGTCCTGTGGGCCTCTCCTACGTCAGCAAGCTCGCCCCCAGGCGCTTCGCCGGTCAAATGATGGGGATGTGGTTCCTGTCACTGTCGCTCGGTAATCTTGCGGCCGGGCTGATTGCGGGAGAATTCGACGCGAACAACGTCGCCGCCATGCCGGAGCAGTACATGCACATCGTCTATTTCGCCGTGGGCCTGGGGGCCGTCCTGCTTGCCTTGAGTCGGCCGGTGAGGAACCTGATGGGGGAGGTACGATGAGCCCCGCGCAGCCGACGCCGCAGCCGACGCCGCAGTCGATGACGCCGCCGCAGCTTACGCTGAAAGCGATCCTGCTCTCGATCATCCTCACGGTGATCCTCGCCTCCGCCAATGCCTATGTCGGCTTGTTCGCCGGGCTCACGGTGGCCACCGCCATTCCGGCCGCCGTCGTCTCGATGGCGGTGCTGCCCTTGTTTGGCAGACCCAATATCCTCGAGAACAACATCGTCGCGACCGGCGCCTCCGCGGGCACCTCGATCTCTGCCGGCGCCATCTTCACTTTGCCCGCGCTCATCCTGCTGCACCACTGGTCGAGCTTCAATTATGCATGGACGCTCACCATCGTCGGCTTGGGGGGACTCTTGGGCGTGCTCTTTTCCGTGCCCTTGCGCCGCACGCTGATCATCGAGCAAAAATTACGCTTTCCCGAAGGGGTGGCCGCGGCAGCCGTTCTCAAGGTTGCAGCGAATCCCGGCATCGGAGCCAGAGTCCTCGCCGCGGCCGCCGTGGTCGGCGGTGCATTCAAGTTCGTGACCTCGGGCCTGCGGGTGCTGCCCGAGACCTTCACGATCAAGGGGCTGATCGGGGAGCGCGGGATAGCCTTTTTCGGCTACAGCTTCTCTCCGGCGCTTTTGGGCGTGGGCTGCATCGTCGGACTCAATGTGGCCATCCTGATCGCGGCCGGGGGATTGTTCTCGTGGTGGGTCGCCATCCCCGTGTATAACGCCTTCTTCTGGCAGCACGATCCGGTGTTGATGAAGAAGCTGGTCGGGCTCGATCCGGAAGACGCCGCGTTCGCGATCTGGCGCTCGCAAGTTCGCTACATCGGCGTCGGATCGATGCTCACCGGGGCGGTCTGGGCGTTGTGGTCGTTGCGCAAGTCGCTGTTATCGGCGATCCGCAGCGGTCTCAAGGTGAGCGTGCGGGCGGCGGGGGTCCCCGACACGGAGCGCGATCTACCGATGGCGGCGGTGCTCACCTGCATCGCTTTGTTCGTGCTGCCGCTGTTCGCGCTCTATCACGCCGTAGTGGGCACGATCGGCGTGAGCTTGGCGATGGCCGTGATCATGGTGGTCGCCGGCTTTCTATTCTCGTCGGTGAGCGGGTACATGGCCGGGCTCGTCGGGTCATCGAACAATCCCGTCTCGGGGATCACGATCTGCACGATCTTGTTCGCCTCGCTCGTGCTCATGTGGATGGTCGGCAGCAGCTCGGCGATCGGTGCGGTGGCCGTGGTGTTCATCGGCGCCGTGGTGTGCAACGCAGCCGCCGTCGCCGGCGACAATCTGCAGGACCTCAAGGCGGGACAATTGGTCGGAGCCACGCCCTGGCGCCAGCAGGTCATGCTGTGCGTCGGAGTGCTCGCGAGCGCCGCAGTGATGGCGCCCGTGTTGAACGTGCTGTTGTTCGCATACGGCATCGGCGAGCCGGCACACCCTGGAGTCAAGGCGCTCCCGGCTCCGCAGGCCAATCTGGTGAGATCGGTCGCCGAGGGCATGTTCGGCGGCACCTTGCCGGTTGCCATGATCGCGATCGGCGCTGCCGTCGGCGTCCTCATCATCGGGCTCGATCTTTACCTCAAAGCTCGCGGCTCGCGCTGGAGCGCACCGGTGCTGGCGGTCGCCGTCGGAATCTACCTACCGCTCGACGTGTCGACGCCCATCCTGGCCGGCGGAATCGTGGCCGAGCTGATCGACCGCTGGCATGCGAGGCGCGGGACCGGCGCGGACCACGAGCAGCGCAAGCAGAACGGCATGCTGTTCGCGGCAGGCCTCATCACCGGCGAGGCGCTCGTCGGCATCTTCATCGCGATCTGCATCTGGATATCGAAGAATCCGGACGTGCTTGCGCTCGGTAGCGAATGGCCGGGGGCCAAGTGGTGGGCGGCCGCCATTCTCTTAGGTGTCTGCTACTGGATATTTCGTGCCGGGACGCCGC
>DATHCO010000096.1:0-8963 GCA_035319505.1 Steroidobacteraceae bacterium | reverse complement strand
CGCGCGACCCGGACGCTGCGCTCAGCGCGAGTGACCTTGGGGCGGATGCCGGCGTACTTCGCCGAGCCGCCGAGGGTCTTCTCGTGCACGTAGGAGAGATGCGAGAAGTCGAGCAGATTGTCGGTGATCAGCAGGTAATTGGCATCGAAATGGAGATACCCCGGCTCGCCGCGCCACGCCGGATCATCAAGGGTGTGGGTGTCGGGAATCGACGATTCGTCCGCCCGCTCGGGATCGCCCATCCACACCCAGATCCATTTGAAGCGCTCGACCACTGGAAAGGCGCGTACCCGCGCGGCGGGGGGAATGAAGTCCTGCGAGGGAATCTCGACGCAGCGCCCGTCCGCCTCGAACAGCAGCCCGTGATACATGCAGCGGATGCGGTCCCCTTCCCGTCGGCCCTTCGACAAGGGCGCCGCTCGATGGCAACAGCGATCCTCGAGCGCCACCACGCGCCCCTTTGCATCCCGCCAAAACACCAACGGAACTCGCGTGATGGTGCGTGCGAGCATCTCGCGCGGCCCTATTTCGTGAGACCACGCAGCCACGTACCAAGCATTTCTCAAGAAGGCGCTCTGAGCTCCCATGAATCGTCCCCCTGCGATCAGCCCCAGCCCGCGTTGGATCGATAGTATCCGGCGCGCGTCGGCCGATCGGCAAGCCTCGCGGCTCATCGGACGCCTCCTCAGCTACGGTAGTCGATGCGGCCGACCAACGCAGTACCCTTCCAGGGTGACGTGCGCCGATCAAGGTGAGGTTGCCGAGGTGTATAGGTGAGGCGTGCCGCGGTACGGCGCTGTCGCCGAGTGGTCGCCGTAGAAGGGTAGCGCGTCGAGGCCGGACGAGCGTTATCTTGTGGGCATTGCGATGCAGGAGACCCCGATGACGACATTGCCGCAGGACACAGACCGTGACTGGTTGAAGCGCAACATCGGTCGCCAGGTGTTCCACCCGATGGCAGACCCCAAGGAGACCGTGGCTCACCCGCCGCCCATCATCCTGCGCGGCGAGGGGGTGTACATCACCGACGTGGACGGTCGTCGGATGATCGACTGCCAGGGAGGTCTGTGGTGCGTCAACGCAGGCTATGGCCGCGGCGAAATCATCGATGCCGTGATGCGCCAGTTGCACGAGCTTCCCTACTACAACCTGTTCCCCGGCGGCGCGAACGCTCCATCCGTGAGGCTGGCGGCGAAGCTGTGCGAATTGACCGCGACGGAGGGCATGACCCGAGTCCTGTTCAGCTCCGGCGGCTCGGATGCGAACGAGACGGCCTTCAAGATCGCGCGCCAGTACTGGAAGCTCGCGGGTCAGCCCGAGCGCGTGAAGTTCATCTCCTTCCGGGGTGGTTATCACGGGCTGCACTTCGGCGGAATGTCCGCCTGCGGCGGCGATGCATGGCGCCGCTCCTACGAGCCCATGATGCCGGGCTTCATCAGCTGTGAATGGCCCAACCTCTACCGTCCGCCGTTCGAAGGGCTGAGCCCTGAGGCTCTCGTCGATCTCTGTGCGAGCCTGCTCGAGCGAGAGATCCAGTACCAGCAGCCCGACACCATTGCGGCCCTCATTGCGGAACCCATCCAGGGCGCGGGGGGCGTCAACGTTCCGCCAGCCGGCTGGTTTCCGAGGCTGCGCACCCTGTGCGATCGCCATGGGATTTTGTTGATTGCCGACGAGGTGGTCACGGGCCTCGGGCGCTCCGGAGCGCTGTTCGGATCGCGCGGCTGGGGGGTGAAGCCGGACATCATGTCCATGGCCAAGGGCATCACCTCGGGCTACATCCCGCTCGGAGCGACCCTCATCAACCAGCGCATCGCGCAGGCGTGGGATGCGACCGGACCGCGCGCCGCGGTCATGCACGGATACACCTACAGTGGCCACCCGGTCGGCTGCGCCGCCGGCCTCGCCGCCATTGAGATCGTCGAACGTGAGCGCCTTGCCGAGAATGCGCGCGCCGTCGGCGAGTACTTTCTCGAGAAGCTTCGCGCGCTCAAGGGCAAGCACGAGGTGATCGGCGATGTGCGCGGCAAGGGATTGATGATCGGCGTGGAGCTCGTGAAGAACCGATCGACGAAGGAAGCCTTCTCACCGGCCGATTCCTATCCGACCGACATCTCGAATCTTTGCGTCGCGGACGGGGTGATGCTGCGCACGATCGTGAACAAGTTCGTGATCTCGCCGCCGCTCACCTTCACGCGCGCGCACGTCGATGAGGTCGTGCGCGTGTTCGACCGCGCGCTGACACAGCGCCCCTACGTGCGCACCTGAGGCTAGGCGCCTGGCTGAGCGGATTGCTCAGCCAGACTCCCGGGCGTGCGCAGCATGCGCCTCGCGAGCGCAGCCCCCGCGAGCGCAGTGATGGGCAAGCTGAGCGGCAAGAGCCGCACGGTGAGTAGCGGCGTGCCCGCGAGCACGTCGAAGTGCACAGCGGCGAGGATGGCCACTGCAGCGAGCGCGAACAGCGCTGCCCAGGCGCTCATCCGGACCAGCACGCCCGAATCGGCGCGTCGATGAAAGTAGCGCAGCGTAGCCGCCGAGACCGCGGCCATCAGCGCGATGATGCCGAGCGTAGCGACCGCCGAGGGTAGGGTGAAGACCGTCAATATCGGATCCGCCCCGCAGGCCGCAAACAGCGCCACGGACACGAAGGCGAGCAGGGTCTGAACGATGGAGCCGACGTGTGGGCTCTGAAAGCGCCGGTGGGTCTTGCCGAGCACGCTTGGAAGCAAGCGATCTCGTCCGGTGGCGTACAGGTAGCGAGCGATCGCGTTGTGAAAGGCGAGCAAGCCCGCAAAGATGCTCGTGACGAACAGGACGCGCATCGCCTGCGAGAGCAAGGGGCCGACGTAATGGTCGGAGAGAACGAAGAGCAATCGCGTCGGGTCTCCGAGCTGGTTCAGCATCGGAAGCGTCGCATCGACCCCGGCACCGATCACCACCGCCCACGTCGAGAGCGTGTAGAAGGCCCCGATCAGCAGCACCGAGCAGTACGTGGCGATCGGAATCGTGCGCGCCGGGTTGCGCGCTTCCTCGCTGTAAATGGTGGTCGCCTCGAACCCCAGGAAAGCGGAGAAGCACAGCATGAGGCCGGTCCAGGGAGCACCCGTGGCGAACGTCGACGGCAGGAAAGGCCTCACGTTCAGTCCGCCCGCTCCCCCGTGCATCACGATTCCCCAATCGAGCACCAGCACGACGAGATATTCGCAGGCGACCAAGACTCCCAGGATCCTCGCGGAGAGGTCGACCCGGCGGTAACCCAGGGAGGCGATGACGGCAAGGACCGCGAGCGCGTACACCCACCAGGCGAGGCGGCGGTGGAGGATGGGCATCAGCAGCTCGTTGAGTGCGCTTCCGAGCATGCCGTAGAGCGATATCTGCAGCGCGTTGTAGGAGAGTAGCGCGACCAGGGCCGTTGCGCCCCCCGCTCTCTCGCCCAGGCCGCGGCGTGCAAAGGCATAGAAGGCGCCGGCGTCCTGAACGTGGCGCGCCATGGCGGTGTAGCCGACCGAGAAAAGGCACAGAATCAACATGGCGGCGAGAAAGAGCGCCGGCGTGCCGGCGCCGTTGCCGAACAGCATTGCCACCGGGATGCCGCCGGCCATCGCCACCAGTGGCCCGGCGGCGGACACCACGAAGAAGGTCACCGCGATCACTCCGAGGCTCTCGCGCCGCAGGCGACCGGCGGGCGCGAGCGGACGCGGCGCCTCAGCGGATGTGTCGTCCAAGAGCCTCCCTTCGAGCCCAGCTCGTCTCGAGCGAACGAGCGCTCATCTTCAGCTCGAGGCGCGCGCCGTCGATACCCTCACGGGGTGACTGCGCGGGCGATCAGGGAGCGAGCTGCGCGCGGTGGCGCGCCACGGCCGCAAAGTAGCGAGAGAACAGATCATTCTGGCTGCAGATGCCGAGCTTCGCATAGGCGCGTTTGCGATGCGTGGCGACCGTGTTGATCGAAATGCCGCAGTTCAAGCCGATCGCGAGCGTCGAGTACCCGAGGACGATCGCCGCGCAGACCTCCGCTTCGCGCGGCGTCAAGCTCTGCGGCTCGCGCAACAGCACGTCACGCAGATGCTCGAGCGCAAGCTTGCGTGCGTCCGCACTCGCTTTCTGCGGAACCCCGGCCGGAATATCGCGGCTCGCACAGTCGGCGTGACGATGCAGGGTCTGGATCGTGAGGTTCGCCACCTCTTGAAGCGCCAGCCGGTCCTCCAGGCTGAACTCGTCCTCGCCCTGTGTGCGGTAGAAGCTCGAGTAGTAACGCACATTGCCGGCGTTGCCGATGAGAATCAGCTCGTGTGCGAGACCGCCGGTTTCATAGTACTCGTGTCGATAACCGCGATCCTCGATCTGGTCGACGTCGAGGGTGGAGACCCGCGGACGCGGCCCCCGGCTCGCGCAGCGGATGTTGGGATCGCGCTCGAAGCCTTCGCACACATAGCGGCCGGTCGTGACCTGCGCGATGCTGCGCATGTCGGCGGACTCGACCTCGACGATGAGCGGTGTCGGCGAGGCCTCGCCGCGAAATGCGAACACCGTGCATTGCTGGATGTGAAAGGGATCTCGAAAGACGCTGAAGTACTCCGCCGGAAACGACGGCTTGCCGATGGTCGAGATCAGCCTCGCGATCGAGTCGTAAGCGATCGGCCCGTGCATATGCCATGCCTCGACGGGGACTCCTGGAGCCGGGCACTATTGCCACAGCCTCCCAGGGCTGTCAATTCACGGGGCGCGACGGCCCATGCGCGCTATCGCGAGGGTCGCGCGCTCACCGTAAGATGCGCTCGTGCCGCCAAGGACCGCTCCTGTGATGCCCGCTCGGGTACGGTTGACGCCTGCGCAAGTGCGCGGATTCTGGGCCGCGTGGCTGGGCTGGACGCTCGATGGCATGGATTCGTTCATCTTCGCGCTGGTGCTCGCGCCGGCGCTCGGCGAGCTCCTGCCCCGATCGGGACTCCCCGCCACGCCCTCGCAGGTCGGCTTCGCAGGCTCGGTACTGTTTGCCGTGTTTCTGCTGGGTTGGGGCTCCTCGCTCGTTTGGGGACCGCTCGCCGACCGCTGGGGACGAACGCGCACGCTGGCCGCTGCAGTCGCTTGGTATGCGCTATTTACCGGGGCCGCCGCGCTCGCGCAGAACGTTTGGGAGCTCGGAATCTTTCGCTTTCTGGCCGGCGTCGGTATCGGCGGGGAGTGGGCGCTCGCCGGAACGTATGTCGCCGAGAACTGGCCCGAGTCTCGTCGCCGGATGGGAGCCGGCTACTTGCAGACCGGTTACTACGTGGGCTTCTTTCTGGCCGCGGCGCTCAATTTCACCGTCGGCGCACGCTTCGGCTGGCGCGCCATGTTTCTCTGCGGCGGCGGGCCGGTGCTCCTCGCGCTCTACATGCTCGCGAGGCTTCGCGAGTCCGACCGATGGGTTCGGGTGGCGACGATCGCGCGCCGCACGGCGCCTCTCAAGCGCATCTTCGCGCCCGAATACCGCCGCCGCACCTGGGTGAATGCCGGCCTCGTCACCATCTCGATCATCGGCCTGTGGGCTGGCGCCGTGTATGAGCCCTCTGCCATCGTGACCCTGGCAAAGCAGGCCGGCCACAGCGCGCCGGAGGCTGCGCGTCTGGCATCGTTTGGCACGGGGCTCTTGTCGGTCGGCACCTGCCTCGGCTGTCTCGCTGCCCCGGCGATCGCCGACCGGGTGGGGAGGCGAGGAGCGCTCGCGCTGTATTTTATCGGCATGGCCGGATGCATCGGATTTAGCTTCGGTGTCGCTTTCTATGCGACCGCGGGCGCGCTCGCGCTCTTCATCGGGAGCCTCTCCTTGCTCGGATTCTTCGGCGGCAACTTCGCCATTTACAGCCTGTGGCTGCCCGAGCAGTATTCGACCGAGGTACGCGCCACCGCGTTTGCGTTCGTGACCTCCTTTGGCCGCTTTGTCGGCGCCGGCGTCAATTTTTTGGTCGGTGCGGGCGTGCACGGCTACGGGAGCGTCGGCGTACCGGTGGCTGCGACGGCCATCGCGTTTCTGGCAGGAGTGGCGCTCGTGCCGCTCGGCCTCGAGACGCGGGGTGAGCCATTGCCGGCCTGAGAGGGCGGCGCTAGGGCTAACGGCGAGGACACGGCGAGGAGTGAGATGGCGGCCAAGATCAGGCAGGTAGCGGTTCCGATGCCCGACACGGGGCTTTTCATCGGCGGCACGTGGCGGCGAGCTCGAGCCGATGCGCGGCTCGAGGTCGAGGACCCCTCGACCGGTGCGACGGTCGGCGACATCGCGGCGGCCTGCGCGTCCGATGTCGATGAGGCAATCGCCGCGGCGCGCTCCGCACTCGCAGGTCCGTGGGGCGCCGCGGCCCCTGCGGAGCGAGGCCGGTTACTCCAACAGATCGGTCGCGCAATCGGCGCACAAGCAGAGTGGCTGGCCGAGCTCGAGAGCCTCGATGTGGGCAAACCCATCGGTGAAGCTCGAGCGGATGCACGCGCGCTCGCTCGGTATTTCGAATTCTACGGGGGCGCCGCCGACAAAGTTCACGGCGACACTCTTCCCTACCTACCCGGCTACACCGCGTTTACCCGGCTCGAGCCCCTCGGCGTCACGGGTCACATCATTCCGTGGAACTACCCGATGCAAATCATTGGCCGTTCGGTCGCGGCCGCGCTCACGATGGGTAATGCGGTCGTGCTCAAGCCCGCGGAGGAGGCGAGCCTCACCGCGCTCGCGCTTGCCCGCATCGTGCACGAGGTGGGCTTGCCAGCCGGCGCGCTGAATGTGGTGACCGGCAGGGGTGAGACGGCGGGAAACGCACTCGCTTCCCATGCGGGGGTGAATCATCTGTCCTTCACCGGCTCGACGCAGGTCGGGGCCGCCGTGCAGGCCGCGGCGGCCCGCCACGCCGTGCCGGTCACGCTCGAGCTCGGAGGTAAGTCGCCGCAGATCCTGTTCGACGATGCGGACATCGAGCGGGCGCTGCCGTTTCTCGTCTCGGCCGGCGTCCAGAACGCCGGGCAAACCTGCTCGGCCGGCTCTCGCATTCTCGTGCAGGGGGGTATCTACCGGCAGCTGGTGAGCCGACTCGCCGAGCGGTTCCGAGCGCTCAAAGTCGGTCCGGCGTGGTTAGATCTTGCGGCGGGGCCGCTCATCTGCGCTCGCCAGCGATCGGTGGTCGAGGACTATCTTGCCTCAGGAAAGGCCGAGCTCAACTGGGTGGCGCAAGGCGAGATCATCCCCGAGGCGCCTCCCGGGGGCTACTACACGGCTCCCGCGCTGTTCGCCGATGTGCCACCCGCACACCGGCTCGCCCAAGAGGAGATATTCGGGCCGGTCGTCGTGATGATTCCCTTCGACACCGAGGAGCAGGCGATCGAGATTGCGAATGGCACGCCCTACGGTCTGGTCGCGAGCGTGTGGACACGCGACGGGCAGCGGGCGCTGAGGCTCGCCGGGCGTCTCAAGGCGGGCCAGGTGTTTCTCAACAATTACGGCGCGGGGGGCGGAGTGGAGCTGCCGTTCGGCGGCGTGGGTCGATCCGGTCACGGGCGTGAGAAGGGGATGGCGGCACTCCATTCCTTCTCGAGTCTGAAGACGGTGGTCGCCTACCATGGTTGAGGGACGACTCGCCGGTCGCACTGCGCTCGTGACCGGCGGGGCCTCGGGTTTCGGCGAAGGCATCGTCCGGCGCTTCCTGAAGGAAGGCGCAACCGTCGCGATTGTCGACAGGGATGGCGATAAAGCCACGGCGCTTGCGCGCGAGCTCGGGTCCTCAGCCATCGCCGTGCATGCCGATGTATCGCACGAAGCATCGGTCGCGCAGATGAGCGGGACGATTCTGGAAAGATTTCCGCGACTCGACATCCTGGTGAACAATGCCGGGATCGGCCACCGCCCGATACCCCTCGATGAGCTCGATCCGGGCATTTTCGACGAATTGCTCGCGGTGAATGTGCGCTCGGTGTTTCTCACCGCGCGTGCCTTCGTGCCGGCGATGAAGCGCGCCGGAGGAGGCGCCATCCTCAACGTCGCCTCCACCGGAGGGATTCGCCCGCGGCCCGGGCTCGCCTGGTACAACGCCAGCAAGGGCTGGATGATCGCGGCCACACGCGCGATGGCCATCGAGCTCGCTGCGTTTCGTATCCGCGTGAACGCGATCAATCCGGTAGCCGGCGAGACGCCGCTCCTCGCGACGTTCATGGGCGAAGACACACCCGAAGCACGCGCCAGAATGGTCGCGTCGATCCCGTTGGGCCGGCTGTCGTTGCCGGCCGATATGGGAGCTGCCGCGGCGTATCTCTGCTCGGACGATGCCGCCATGGTGACCGGAGTTGCCCTGGAGGTGGATGGAGGGCGATGTCTCTAGGAGGGGGCGACCGCGCCACCGGCTCAATGGTCGACGAGATTCGTCTTCACGAGGAGCCCGGTAAGCGCCCCGTTGTCGAACGCCAGCGACTTGCGGCGAGGGCCGCAGGTCGCCGTGTGCATCCGGATCGGCGCGCAATTGTCCGGCGAGCGGCGCTGTGCTGTGCGCGCTCGCAGCAAACGGGTCGAAGATTACCGCGCTTTAATGAAACGGTACCGTTGCGTTTCAACCGGCTACGGGACTATGCTGGGCTCCCTTCACCGCCTGGGAGCCAGCCATGCTCGGATTCCGGAAGACAATTTGCGCGGCGACCGCTGCAGTTGCCCTTGCTTCGATTCCCGTTGCGCCGGCTGCCGCCGCGGTGCACGGGCTCGGCCACGGACTCTTTCACTGGGGGTTGGGTCATGCCCTGTTCGGGCCGGCCGCGGCGCTGGTAGCGCTCCCCATTGCGATCGCCGCCGCGGCGGCATCCAGCGCGCCCGTTGCACCCGTGGCTGCGGCCCCGGTGTATACCCCGCCCGCCGCTTACTATGCGCCGCCCGCGTACACGCCCCCGCCGGCTTACTACTCGCCGCCGCCCGTGACCTACTCGCCGCCGCCCGTGACCTATGCGCCGCCGCCCGT